>DASXTK010000260.1:0-5577 GCA_036505485.1 Acidimicrobiales bacterium
ATGGACCTGCGCTGGCAGGTCGACCAGCTGGGCTCGCAGTTGCAGGGCATGTTCCCGGAGATGGGCTGGAACCGGCGCTACGGCTTCTCGGGACAGGATCCGCTCGGGCTGGCCCAGGCCGCGGCGACGCTCGAGGAGCTGGGCGACCTGGACCGCCTGGAGCAGGTCCTACGGGGCGCGGCCCAGCCCGGCGCCTTGGCCGAGGTGGACATCGACCGAGCCCGCGACCTCCTCGGCGACGACCCGGCCCGCAGCCTCGACCAGCTGGCCCGGCTGACCCGGTTGCTGCAGGATGCCGGCCTCATCGACCAGCGCGAGGGTCGGCTGGAGCTGACCCCCAAGGGGCTGCGCCGCATCGGCCGCAACGCCCTGCACGACCTGTTCCAGAAGCTGGCCAAGGACCGCCTGGGTCGCCACGACGTGGAGCTGTCCGGCTCCGGCCACGAACGGGCCTACGAGACCAAGCCCTACGAGTTCGGCGACCCGTTCAACCTGCACATCGAACGGACCGTGCGCAACGCCGTGGCCCGCATGGGCGGCGGAACCCCGGTCCGTCTGCGCCCCGACGACTTCGAGGTGGAGCGGACCGAGAACCTGGTGCGCTCGTCCACGGTGCTGATGCTCGACCTGTCGCTGTCCATGCCGATGCGCGACAACTTCCTGGCGGCCAAAAAGGTGGCCATGGCGCTGCACTCGCTGATCTCGGACCAGTTCCCCCGGGATTTCCTGGGGATCGTGGGCTTCAGCGAGGTGGCCCGGGAGATCAAGCCCCGCGACCTGCCCGAGGTGTCGTGGGACTTCGTCTACGGCACGAACATGCAGCACGGGTTCCAGATCAGCCGGCGGCTGCTGTCCCGTCAGTCCGGCACCAAGCAGATCATCATGATCACCGACGGCGAGCCGACGGCCCACCTCGTGCCCGGGATGTCCGAGCCCTTCTTCGCCTACCCACCGGTGCGCGAGACCGTGGACGCCACCCTGCGCGAGGTGATGCGCTGCACCCGTGAGGGGATCCGCATCAACACCTTCATGCTCGATCCGACCGGACACCTGCGCTCGTTCGTCGAGCAGCTGACCCGGCTGAACCAGGGGCGGGCGTTCTTCACCACGCCCGAGACCCTGGGCGACTACGTGCTCGTCGACTTCATCGAGCAGAAGCGGGAGATGCGCCGCTCCCGCCGCCCGGCCTAACGGCCGAACAAGGGGACCAGCAGGAACCCCAGCAGCCCGGTGCCCTCGGAAGATGGAGGTGGCGGATCCGACGACGGAGGTGGATCCGACGTGCTGGTGGTGGTCGGGTCCTCGGTGGAGCTCGTGGTCGGGTCCTCGCTCGTCGTGGAACCGAGGATGCTGGTGGTGCTCTGGGTGGTGCCGGGGTCGCCCGAGGTGTCCGTGGTGCCGGGCTCCCCGCCGGTGGCCAGACCGGAGTCGGTCGTGCCGGGTTGACCCGGTCGGGTGGTGGTCGTGGTGCTGGTCCGAGGACCTGCGCCGGGGTTGGTGGCTCCGACCCGGATGGCCACTGCAGCGGGACTGGCGGGGATGGCATCGCCCTGTGTCTCCCCGGGCACGGTGGTGGCACCCAGGGCCCAACCATCGGGACCACGCGGCACGCCCTCGCTCCCGGCCGAGCCCATCCACTTGAGTCCGACCAGTGCCACGATCAGCGCGCCGACCAAGAACGCCGCGCCCACGTTGGCGTTGGGTCTCTTGCCGTCGGGGTCCCCACCTTGGAATGCAGTCAGAAATCCCAGCGGTCCGCGCACAGGCTCCTATTCTGCAGGCGCGGTCAAGACCATGCCAGCCGCCCCTCGTGGAACAGGCTCGCAGCGCCCGCGGACCCTATGATGCCGGCCGATGCAACCCCGGATCGGCATCCTGGTGGTGGCGTACAACGCAGCTGGGACTCTCGCCCGGGTGCTCGACCGCATCCCCGCGGATTTTCGACCCCGCATCAGCGGGATCCTGGTCAGCGACGACCACAGCGCCGACAGCACCTACCTGGTGGGTCTCGGCTACCAGCAGCTCGATCCGTCGCTGCCGCTCGAGGTCATGCGCAACGAGCGCAACCTGGGCTACGGCGGCAACCAGAAGATCGGCTACCAGTGGGCCATCGACAACGGCATGGACATCGTGGTCATGGTCCACGGCGACGGCCAGTACGCCCCGGAGAAGCTGCCGGACATGGTGGCGCCGCTGGAGCGCGGTGAAGCCGACGCGGTGTTCGGCTCCCGAATGCTGGAGAAGGGGTCCGCTCGGCGTGGCGGCATGCCGCTCTACAAGTTCGTGGGCAACAAGATCCTCACTGCGGTCGAGAACACGCTGGCCGGGTCCGATCTGTCGGAGTGGCATTCGGGCTATCGGGCCTACTCGGTCGATGCCCTGAACGAGTTGCCGTTCCACACCAACGACAACGACTTCAACTTCGACACCCAGATCATCATCCAGCTGGTCGAGGCCGACAAACGCATCGTCGAGATCCCCATCCCCACCTTCTACGGCGACGAGATCTCCTATGTGAACGGGCTGAAGTACGCCCGTCTGATCACCCGGGACGTCGTGCGCTACCGGGCCCACAAGATGGGCTTCGGCACCGGCGAGATGGCCTTCGCCAGCGACGTTTACGAGACCAAGGCATCTGCGGCCAGCTCCCACAGCAAGATCGTGCGCTGGCTGACCGAGCAGGCCACGCCGCTGCGGGTGCTCGACCTGGGCTGTGCCGACGGTTCCATCGCCGCCGAGCTCCGCCGGGTCGGCCATCACGTGGTCGGCATCGACCTGAGCGCGGCCGACGGGGTCAAGGACCGGGTCGACGAGTTCATCCAGGCCGACCTGGACGACGGTCTGCCGCCCGAGGTCGAGGGGCCGTTCGACGCGGTGATCGCCGCAGATGTGCTGGAGCACGTGCGCCGGCCCGAGCAGCTGCTGCGAGAGCTGCACGGGGTCCTGAGCCCGGGCGGATCGCTGTGGGCCTCGATCCCCAACTTCGCCCACTGGTATCCCCGGCTGCGGGTGGCCGCCGGACGCTTCGACTACGACCGTCGCGGCATCCTCGACCAGACCCATCTGCGCTTCTTCACCAGGGCCAGCTTCGAGCGGCTGGTAGCTGAGCACGGCTGGCGCATCGCCCGCCGGGACTACACCGGGTTGCCGTTGGAGGTCGTCGAGCGGGGCAGCGCCATGGCGGACGACGCCGAAGCCGCTGCCGGGCTGGGCTCAGCGACGGCCAGCGACGGCGGAGGTCTGCGCCGGACGGTGCGTCGGATCGACGCCGCCGCCGTGCGGGTGCGTCCCACCCTGTTCGCGTACCAGCTGCTCTACCAGCTCACCCCGGTCGCGCCGGGCTGAGGCCGAGGCCCGGCGCATGATCGGCCGCTCGACTCCGAAGTAGGACACGGCGGTGAGCGCTCCGGTGGCGGCCAGAGCGACCACCACCCGGACCGGGTTCGACCAGCTCGTGGTCTCGCGGTTCAGGATGACGAACACCGGCATGTGCCACAGGTAGAGCGAGTACGAGCACTTGCCCATGGCCACGAGCGGCCGGAACTGCAGCAGCCGGGACACCGGTCCGCCGGTCAGCAGGGCGGCACCCACAACGACCACGATCCCGACCCCCGCCAGCATGGTGAGCCCACCGCGGCTGTAGTGGAACTCGTCGAAGGGATCGACGAAGCGGGCGGCCAGGGCCAGCACGACGAGCCCGGCGCCGGTCAACAGCGCAGCCCAGCGTTGTGACAGGCGGTCGAGCCATCCCGATGCGAAGGCGATGCCACCCAGCGCCCCGACCAGGGGGCCGTCGAGGCGTTCCGGGGTCTTGAGGAACAGCGCCAAGGCCGGCACCCCGTCGTTGAAGGTCATCGCCCGATGCACCATCACCGCCACGACGGCGATCAGCCCGATGGCGAAGAGCAGCTGGCGGGAGCGCCGCCTGGCCAGCAGCAGCACCACGGCCACGGTGATGCTCCAAAGGACGTAGAAGTGGCCCTCGACCGCGAGCGACCAGGACTGGGCCAGTTCCGGGTGGACCATGTGGTCCGTGGCCGGCGCGTTCTGTAGGAACGCCAGGGTCCACAGCGATCTGCCGATCGCCCATCGGGTGCCGCTCGGGATGAGATCGAACGCGGCCAGGGCGACGATCCCGGCCAGCACGAACATCAGGGCCGGCAGGAGCCGCAGGGCCCGGCGTCCCAGGAACCGGACCACGTTGGTGCGGCCGCGCCGGTCGAACTCCGCGAGCAACAGCGATGTGATCAGGAACCCGCTGAGCGCGAAGAACAGATCGACGCCCAGGAATCCGCCGGGCAGGAACCAGAACCGGGCGTCGAACCAGAGCAGATGGCCCACGTGGTAGACGACGACGGCCACGATGGCGAACCCGCGGACGCCGTCGAGGTTGGGCCGATGGCCGAGCCGGAATGGGGGCGTTCGCCGAGCATCGGTTGCTACCTGAGCCGCTGTCCCCAGCATCCAACCCCCGATCGGTGTCCCGCCGAACAACCCCGCTGAACTGGGCACGAGGCTAACACCGACCCCTGATTCCGTTCCGCTCTTGCGTGATCGCCGCAGGTGAGGGAAGATCACAGCGTTGTAATTACACGTGTGGTATTGGCCACACACACTCATTACACACCGCATGAGATGACGACCCCACCGGGAAGGGGGCCAGATGAAGACGAAAATGGCCACAGATCCCGAGGACAGGTCATGGCAGGACTATGCGAACTGCCTAGGCGTGGATCCCGATTTGTTTTTCCCCGAGCGGGGAGCCTCGACACGCGAGGCGAAGGAGGTGTGCCGAGGTTGTGTCGTTCGCGACTCGTGCCTCGAGTACGCCTTGGTCAACGGCGAGAAGTTCGGTATCTGGGGCGGGATGAGCGAACGCGAACGTCGCCGTATTCGCCGTCAGCGAGCGCTCGCCCGTCGAATTCCGGTCACGGCCACCGCTTCGGCGTCCTGACCACCAGAGATCCTGCCACACGCTGCTGACAGACCCCTGTCCTAGCAGCCCACCCTGACGAACCTGTCTCCTCCAGAGGCAGGTTCGGTCAGTTTTGGGCGGCGAGGCGGGACTCGATCGTGCGGTCGGGGGCCAGGTCGAGCTGGGCCCACCGGCTGTCTGGTGTGCGGTCGAGGACGGCGCGGGGCACCAGACCCACCAGCTCGGCGTGAGCGATCGGAGCGTGGGCTGCGACCAGGTCCCAGGCCTCGGCCGGGCCGATGATCTCGGGTGCGATCAGGTTCATCGACACCTGTACCTCCGACCCGGTCTGCAGGCCCAGGGTCCGCAGCTGCGGTCCCCGGATGGCCTTGGCGATGGCCCGGGCCTGGGTCAGGTCCGGCTCCGCCAGCACCACGTTCCAGGCCACCAGCAGCGATCGGGCCCCGACGGCCACCGCGCCCGCGCTGGGATGCGGAGTCGTGGGTCCGGCGTCGGGCGCCAGGGTGGTGAATGCCTCCCGGCGGACCTCGGGCAGCGTGCGTTCGGGCCCGTAGGCGAAGGCGGGCACGCCCAGCTCGTCGGCGATCCAGTGGATGAAGGCGTCGCGGGCGGTCACCGCGTCGGCCAGGGAGGCGTCGCCC
>DASXTK010000261.1:0-3765 GCA_036505485.1 Acidimicrobiales bacterium
GCTGCGCTTCCTCCGCTACCGCACGCAGACCGCGCTGAGCCAGGGCAAGCCGCCGGGCCAGGAGGCCTCGATCATGAAGCTGGCGTTCGCCCGCTACATGAAGCACCTGACCGAGACCGCCATCTCCATCCTCGGACCGACCGGCCAGCTCGACAACGGCAACGGCCACGGACCCCCGGCCGCGAGCATGTGGATCCGGCGGTTCCTGCACTCGCCATCGCTGCGCATCGCCGGAGGCAGCGACCAGGTGCAGGCCAACATCGTGGCCGAGCGGGCGTTGGGGCTCCCGGCGGAAGCGAGGGCCGACGCCGGCCTGTCCTTCCGCCAGGCGACAGCGGCCCGGAACTAGGTTGGCCCGGATGTCCGTACCGTCGACGCCCACCCTCACCAAGAGCCAGGCGGCTCGGCGCGAGCGCGTGATCCTGGCCGCGCTGCAGCTGGCCAGCGAGGGGGGATACGACGCGGTGCAGATGCGGGATGTGGCCGCCCGGGCCAACGTGGCGCTGGGCACCATCTACCGCTACTTCTCGTCCAAGGACGCCCTGCTGGCCTCGGCCATGGAGCACTGGATGGCCGAGCTGGAGCAGACCCTGCTGGACCGCCCGCCCAAGGGCGAGCGCACCTCGGAGCGGGTGACCGACGTGCTCAACCGGGCGTTGCGGGCCATCGAGCGCGACCCGCAGCTGGCCCGGGCCGTGGTGGCGGCGCTGATCGCCGGCGACCCGGCCGGGGTCGACGCCCTCAGCGGCATGACCGGCACTCTGGCCCGGATCATGCGCCCGGCGTTCCCCGCCGACATCGACCCCGCGGTCGAGGCCTCGGTGGCCAAGATGCTGGGCCATGTGTGGTGGTCGACCCTGATCGCCTGGACCAACGGCATGGGCGACATGGCCTGGGTCTCCAGCGAGCTGACCGAAGCCGTAGATCTCCTGGTCCGCCGCTTCGACTGACTGCACCTGATCGTTCTGTGACCGGCATGCGGCGCGCCGGCCGCGAGCGCTCTACCGCCTGTGGCGGAGGAGGGCGGTGGCTTCCCGGTAGGGGAGGCTGGGGGCCCAGCCTCGTTGTAGGTCGACGGCGAGGCCGCAGCGTTCGATGGCGTCCCGGTAGCGGGGACGGCAGGCGTTGTCGAACACGATCATCCCGGTGGGAGCCAGATGAGCGACCGCCGCTTCCAGACAGGCCGGACGGGCCCGACCCTCGATCACGATCGCATCGAACAGACTGCCCACCTCGTGGATCGTCTCCACGTACTGCATGAAGTCCCGGCCCTCCCAGCCCGGCCGGCCCGAGGCCGCTCCCAAGTCCCCCCGCCGACGGGCGGGCGGCGCGTCGTACAGCCGGACGTGGCGCTCGTAGATCGCCAACAGCGGCCGCAGCTGTTCGGACACGGCGAGGTCGTGCTCCACCGCATGGACCTCGCCCGCCCGTTGGGCCAGCCACGTCGTGCTCGCCCCCGAGCCGAACTCGAACACCCGGCCCCGGCCGTCAAGGCAGGCCAGGAAGTGCTCGACCTCGTGCGCGGCCTTGTAGGTCCAACCGGGGACGTCGAGGTGGGCCATCCGCTCGACGTCGTCGAGCGCCCACAGCGAACGCATCTGGAAGGCGACGGCGCTGCCTCGGGCCGCCAGCCAGCGGTCGAGTCCGGTGACATCGGCCGCGCTGGCGGCGAGGCGGGCGCCGCGTGCATAACCCTGACGAATGAAGGCCGCCGGTCGGGCTGATTCCACGATCAACATCGATCGTCCTCCGTGGTGCTCGGAGCACCCGCCGGGCCCGTACAGTAGTCAGCCTCTCACCCAAGGTGGTCAATCGCCGGGCGCGCCGGGCACGGTGGTGGTGGTGGTCGGAGCGACCGTGTCGGTCGTGGTCGGAAGAGGCGGAACCGTGTTGGGGAATGGCTCGATCGAGGAGAAGCCCGGGGGAGGCGACACCAGGAACTCGAGGGTGCCGGGCTCGTGCACCACGCTGGCGGCCACGAACATCAGCTGCTCCCGCGTGACCGGTCCGCCGTCGATGCCCAGCACACCGTCGTCATAGACCAGCCAGACCTGGTCGAAGCCCTCGTCGTGGCCGGTCCCGTAGTAGCCGGAGTTGGCACCGGCCTCGATCGGCTCGTCGTGAGGGACGGCGTCAGCCATGCGGGGGTCCGGATACCAGGTGACGCCGATCGTGAGACTGGGGTCGATGTCGGAGGCGTAGGACGCGACCAAACCGGGCAGCAGCTCGGTCTGCGTGCAGTCGGGCGGCAACGTCGTGGAGGTCTCCAAGGGGTTGACCGCGCAGACTCCGGAGAGGGCCGTGGGCGGGACCGTGCCGTCCGGCGCGCCTTGCGGGGTCTCCTGACCGCGGGAGCCGGCATCGACCGGGTTGGTTGGGCCGTCGTCTCCGGCGAGCGCGATCCCTCCGACCATCCCAGCAACGACGACCGCGGCGGCGGCCGCGGCCAGTAGTGGGCGGCCGGTGAGACGTCGCCGGGCCGGCGGCCCGAGAGGCTCGAGCCGCAGCAGCGTCTTACCGGGGATCCAGGCGGCACTGTGGTCGCGAGGGGCGAGGTCGCCGACAGCCATGTCCTCGCCCCGCACCGTCAAGGTGCGCCGCAGCCGCTCCTCGACGTCGTTGGGGGTCAGCAGATGGTTCACGGGGTCATCTCCTTGCGAAGCCGGTTCAAGGCCCGGTGGATACGGGTGCGGACGGTGACGGGACGACAGCCCATGACGTCGGCGATCTGGCCCAGGGGCAGGTCCTCGTAGTACCGGAGCACCAGCACCACCCGTTGGTCCGGGGGAAGCTGGGCCAACCGGTCCCACATCTCGTCGATCTCGGGCGGATCCACCCACTGGCGGTCGTACGGCGTCCGTTCGCGGGCCATGCGATCGCGCTGCTGCCAGGCGATGCACAGCCGGACCACGGTCGTACGCAGGTAGGCCGGCGGGGAGTGGACGGTGTCGAGATGGCTGTGGACCCGGATGAAGGCGTCGTGGACGATCTCCTCGGCCACGGCCGCCTGTCCGGTCATGAGATAGGCAATACGCCGTAATCGGTCACGTTGTGTGCGGTAGAGCGCGTCCAGCCCGTCCATGGTCGGGGCGGTCTTGGTCTCGATCGTCACACCCTGTAGATCGACGAGCCGTCCGATGTGTTCCGCGCGGGTTGACAGATCCTGACCCTAGGGTCAAGAGTGCTCCCACTCTCCAACTGGTCCAAGGGGGTCCACATGCGTGCTGCTGTCCTGCGCAACACCGGCGACGAGAAGCTCGAGCTCCGCGACGACGTCACGATCGGCGAGGTCGGGCCCGGCTTCGTCAAGATCAAGATCGAGGCCACCGGGGTCTGCCACTCCGACATCTCGGCCATGTCCGGTGTGATCCTGCAGCCGGCGCCGTTCATCCCCGGCCACGAGGGCGCGGGCATCATCACCGAGGTGGGCGAGGGCGTCACCAGCGTCAAGGAGGGCGACCACGTCATCGTGGCCTGGAGCCCGCCCTGCGGGAAGTGCAGCTTCTGCATCAAGCACAAGCAGCCCAACCTGTGCGTGATGATCCAGTTCGGCGTCTCGATGATCCCGCACTTCCAGCTGGACGGGGCTCCGCTGGCCGGGATGGCCGGCAACGGCACCTTCGCCGAGGAGCTGATCGTGCCCGAGCAGGGTGCGGTCAAGATCGACGACGATGTGCCCTTCGAGATCGCCTCGCTAGTGGGCTGCGGCGTCATGACCGGCGTGGGCGCAGCCCTCAACACCGCCAAGGTCAAGCCGGGCTCGTC
>DASXTK010000262.1:0-18456 GCA_036505485.1 Acidimicrobiales bacterium
CGAGCAGCAGACCAAGACCAAGGCAGCGCTGGAGTACTTCTCCCAGGTGCTCCAGAGCCAGACCTCAGGCGGGTGATCAGCCCGGCCAGATGAGCCGGGGTGAGCGCGCCTCATCCCGGCGGGGCGATCGCACCGCCGCGATCATCCCCTCTGGATGATGCGGGGTCCGTCGGGTCCGGGTGTGGTGAGAGCATGGTCTGGATCCTGCTTGCTGCTCTAGGTGTGTCGTTGTGGCTGGTGGTGGGAGGGCTGCTCTACACGCTCTGGTCACGGCGCCGAGTCCGGCACCAACCCGGCGTGTTCGCGTGCCGGCTGCGGCCGGCGGGACGGCTCGATGGATCGACCTGGAGCCGGACCAAGCGGTACGGCTGTTGGGCCCACGACGTGCTGCTGGTGCATCGGGGTCTGACCCTGACGCGTTGTGACGTGCTGTCGGTGGCCAACGTCACCGGCCCGGTCCCAGGGATGGCGGTGAAGGGATTCGGGGCGCGGCCGGTGTGGCTGCGCCTGCACCTCGACGACGGGGAGATGATGGACCTGGTGGCGTGGCCCAGCGACGCGACCCACGCGACCGGACCGTTCGTCGTGGCCTCGATGCGCTGACGCCGAGGCAGGCGTCGCTAGACCAGCTGCAGCGCCTTGGCCCGCCGCACCGCGGCCGAGCGGTGGGGCACGTCGAGCTTCCGGTAGATGGCCCGGATGTGGGTCTTCAAGGTGTTGACCGAGATGTACATCTGGGCCGCCATCTCCCGGTTGGACATGCGCAGCGGAAGCATGCGCAGCACCGCCAGCTCGCGGGGGGTGAGCTGCTCGATCGGCTCGTTCGTCTGGTGGGAGGGGCCGAGCGCCAGCTCCTGGGAAGCCAAGGCCGCGAGGTGGCCCAGGGCGGGATCGCTGCTCTCGAGGGCCAGACGGGACAGCGCCCGGTTGACAGTGGGTCCCTCGTCGAGGAACGTCCGGGCCATGCCGAGGAGCCGGCCCGCCGAGATCGCCTCGGTGAGGCTGGCCGATCGATCGCCCGGGTCGGCGTCGGGCTGTTGAGCCTGCAGCAGGAGCTTCTCCACGGCCTGCCGAGGCGTGCGGGCCTCGATCCCCTGGAGGAGGGACTGAGCCTGGGGCGGAGCATCCTGCAGCGCGATCCGGGCCGCCAGCAACCGGGCCTCGATGCCCGGATCCGCCCCGCGCAGCGCGGCGTGGGCTCCGCCGACATCGCCTTGGTCGAGCCGCACACGGGCTTCGGTGCTGCGGAGTTGGGCGTCGACGGCCGCGGGAAGGCGGGGGTAGGTGGTGCGGGTCGACACCACCAGCTCCAGCGCTTCCATCGTGGCGCCCGCGGCCCGCTGGCAGCGGGCCAACTCGCTGGCGGCGAGGGCCGCGACGATGTGATGGGAGGTCTTGGCCGCCAGGTCGCGGGCCTCCTGTATGAGCGGCATGGCCTTGGCCAGCTGGTTCCGCTCCCGGTGGGCCGAACCGGCCAGCAACGCCAGCTCGGCGGACCGGGCCTCGTCGTCGCCGAGCTCGTCGCGGGCCTGGGCCGTGAGATCGGCGACGCCGGGGATGTCACCGTCGAACCAGGCGACCCAGGCCCGGGCCAGGGCGGTGCCCACCCGATCCTCGGGGGTGGAACCCCCGCCGCCGCGGGCCAGGACGCTCGCCACGGCCCGGGCTTCGTCCACGGCGCCGGACCACCCCAGACCGCGGATGCGCCAGCCCAAGGCTTGGGGATCGGAGCCCGAAGCGGCCCCGGTCCGCTCGACCAGTGCGAGCAGACGACCGGCACAGGCCAGCAGGGAGGCGACGTCTCCGATGTGTTCCGCCACCACCGCCTGGGCGATCAGCAGATCCCGGTCGGTGGCTTCACCAGGATCCCGGCTCTGCCCCAAGAGCAGGCGGGCCTCCTCGACGCGCCCGGCGGCCACCGCGGCCCGGGTCCGCCAGGGGAGCCAGCGTGGCCCCTCCGGAGCCAGCTCAGGGGTCTCGCACAGCAGCTCGTCGACTGCCCGCAGTGCCGACTCACCGGCGGCGGCCAGCTCGGCACAGACGTCTGCTGCCTCGTTGGGACAATTGGCCCCCAGGAACAGCGAGATGGACGTCACCAGCTCCCCGGCTCGGCGGCAGGCCTCGGCGGCGCGGCGGCGGGCGCTCAAGGCGGCCCGGGCGTCACGCCGGCAGTACTCCTGCTGCAGCGCCCGTGCCAGGATCCGGGGATAGCGGAACGCCCCGGGACGGCTGGCCACGGGCAGGACCGGGAGCGCTTCCATGTCCGGCAACGCCGACGAGGCCTGGCGGTGCTGCTGGCCGAGGACCGCAGCACACAGCGGTCCGGTGAGCACCGGCAGCCAGCACGACACCTCCAGGAACGAGCGCAGCTCGTCGGGAGAGCCGTCGATCAGCTCCTCGCGGATGTACTCGCTGGCGATGCCGTCGTGGGCGCGGAGTCCGAGCGCGGGCCGGTCGGGAGCCGAGGCCTCGAGCTGTGCCAGCCGCAGTCCCGCCGCCCAACCCAGGGTCGCCTGCTCGAGCTCGGCGTGGTCGAGCCGTCGGCCGGTCCAGGTCGAGGCCAGCTCCTCGATCTCGGACCGTTGGAACCGGAGTGCGGCCGGAACCACCTCGACCAGATCGCCGCGCAACCGGGCTCGCTCCAGCCCGAACTGGGGCTTGGACCGGGAGATCAGCACGACCCGAACCGCCTGAGGCGGACGCTCGACCAGCCGGCCGATGACGCGCTGGGCGGCCCGGTGGTGGAGTCGGCCGACGTCGTCGAGGACCAGGGTGAGGCTCGTGCCCAACCGGCCGACCACCAGGTCCAGAACGTCCCAAAGGTCGCCGTGTTCGATTCGCTTGCCCTCGGCCGATCTACAGGCGGTGGCATCGAAGGCATTGGGGGCCAGCCGCTCCACCACCTCGATCAGGTGCCACAGCAACAGGGCCGGGTCGTTGTGGACGGCGTCGATCGACAGCCAGGCGCAGGGCTTGGCCTGCGCGGTCACCCATTGGGCGACGAGCACCGTCTTGCCCGCGCCAGCCGGGCCGCGCACCAGGATCACCCGCCGGTCGGGATGGGCGTCGAGGAGTTGCTCGACCCGCATCCGGCGAATGGCGATCGAGGGGACCGGAGGTGGAGAGCCACGGGCGGTCGGCTGCGTCCGGCGCCGCGCGTCGGCGCTCGGCCGCCGGTGGGCCCGGGTCCGGGGCGAGCGCGAGTCGTCCATAGTGGTCACCACCCCACCATCATCGAGCGTAGGGACGCCGCCGCCCAGTGTCGTGTGCCATGTGTTCTACGGGCGTTACATAAGGGTGGGCTCCCCTGAGGTTCGTCAGGTAGCGCCCTGACGCCCGTTAGTAAGGGTCCGCGGTTCCGACCACGAAGCGCGTTAATTTGATAAGCGTGGCGGCCCGACTGGCCTTGTTGGCCTATGGGACGGCAGCGGGAGGAGAGTTCTTCGCCGCCGTCCTCTTCCTCTCCGTCGGACTGGCGCGACGACCGCGGGACGCGCCGATGATTGCGCTCAGCCTGCTGACGTTGCTTCTGGGCTTTGCTACCGCGGTGCTCGGCATCCTCTACGCGGCCGAGACCCCCGACAACAACCTGTGGGCCCTCAACGGGCCTTTCGCCATCGCCTCGCTCACCGCCTTCGTGCCGCTCGGCTGGTGGGTGTGCGCAGCGAGCACGCGACGGAGCAGGGATGGCCTTGACCCGGCGTTCTTCTTCCTCATCCTCGCGGCACTGTTCGTGTTCAACCGCTACGACTCGCTGGTGGCCGGCGGGACGATCCACTCGGTGTACATCCAGCCCTTCGTCTTCCTGCCGTTCGCCATCGGCGAAGGGATCCGCGGCGCTCGGGCCGCGGTCACCGACGGTCGTGCGCTCGGCCAGCACCGTCTGGCTGGCCAGATCCGAAAGCTGGCAGACGGGGCCATCGACCTCCCGGCTGCGATCCGACCGGTGCTCGCGCTCGTCGGCCCCGTTGTGGACGCGCAGGCGGTGACCGCCACTGTGCGTGAGCCCAATGGAAGCCAGCAACGCTTCGACTGGCAAGCATCTCAGGCCGACAAAGGGCTCCTGCGTTCCCCCGTGCTCGACCAGGCCATCGAAACGGTGGAGGTACCGTCCGGCTCGCGCTCGCCGGTGGTCCGAGTGGATGCGATCGAGGGTCGTCATCTCGTCATCGTGCCCTTGATGAGCGGCGACGACCGCTGGGGAGCCTTGTGCTTCGTGAGCCGCGCCCCGCCAGCCGCGGTGAGACCGCAGAGACAGATGATCGAACTGATCGCTGGGGAGGTAGCTGGGATCGTCAAGCAGATCCGCCGGCTGGCCAAGCTGAGGGAGGCCGCCGCCGCCGATGAACGCAACCGGATCGCGCGCGAACTGCACGACTCGGTCAGTCAGACGCTTTACTCCATTGCGATGGTCGCGGACGCCTTCCCGAGCACTCTCGAGCGTGATCCCGCCGTTGCCGTCGAGCACGCTCGGCGCATTCGTTCGCTGACCCTCGGGGCTCTGGGAGACGTCCGCGTGATGCTCCTGGAGATGCGGCAGTCGGCCCTGGAGTCGGCGAGCCTGGCCGGACTGGTGGAGCAGCTGGGCGGATCACCGTCCGGTTTCGTCGGGGTCGAGCTCGACCTGATCGGCGATCTCCAGCTGCCGGCGGCGGTGAAGCTGGCGGCCTACCGCATCGCCCAGGAGGCCATCACCAACGCCCGGCACCATGCCGGACCGAGCCGGCTGCGGGTGCGGCTGCGCCAGCGCGACGACGTCGTGACGTTGTGGGTCATGGACGATGGCACCGGGTTCGATGCCAGCGCCGATTCCGAAGGCCGCCACGGCCTCCAGATCATGCGGGAGCGTGCCGCGGACGTCGGTGCCGAGTTGGTCATCGATGCGGCACCAGGCCGAGGGACCACCGTCCGATTCAGCTGGCCCAACCCGGGAGGCCGGGCATGAGCGAGGAGCAGCCCATCAAGGTCATGATCGTGGACGACCACGAGGTCGTGCGGGAGGGCATCGCCTCGTTGCTCGCCGCATGCGAGGACATCGCCGTGGTGGCCACGGCGCAGAGCGCGGAAGAGGCGCTCGAGCGCTGTGGGGAGCTTGGGGTCGAGGTCGTGCTGATGGACCTGTCCATGCCGGGCATGGACGGCGCGACCGGGACCGCACGGCTGCTCGAGCGCTTCCCCGACGTGCGGGTCGTCGTGCTCACCGGCTTCGTCGACGACGCATCGGTCCGGGCCGCCATTCGGGCCGGGGCCAGCGCCTGCCTGCTCAAGACGGTCGGCATGGACGAGCTGGCCGACGCCATCCGCGGCGTCACGCAGGGCCGGTCCACGTTCTCGTCGGTCTTCCTGCCCCATCTCATGGGTCAGTCGCTGGCCGAAGCTCCGGGGATGAGCCTGACCGCCCGGGAGCACGACATCCTCACCCTGCTGGCCGACGGTCGGACCAACCGGGCCATCGCCCAGGCGCTGGGCCTGACCGAAGGCACCGTACGGGTCTACGTCAGCACCGTGCTGGCCAAGCTGGGCGTGACCAACCGCACCGAGGCGACCGTGCTGGCGATCCGCCAAGGGCTCGTCCAGAAGCAGGCCTGATCAACTGCGCTCGCTGAGCACCGCTTCTTCCACGGTGTTGAAGACCCGATCCGTCCCGACGACGTCCAGGGCCCCGGCGCGCTCCCACAAGTCCCGGATCGACGCGTGCACCCTCGCCAGCACGAGGGACACGTCGTCGACCGACAGCTCCTGGGCCAGCTGGACGATGATGTCGGCGCCGTCCGTGTCGCTCTGGGAGATGGCGTCGGCGTCGATGATCACCGCCCGCACCGTGTCGGGTCGCTGGGCGAGCAGCTCCTTGATCCGGTCCCGGAAGCGGTTGGCGTCGGCGAAGAACAACGGCCCGTCGACTCGGACCACGAGCGCCCCGGGCGTCGGTTCGAGACCCTCGTGGCGCTCGACGTCCAGATACGCGCCCGACTTCGGGTCGCGGCCCACCTGGCGGATGCCGGGGGTGGAGCTCCGGGCTATCAGCAGCAGCAGCGACAGCACGACGCCGATGAGGATGCCCTGGATGATGCCGAGGAACAGCATGCCGAGCAGGGCGCCCATGGCGAAGACCCAGTCGGGACGGTTGACCCGCCGGTAGCGGCGCAGCTCGCCGAAGTCGAGCAGACCCACCATCGAGTCGATCACCACCGCTCCCAGCGCGGCGCTGGGCAGATCCTCGAACAGACCGGCCAGGAACACCATCGTGAGGATGATGAAGCCGGCGTTGATCAACGACGCCATCTGGGTGCGCTGTCCCGCAGCATCGGCCACCGAGCTCTTGGACAAGCTCCCGTCGTTGGCGAACCCTCCGACCAGACCGGCCGCCGCGCACGCCGCCCCCTGGGCGATCAGCTCCTGGTTGGGGTCGATGTCGTAGCCGTGCTTCTGGGCCATCATGCGGGCCGACGCCAGCGACTCCGAGAACCCGACGAAGACGACCGACAGCGCCCCGATGAGCAGGGAGCCAGTGTCGCTCCAGCCGATGTCGGGCCGCCCGAGGGAGAACAGCCCGGTGGGGACGTTGCCGGTAACCACGACGCCGTGGTCGGCCAGGTCGAGCAGCCCGGCGGCGATGATGGCCAGCGCCATGACGAGGAGCGCTCGCGGCCATCGGGGACGGTGATGGCGCAGGAGCAGGAGCACGGCGAGACAGGACGCACCCACCGCGAGCGTGGTGCCGCTCGTCTCCGGGATCTCCTTGATCGTGCCGAACAACTCCTCCATGTAGGTGCCGTCGACCGAGTCGACCCCGAGCAGCTTGTAGGACTGGTCGATGATGATGCCGAGAGCGAAGCCGATGACGAACCCGCAGAGAACGGCCTTGGACAGGAAGTTCGATACCCATCCCATGCGCAGCGCGCCCAGCGCCAGGTACACAGCGCCGGCGGCGAGGGCGAGCGCGGCAGCATAGGGAGCGGCCTTGGAGGTCCCGAGGGCCGCCGCTCCGGCCAGGGGCGTGATGACGGCGGCGGACACCGCGGCCACCGTGGCGCTCGGACCTTGCACGACCTGACGGGCCGTGCCGAACACGGCGTAGGCGATGAGGGCGGCGAACGCGGTGTAGAGCCCGTACTGGACGGGCACCCCGGCGATGGTGGCATAGGCCAGGGACTGGGGGACGAGCAGGGCCCACACCGACAGTCCGGCCAATGCGTCCTTGCTCAGCCACGGCATCCGATAGCCGGGCAGCCAGCCGAGGATCGGCAGATGGCGGCGAATCATCTTCGGAACGTGGCAGGGCCGCTTCGCTGCGGTATCACCCAGGCGGGATGAAGGCGGGGGACAGGCGGATCATCCCGGTGGGATGACGACGCTCGGGGAGGCGACCGGGGATCGTGCGAGCCAGCCCTAGCACTGGAGGATCCGTCATGGGATTGATGTTCCGTCGCCGTCGACCCGTTGCCCGCCTGGCCGTGGGAGCAGCCACCGCCGGCGTCGCCTATCACGCCGGCAAGCGGCGGGTGGAGCAAGACCAGTACAACCAGCAGGCGGCTGACGCCTACGCCGCCAGCCAGAGCCAGCCGGCGCCGGCGCCACCGCCGCAGTACGTCGCACCGCCTCCGGCCTCCACCGGCGGCGAGGTCGACGAGCTCAGCCGGCTGGCCCAGATGCATGACTCCGGTGCGTTGACCGACGACGAGTTCACCGCGGCCAAGTCGTCACTGCTCGGCCTGTGAGCGGCCGGGATCCAGCGAGAGGACCACACATGGCAAGTACCGCTTCCGCCCATGCCAGCGCCCTACGGCGCCTGCTCTATGCCGCAGCGACCGGTGATGGCCCGTCGATGGCCGACCTCGTGACCGACGACGTGATCGGCTGGTCACCCAACCTGCTGGTGAAGTCCCGGAGCGAGCTGATGAACGCGGTGGACCGCCGCGACGAGGCGCTGTCGGGCATCGAGATCGACGTCCACGCTCTCGACCAGGTGGGGGACAAGGCCATCGCCGAGTGGCACCTGGCGGCCGACCACACCGGCCCGCTGCTCGTCGACGGCGACCTCGTGGTCGATCCGACCGGCCGGCGGCTCCACGTCTCGGGGGCGACGTTCGCCGAGTTCGACGGCGACCGCATCTGTGCGTTCCGCACCTACTTCGACGACCTGGCCCTGGTGGAGCAGGTCCTGGCCGACGAATGACCGAGACGGCCCTCGGATCCTGGATGGACCTCGACGACCTCGTGCTCCAGGTCGAAGACGACCCGGGCGACGACGACATCGCCTGCCTGGACGACAGCTTGCGGGCCTTCACCGTGGCCGCAGCCGGTCACGACCCGCCGCGGTCGCTGGCGGTGTTCGCCCGGCGCGACGGCATCGTCGTCGCCGGGATCCACGGCTGGACCTGGGGCGAGTGCTGCGAGCTGGTGTCGCTGTGGGTGAGCGAGCCGTTGCGGCGTCGAGGGCTCGGCCACACCCTGCTCGCCGCGGCCGAGGCGGAGGCCCGGCGGCGCCGCTGCCAACAGGTCGTGCTGTTCACCCATGCCGACCAAGCCCCACAGCTGTACCTCCGTTCGGGCTACGAGCTCGTCGGTCACGTCAGGGGCTATCCCGTCGGCAGCGCGGCCTATTGGTTCCGGAAGCGACTCGACCGGCCGAAGATCCCCTCTGGGGCGCACCTGCTGGAGGCGGCGCTCTGGGTCGGCATCACGTTCCTGCTCGTCATCGATGCCATCGACGTGATCAGGTCCTTGTGGCGCCGGGCTGGGCACCGGCTCGCCGGCTGGTGGGAACGGGTCGAACGTCGAGAGCAGCGGGACGCCCGTAGGGCCGAGATGGCGGCTCTCGCCGGTCGGATCCGACGAGACCATGGCTGAGGTGCTGTTCGCGGCATTGCCTTATGCCGTGGCCGCGATGCTGGCGGCTCCCATCGTGGTGGTGGTCTCGGCGGTGATCGCGGTCGGTGTCGACATCGGATCCGTGCTCGTGGCCAACGGCCTTGTCACCTTGGTCGGCTAGCTCTCGGCCGATCAGTGGTGGAAGCCGTGGTGTTCCTGCTGGGGCAGGGGGACCGGAAGCGCCTCGAGATACTCCACGTGACGGCGCAGATCGGCGACGAGCAGATCGGCGAGATCCCGCGAGAAGCCGTTGCGGACGACGACCCGTAGCGCCGCGAGGTCCTGCCGGTTCTCGGGGAAGGTGTACGCCGGGACCAGCCAGCCACGGTCACGGAGCCGCTCGGAGATGTCGAACACCGTGTACGGCAGGCCGGAGTCCTCGAGGGCGAACGCGAACACCGGCAGCTCGCTCCCATCGGTGAGCAGCTGGAACGGGCCGAGCTTGGCCACGGCTTCGGCCGTGTACCGCGCCACGTCGCGCGAGGTCTGCTGGACCCGGCGGTAACCCTCGAAACCGAGGCGCAGGAAGTTGTAGTACTGCGCCGCGACCTGGTTCCCGGGCCGGGAGAAGTTCAGCGCGAACGTCGGCATGTGGCCGCCGAGGTAGTTGACGTCGAACACGAGGTCGTCGGGGAGGGCTTCGGGGTTGCGCCAGATGATCCAGCCGACACCCGGATACACGAGCCCGTACTTGTGGCCCGACGCATTGATCGACTGCACCCGAGGCAGGCGGAAGTCCCAGACCAGCTCCGGGTCGAGGAACGGGGCAACGAACCCGCCCGAGGCCCCGTCCACGTGCATCGGCACGTCGATGCCACTGCTCACCTGGAATCGATCGAGAGCAGAGCAGATGGAGGCGACCGGCTCGTAGGAACCATCGAAGGTCGAGCCGAGGACCGCGACCACGCCGATCGTGTTCTCGTCGCAGTGCTCCAGCACCGGGGCCGGGCTCAAGTGGAAGCAGTCGCCCTCCATCGGAACCAGACGGGCCTCGACGTCCCAGTACCGGCAGAACTTCTCCCAGCAGACCTGCACGTTGGCGCCCATCACCATGTTGGGCCGGTCGGTGGGCTTGCCGGCCGCTCGCTGCAGGTCGCGCCAGCGCCACTTCAGGGCCATGCCGGCGAGCATGGCGGCCTCGCTGGAGCCGGTGGTCGAGGTCCCGGTGGACTGATCGCCATCGGGTGAGTTCCACAGCCGGCTGAGCATGTTGACGCAGCGCTGCTCGAGCTCGGCGGTGCGTGGGTACTCGTCGCGGTCGATCATGTTCTTGTCGAACGTCTCGGTCATGAGCCGCTCGGCCTGCGGCTCCATCCACGTGGTCACGAAGGTGGCCAGGTTCAGGCGGGCGTTGCCGTCGAGCATCAGCTCGTCCCGGACGAACTGGTAGGCCGTATCGGGCTGCATCTCGACGTCGGGCAGCGTGTGACGGGGGGCGCGCTTGGCTTCGCCCGGGCGGGTGTAGATGGGGCCCAGGTTCAGGGGAGTCGGATCTTCCTGGATCTTTCGGTGCAGCGCCATGTGTGCTCCCGTCTGCTCGGTTGACCCCATGAGACATGTCCAGCGAGGGGGCCGCATCACCCCAACCGGGCGATGCGCGGCGGGTCCCAGTGAAGGTTGGCTTGGTGCCGTGATGCCTGATCGCCTGGCCAGAGCGGTGGCCGATCGCGTTGTGTCCCTCGTCATCGACGCGCTCGACGTCGACGCTCTGTTGCGTCGCGTCGACATGAACGCGCTGCTCGACCAGATCGACGTAGACCGCCTGC
Source organism: Acidimicrobiales bacterium (assembly GCA_036505485.1). Lineage (GTDB taxonomy): Bacteria > Actinomycetota > Acidimicrobiia > Acidimicrobiales > VFJN01 > DASXTK01. The sequence continues at coordinate 10,638 of DASXTK010000262.1, forward strand.
TGGAGCGCATCGACGTCGACGCGCTGCTCGAACGGATCGACGTCAATGCGCTCCTGGCCCAGGCGGCTACCGGGAGCGCAGACGAGGCGTTGACGGTTTTGCGTCAACGGGCCGCGCAAGCCGACGACTCCGTCTCCCGTTGGACCGACCGGCTGATGGGCCGGACGTGAGCACGCCCTCGCCTTTTGCCGGCGCGGTGAGCCGGCTGGCGGCCTACCTCGTCGACGTGGTGTCGATCGCGGCGTTGTTCGCGGCGGGCGCCGTGGTCCTCGCGTTCGTCACGAGGGTGGTCACGGGATACCAGCTCGACCTGCGAGGTGATCGGGACCTCGCCGGCACGGGACTCGTGGTCTGGTGGTTCGCCTACTTCGTCATCTCGTGGTCCACCGTCGGCGCGACCCCGGGCATGACGCTGTTCGGCCTCCGGGTCGTGCAGCCGGACGGGACGTCGGTGGGCGTCGCTCGAGCCGTGGTGCGGGCGCTGGCGTTCTCGCTCAGCCTCACGCTGTTCGGCCTCGGCTTCCTCCTCATCCTCTTCCAGCGGCAACGACGCGCCCTGCACGACTTGGTCGCCGGCACGGCGGTGATCCACGTGATGCGCAGCGCGGTCGAAGAGGTCTGACGGTGATCCTCGTCTGAGAACCCGGCGCCGGGTACACCATCGGCATGGTTTCGACGGCATCGCCGATGGCCCAACCCGCTGCTCCGGGGACCCAGGCCCGCCAAGCCAAACTGGTCGCGGCCCGGCGCCAGGCCACCGGCCTGCTGCTGGTCGTGGCCGCAGCGCTGGTCGCCGTCGTCGTCCTCACCGACGACGACGGCGGCTGGATCGGTTACCTCACCGCGGCGCTGGAAGCGGCCATGGTCGGCGGCCTGGCCGACTGGTTCGCCGTCACCGCGCTGTTCCGTCATCCGCTGGGGGTGCCCGTGCCCCACACCGCGATCATCCCCGAGCGCAAGGACAGCTTCGGCGACACCCTGGGCGAGTTCGTGCAGGAGCACCTGCTCACCCAGGAGGCGATCGTGGAACGGGTCCGGGCGGCCCGGCCGGTCGAACGGACCGCGGCCTGGCTGTCACAGCCCGACAACGCCCAACGGCTGGCCGGGATCCTGGTCGACGGCTCGGTGACCGTGGCCGACCTGCTGCGGGACGAGGATGTCCACCGAGCCATCGACGAGGTGGTGCGGTCCCGGATCGATGCGACGCCCTTGGCGCCCTTGGCCGGCAAAGGGTTGGAGCTGCTGACCGACGGCGATCGCCACCAGGACGTCCTCGACGTCATGCTGCGCGCCGCCGACCGGTTCCTGCGGGACAACCGGACCAGCCTGCGCGGCCGTTTCGGCGACGAGTCCCCGTGGTGGCTTCCCGACGCCATGGAGGATCGGGTCTTCGACCGGATCATCGACGGCGTCCACCGCGTGATCCACGATGTCGCCACCAACCCCGACCACGAGCTGCGCCGGGACTTCGACACCCGGGTTCGCCGCCTGATCCAGGACCTCAAGACCTCGCCGGCGCTGCGGGAGCGGGGCGAGACCCTCAAGCACGACCTGCTCTCCCAACCTCAGCTGCGGGAGTGGACCGCCGTGGTGTGGCGCGACCTCAAGGCGACGCTGCGGGCCCAGGCCGAGGATCCGGACTCTCCGCTGAGGAGCCGCATCGCCGACGCCATCGTCGCCTTCGGCGTCCGGCTCCAGGACGATCCCGTCCTCTCCACCCGGGCCAACGAAGCGGTCGAGAGCGTGGCCCGCTACGTCAGCGAGCAGTTCAACGACGAGATCGCCACCATGATCAGCGGCACCATCGCCCGCTGGGACGGCTACGAGGCCGCCACCCGCCTCGAGCTCCTGCTCGGACCGGACCTGCAGTTCATCCGCATCAACGGCACCGTGGTGGGCGGCCTGGCCGGACTGGTCATCTACACCCTCGCCCAGGCCCTGGGCTGACCTACCGCTTCCGGGGCGTGGTGGACAGCACGCTGGTCAGGCCGGCGATCTCGACCAGACGGGTGAACTGGGGAGACGCCGCGATGATGTGGAACTGGACCTCGGTCGCCGCGGCCGCGGCCTGGAACGCCACCAGCGTCGCCAGGCCGGAGGAGTCCATGAAGTGGAGCTCGCTCGCGTCGAGGTTGATGCGTTCGACGCGGCCGTCGTCGAGCAGGGTGCGGACCTCGTTGGCGAGCAGGCCCCGGGCATACAGGTCGAACTCGCCGATCAGCTTGATCGTGGCGCTCGTGCCCTCACGGTGCATCGAGATCGAAGCCAGCGCGTCCCCACGGGCGGAGCTGGAGCTGCTCTGACTGGCGTCGTTGCCAGGTGGCTCAGTTCGCATCGAAACCCATCTCCGCGCCCTCTGCCCAACGCAGTGCGCGCGTAGAGATACCTACCACGTCCCGCGCCTTGGTCAGGGCGAACGGAGGCCGTAATTTTCACGTGGCCCGGCGCCGGACCCGCCAGACCACCAAGCCCACGAGGATGGCGGCGAGCCCGAGGAAGATGCCGGTTTCGATGAGCTGGAACTGCCAGTAGGTGTTGGCCGGGTGGTACTTCACCCACTCACGTAGACCGTGCTCCCGGATGTACCGGGTGTATTCCTCGAAGCTCGGGATGGAGTTCAGACGGCTCTGCTCGGCCGCGCTCAGCCGGTGACCACTCCGATCGGCCCAGCCGGTCTGTCGGATCCAGTCGCCGGCCTCCTGAGACACGCCGTGCGGCCCGTCGACTGGATCGATCGCGGTCTTCAGAGGTAGGTAGCGGGGACGAGCCCAGACCTCGATGAAGATGCGCACGGCGATGAAGACGAACAGCGTGGTCGCCATGGCGGGAACCGCCCGCCGGATGAACGTCCCGGCGAAGGCTCCGAGAGCGAGGGCGAACACCGCATAGGCGGCGAAGGCCGGCAGCACGTAGTCGAACGGCTGGACGTCGAACCTGGAGTAGAGCTGAGCGCGGGGCTTGTGCCACCACATGTAGAGCGGTGCCAGGGGGCGTGACGCCGCGCGGCTACGGCGCGGGGCTGGCGAGAGCCAGGGCCACCAGAGGACCGGTGTCGGCGACCTCCCAGTGAGAGACGATCTCGTGGTCGCGGATGGTGAAGTTGTCGGCGACCCGGAACTCGATCGGCTGGCCGGCGGCTTTGATCCCGAAGTCGGGCATGTCATTGCGGATGGTGCCGCTCACGATGCGGAAGGTGGCCACCTCGCTGGCTCCGCCGACCGTCCCGGTGACCGTCGTGGTCACGTCGGGGATGGCGTGGAGCATTCCGGACCACCATTGCCTCAGCTCTTCCCGGCCTCCGGGCGGTGTGTAGGGGCTGTGCTGCACGAAGTCGTCGGCAAAGTAGGTGTCGATCTGATTGACCTGGCCCTCGCTGAACACGACCCGCAGCGCGGTGTGCACCAACCCGACGTTGTCCTCGACCTGACCCATGATCATCCTTCCGTTGCCTCAGCGGGGTTCGACAGTTCGTCCAGGTGGCCGAGCTTGGTGGGGTTGACCACGCCGTAGACCGCCCGGACCGTGCCGTTCTCAGCCAGGTGCAGCGACCACACGCCGAACAGCTGGCCGTCCCGGAACCGCAGCACCACCCCGGGCTGTCCGCCCACGTGCACCGGACCCAGCTCCATCCCCATGTCGGCCATCTTGCGGACCATGCCGACCAGCAGCCGAGCCACCCGGGTCCGGCCCACGATGGGTCGGGGGAAGCCATTGCCGCTGGGCCCACCGTCGCCGTGGAACGTCACGTCCGACGCCAGCAGCTCCACCAATGCGTCCAGGTTGCCCTCACCGCAGGCGGCGAAGAACCGGCGTCCCAACTCATCGCGCTGCGCCGCGGACACCGGGAACCGGGGGCGTCCGGCCTCGACCCGCCGCCGGGCCCGGGCCGCGATCTGCCGGCAGTTGGTCGGGGTCTTGTCCACGATGGCGGCGATCTCGTCGTAGCCGTAGTCGAAGGCCTCGCGCAGCAGGAACACGGCCCGCTCCACCGGGGACAGCGTCTCCAGGACGAGCAGGAACGCGGTCGACAGCGAGTCCGCCAGCTCGACGCAGCGAGCCACATCCGGCGCCGCCTCGTCGACCAGCGGTTCCGGCAGCCAGGGTCCGACATAGGCCTCGCGGCGGGACCGGGCCGAACGCAGGTGGTCGATGGCCAGCCGGGAGGTGATCGCGGTCGGTCATCTGTCACCTAAGACGAGACAACGGGCGCCGGTGTGACACCCCTTCGAGATGCAACGATGGCAGCCGTGGGGGATGAGGTCACGTACACCGAGCAGGGGCGCACGTATCGGGTGCGGGGACTGCAGGCCAAGGGTCAGTCGATCTCAGGGGGGTCGCACGAGCTGGACGGGTTGATCACGACCCGGCTCACCGCGGCCAAGACCGCCCTGGAGCAGTGGCGGGGACCCCATGCCGGCACCTTCGTCGAGGACGTCAACTCCGTCCTGTCCAAGATGGCGTCGCAGAAGGTGGCGCTGTGGCGAGCCGGGAACATCGTGTCCCAGTTCCCCGACAAGCCCACAGGGTCGTGGGGGAGCGTGCGCTACCAGGACGAGATCTACATGAGCGCTCGGGTCGACTTGCTCCTCGATCCCGGCGTAACGAGCGCGGTCACCTCCCAGCTGCGGGCCTACGTCACGACGTCGTCGGGACAGGACGAGCGCTTCTCCACCCTGGCCGGTGTCGTGAACCTCGACGGCGTGACCGCGGACGTCACCTACAACCGTCCATTGACCGCGACCGAGCGGCAGCAGGCGCTGGACGCCGGCGAGCACCCGGCCGACCTCGACGTCACGATGGTGCCCCAGACCGACACCATCGACCCCGGCACCCTCATCACCCTGCCGACCCCGAACGCCGACGTGCCGGCGCTGACCGAGGGATCCCGGATCCTGAACGAGTTCACGCTGGCCGTGGCGGTGGCTTTCGAGACCGGCGACCAGGGGATGCTCGATCGGCTGGCCAAGGATCCCGACGCCCTGCGGCTCCGGCTGGACTGGGTCCGAGAGGATCCGCGGCGCTGGAACCAGCTGTCGGAGACCGAGCGGCTGTTCCTGATCCAGGTCCTGCCCAACGAGGTCGGCGCGATGGACGGTCTGCCGATCGTGGTGCGCGACCAGGCCAACCGCATCGTGCTGCAGCGCTCCCGGGAGGCCCTGCAGTCCCGGGCCGACTTCCTCCGCACGCAGGACCTTCGGCCCCGCCCGACACCGATGCCCCACCCGGGCGAGACGGCTCCGCTCAGTCCGGCCGACGAGCTGGCCCAGATCGAGGAGAAGCTGCGCGGCATCGATGCCCTCGAACGGCGTCTGGCCGGTGTGCCGGGGCGGCCGCCGGCCTTCCTGGTCGGCTTCAGCGCCGACGGCACCGGTCGGGCCATCGTGGCCGTCGGCAACCCCGACTACGCCGACAACGTCGTCACCTACGTGCCCGGGACCGGTTCCCGTCTGGGCAAGATCAACGGCGACATCGAGCGGGCCGACCGCATGGTCGGCGACGCCAACGCCCTCGCTCCGAGCAGCAGCACGTCGGTCATCACGTGGCTGGGCTACGACGCACCCCAGAGCCTGGGCCAAGCCACCAGCGGCCGGTACGCCGATGGCGGCGCCGGGCTGCTGCGCCACTTCCAGGACGGTCTGGACATCAGCCACATCGGCGGCCCGGCCACCGAGACCGTGGTCGGCCACAGCTACGGCACCACGGTCATCGGCCACGCCGCCCGCGACGGCCACCTCAACGCCGACAACCTGATCCTGGTGGCCAGCCCCGGCGTCGGCGTGGACAACGTCTCCGGGCTGCACATGGACGCCAGCCATGTCTACGCCACGGTCGCGGCCAACGACCCGATCCAGTACACGCCGCCGTTCCTGCTCGGAACCAAGCCCACCAACCCGGGCTTCGGGGCTCAGGTCTTCGAGAGCGCTCCCGGCTCGCCCTCTGTCCATGCCCATTCCGAGTACTGGGACGACGGCAACGTCGCCCGGGACAACATGGCTGCCATCATCACCGGGCGGCGTGACCTGGTGACCGAGCCGCGACCGCATCCGACGCCCGGCCCTGCGCCGACGCCTCCGAGGTAACTGAGACCCATGCGAACCCTCACCGAGCAGGATGCGGTCGTCCGTCTCGACGAGCACATCCGGGCCGCGGTCGAGCAGCTCTCGCCGGCGCCGCGGCTGGAACCGGGGCTGGCCGGCAGCATGCCCTGCGATGATCCCGATGACGGCGGCCCGCCCGGGCGGGTGTTCGTCGAGGCCCACCACTGGCTGCGGGACGTTCCGGCCCGGCGCAACCGGCAGATCTTCGACACCCTCCACGACTTCTGGGTGGCCGAGGGCTACGAGGTGTTGAGCGACCTGCGGGACCGGCCCGAAGCCCCTCACCTGAAGGTTCGCCACCGCGCCGACGGCTTCTCCGTCAGCCTGCGGGAGAACCTCGAGCGCGACCTGAAGGTCTCCGGGTCCTCGCCCTGTGTGTGGCCCGACGGCGACCCGCCCGACGACGCCGACGCGGTCAGGCCGGTTCGAGGATGACCAGCGGGATCTCGCGCTTGGTCTTGGCCTGATAGCTGTCGTAGAGCGGATAGGCGCCGGTGGCCTTGGGCCACCACTCGGCTCGCTCGTCGGCGGTGGCGGTGCGGGCGACGTAGTCGCCGATGGCCGGTCCGTCCTGCAGCGTGACGTGGGGGTCGTCCACCAGGTTCAGGTACCACTCGGGGTGCTCGGACGATCCGCCCTTGGACGCCACCGCGGCGTAGCTGTCGCCGTCCTTGACCCGCATGACCGGCGTCTTGCGGATGGCACCGCTGCGTCGGCCCCGGGTCCACAGCACCACCACCGGCTTGCCGGCGGCGATGATCCCCTTGGTGCCCCCGGACGATTCGTACCGCTGGACCTGGGTGTTCGAGTAGTCCCAGGTGCCCGGTTTGTGGGTTCCCTCCAGCGGCATGCGCCAGTTCTAGTACGACTAGACCGACTTGACGCCGTCGACGACCATGCCGAGAGCGACCACGGCGCCGACCAGCCCCACGAGCCGGACGCCCACCGACCACACACCAGGGCGGCCGCGATGCACCAGCACCGCCGCGGCACCGGCCAGGCCCAGGGCCACGATCGCGCCCACCGCCGCCGGCAGCACGCCCTCGTCGACGCCCACCGCGATGCTCGCCGCCACCAGCTGCGGGGTGACCAGCGTCGGAATCAGCACGGGCACGATCAGCGCCGACCAGCGCTTGGCATCACGGGTTTCCTCGCCGGTCACCAGGTCGTCCTCGAGCGGAAGCAGGCGGGGACCTCGGCTCAACCACGTCGCCGCGGCCAAGCCCAGCACTGCGCCCGCTGTGACCCGGAAGGTCGCCGGGTTGACCGAGAGCAGGTCGAGGATGGGGTCCGACAGCAGCCCCAGCACCACGGCCAGAGCGCCGGTCATGGCCAGACCGGCGGCGAGCACGGTCCGGTCGACCCGGGCCCACAGAGTCAGGGCCACCGCCGGCGGATTCACCGCCACGAACAGGATGATCAGCCCCGACCTCATCGTTGGCCACCGCCGATGCGTCCGGCCGCGGCCAGCAGCCCCGACAGCGCGTGCTGCTGGTCGTCCATCCGGGTCAGACCGTCACGGAACCACGCGCCCTGCACCAGGTCGGGTTGGTCGTAGTCGTCAGCTTTCTCGGCGGAAACCTGTCGCTCGGCCAACAGCCCGGCTCCGCAGTTGAGCCGGTCCTCCAACGCTGGGCGCAGATCGGCGAGCCGGTCGTCGACCGCCGCGACACGTGTGAGCGAGCCCAGGCCCTCGACCCAGACACCGAGGCCGGCGCCCC
>DASXTK010000263.1:0-2408 GCA_036505485.1 Acidimicrobiales bacterium
CGTGTTCACGCTGGCCCGGGAGCTCGTCACCGGCCAGCAGACTGCGCCTGCACACCCGCCGCCGCGCACGACGCGCAGCCTCTGGATGCTGGCCGCTCCACGCCCGACCGCACTTGCGCAGACCAGGTTGTCGCCACTTCCACTACGACACCAGTTCATGGTGGCGATGGTCGCATTGCCTACACCAAGCCCACGCTCATCACGCGCGGAGCGGACAGTGCGGTGGCGAGGGTGTCCAGGTCGGCGTCCACCGGGCCTCCAGGCTCGACGTTGGGTCGCAACGCCGATCATGGACACCCTCCTCTCAACCCCGCATCCCTTGGATCAATCGTCTAGCCGATCGTGAACTCCTGGGTCTGCGGATTCAGGTGCCCCAGCTGCCTGGCCTTCGCCACGGCCTGGTCGCTGAGCCTCCAGGTGAGCAGCCCCCGGGTGATATCCGACTCGTAGATCCGGCCGTTGTACCAGTAGTCGGACCAGTCACCGCCCAGGATGAGCTGTGTGTCCGACAGCGGGGCGGGGTCGGCGGAGGCGATCTCCTTCGCGTTGGCGGGGTCGGTGAAGTCGACCACGCTGATGCCCCCCTGGTACTGGGCGGCCACGAGCACGTACCGGTTGGCCGTGGGCACGACGTTGTAGTTGTGCCACGTACAGTTCTCCGTGGCCGTCTGGGGCCGGGGATTGACGAACTCGCCCAGCGGGGCGCCCGTCTTGGTGTCGAAGAAGAACAGCGTCTTGTCGACGTCGCTGCTGGTGGGCTGGCACCGAGCCTGGCTGCCGCCGCCGGGCTCGTGGCCGAAGACGATGACCTTCCCGTCCCACGTGAACGCCGCGGAGTGGCCTATGGTGACGCCGGGCACCTGCTTGGAGTAGAGCGCGACCGGGGTGTCCAGCGACCCCCCGTCGGCCGGATCCATGCTGAAGACAGTGAACCCGTTGCCACCGGCGCACGCGGCCTTCAGCACGTCGCCCAGGATCACGCCGGTGTCGTGGCAGGGCCGACCGGCCGGCACGCGGTGCAGGAACGAGGCGCTTCCCGGATCGTTGAGGGGAATCTGGACGATGTCGATCCCCGGACAGTTCCCGTCCGAAGCGCTGTTGTAGACGAGCAGCCGCCCGTGCGCGACGTCCGGCACCAGCGTGGCCGTATGCGAGCCGCAGTTCCCCGGGGGCACGGTCGGGTCGTGGGCGACGGTCCCGGTGGCTGGCAGGCCGCCCTTGATGGTGGTGCCGTCGTCCAGCGACACCATGACCGAGGCGATGGTGATGGTGGGGTCGGTGCCGCCCATGGTGATGGGTTGGCCAGCCACGTTGTTGGCCACGATCACCGCGCTCGCGCCGGCATTCTGGGCGTTGTGCACCTTCTGGACGAAGGTGCAGGTCCCACGGTCCACCAGCGCGACGGCACCGGAGGGCAGCGAGAACGGCTCGCAACCGTTGGTGGTGGTCCCCACGCCGTCGTTCACCAGGACGATGTCGCCGGAGATCCCCTCGTCGGGCGGCGGGGGCCCGAACGCGGCACCGCTGGCCTGGTACTCGCCCGCGGCCGGGGACGGCGGGTCCACGGTCACCTTGTTCGGCAGGGTGGCCTTGAGGGGCACCGAGCCCACCAGGTGGGGATCGGCCGGATCGCTGACGTCGAAGATGTGGAGCCCCTCGAAGCCCGACCCCACCAGCTTGCCGTCGCACGTCGCCGTGGGGCTGGCCGGCGAGTTCCAGGATCGGACCAGGAGGTTGCGCCATACAAGGACGTCACCCTGGTCCCCGGCGCACTGCCGGTAGTCGTTCAGCTCCACGGGGTTGTCGGGCTCAGTAATGTCGATGATGCGAAACCCGTCGTAGTTGCCCTGGTATGCGGTCTTGCCCCAGAAGGCGAGGTCGGAGTTCGCGGTAAAGGGCACCTCGGTGTTCTCGCGCTCGGAGAATCCGACGGGATGCATGTTGCTCGTGTACGTGAACCTGTCGAACGGCGGGGCAGCAGCGGCCAGCGCCGCCTGAGGGATCATGAGGAGTAGCGCTACCGAAGCTGCCAACACCGACATCCAGACCGTCCGTCGCATGCATTCCTCCCTGAGGTCGAGAGTGGATCGGACGCGTTCCGGAGGGCGGAGGAGGGTCCCGAGCGGCCCACGGAGAGACCGAGCGGTGTGCGGCAGGCATCCGGGGCAGGGGCTCCCGGCCAGGGGGAAGCGTTCGGCCCACGATCCTCGCTCCAAGGAGGTAACGACCGACTGTACCCATGAATCCAAATCGTGTGCAAACTCCGGGAATCAGCCCGGTGGCGTTTCGCTCGGCTTCCCAGCAGCTACTCGTGACCAGGCCGTCGGCACTGGCTCCCGCCGAGGTCGTAATCGTGGCCAGTCGCTGCTGGCCGACCTGGCCCACGACCTTGCCCCGGTCAGCGCCGA
>DASXTK010000264.1:0-18572 GCA_036505485.1 Acidimicrobiales bacterium
ACGTTTTTGGTTGGTAGGCAACCAAAAACGTTCAAAGAGCGATGGAACAAGCCGCTCCGCTCCGCCACCATCCCTCGGAGCGTCGTGTCACCGGCGAAGCCCGCGCCCCACGTGAGCATCCAGCCGAACTCGACCGACAGATCACCCACGGATAGGTCACAAGAACCTCAATTTCGGTGGCGGCCCAGGAGGTCAGGGGTTTCGGCGAAGGGTGCGTTTGTGGTGTTCGTCCACGACGAACGAGGTGAGGAAGGCGGCCACCCCGACGGTCCAGAGGGGCCAGGAACGCGTCGCCAGCCCGACCGTGAGGAGCACCGTGCCCGCGGCGATGAGCGCGAACACGGAGAGCACGTTGACGATGTCCGCTCGGCGCAGGGCCCGGAACCGTTTCAGCAATGCGGGATCGTCACAGGCGAGCGAGCCTTCGAGCTCTTCGATCGTGCGGCGGACCTGATCGTCGTTCATCGGCCGCCTCCTTCAGTAGGTGGCACCCTCGAACCCATTGGTAGTTGTAGCCTTTACCTGACCGTATCGTAAAGGATTTTCTCCTTGGTCAAGTCCCAGACGGAAAAACCAACGCGGGGACGTCCCCGGGACGGCGCGACCGATGCCGCCATCCTCGACGCCACCGAACGGTGTCTGGCCAACCGCGGCTACGAGGCCATGACCATGGAACAGGTCGCCACGGTTGCCCGAGTCTCGAAACCCACGATCTACCTGCGCTACCGGTCCAAGGCCGAGCTGGTCGCCGCCATGATCGACCGCCTGGAGCCGCCCCTCCCCCCGGCCCCCGGTCGCTCGGCCCGACGGGACCTAGTGACGCTGATCGAGATGGAGGAGCAGTGGGTCGACCGCCACGGGCTGCGGCTCGTGGCCGCCGTCCTGCTGGAGGAGACCGACCATCCCGAGCTGCTCGAGCGGTTCCGCCACCGGGTCGTCGAACCGGTCCGCTGGGCGTTCAGGCGGGCCCTGAAAGCCGGGATCGCCCGCGGCGAGCTGCGCAGGAAAGCCGACCGGGGCGAGGTCATCGATGCCCTGACCGGCGCCTACTGGGCTCGGGCCTGGGCCACCGGCACCCCCACCCGCGGTTGGGCCGAACGCCTCGTCGACTCGGTCCTCGAGGGACTCCTCGCCTCCTGACCGGGGGTGAGGTCGAGGGCCGCCGGTAGGTTCGACGGCGTGCTCGAACCGGTCGACTACAACGTGCAACAGCACACGGACTATGCGCGCGGACGGGCTTTGACGCCGGAAGGACGCGCCGGGTGGATGCGGGCGTTCAGTCGCCGCGTAACACCGAACCGGCCACTCGCCGTCCTCGATCTGGGTTCGGGCACCGGACGGTTCACCCCGGCGCTGGCCGACACGTTCGGCGGACCGGTCTACGGCGTGGAACCGGCCGACGCGATGCGGGCCACCGCTCTCGAGTTGGCCCAGCACCCGCAGGTCACGTATCTGGCCGGTGCCGCCGAGGCCATCCCGCTGCCAGACGCCAGCGTCGACGTCGTGCTGATGTACCTCTCGTTCCACCACGTCCGGGACAAGCCGGCTGCGGTGCAGGAGATCGCCCGGGTGTTGCGTCCTGGCGCTGGAGCCCAGGTCCTGATCCGGAGCACGTTCAGTGACCGCATGCCGAACTTCGTGTGGCACCGCTTCTTCCCCCGGGCTCGGACCATCGAGCAGGAGATGTTCCTCCCCGTGGCCGACGTCGAGCGACTGTTCGCGCCCGCCGGGATGCGACGGCTGGCGCTCGACGAGGTGCCCTACCGGCTCGCCCCCAACCTCGCCGACTACATCCGCCGAATGCGGCTCCGCACCATCTCAGTGTTCGAGTACCTCAGCGAGGACGAGATCACCGAGGGCTTCGAGGCGATGGAGGCCGCGGCGGCAGCGGACACCGAGATGCAGCCGCTCGACGAGATGTCCGATCTGCTGGTCCTGTCCGGCCCCACCCCAAACTGAGGGGTCCGGAGACATGGCTTACGACGAGGCGCTGGTGGCGAGGGTCCGGGCGGTGCTGGCCTCGGAACCGGACATCGAGGAGCGGCGGATGATGGGCGGGCTGGTGTTCCTCAAGCACGGCAACATGCTCGGAGGCGTCGACCGGGACCGTCTGTTCGTTCGGGTTGGGGCCGAATCTCGGGAGGCTCTCCTCGGGGAACCGCAGGTCGGCCCCATGGACATCGGCGGACGGGCCCCCAAGGGCTTCGTGCTCGTCGACGCCGACGGGATCGCGTCCGACGCCCAGCTCCAGCACTGGGTGGGCATCGGCCTCACGTTCGCAACCTCGCTTCCCCCGAAGGCCAAGTGATCGTTCTGGCGTTGCCCCCAGAGCAACGCCAGAACGAGACGGAACTCACGGGAGGAACTTCATCTCGCCTTCGAGCTGGTAGTCGGTCGACCTCTTGGTGAACCGGAAGTTGAGTGGCTGGGTCTTCGCCCCATCGAAGGACAGGACCGTGTTGGCCTCGCCGATCTCGTGATCGGGCAGTAACTGGAACACGGTCCAGCCCTCCCGGATGGTGTCGCGCACGTCCTCGCTGATCTGGGTGCGGAGCTCGGCGAGATCGCCTGCCGACGGGGTCTCGAGGTTCCCGGCATCGATCCGGGCGTTGATGAACTTGTTGATGTCAGCGGCGGCCGCGTCGTAGGCATCGGCGATGACCCTGTCGGTGGTCATGGCGTTCTCCCAGGCCACGACCACAACCCCGCCGACCAGGAATCCGAGCACCGGCGTGACGTCCTTGACGATGTCGAGGGTGCTGGACACCGAGACCGACTCGCCCTTCTGGAACTTCTTCTGCCCCAGGTTGCCGACCCCGCTCGGTCGGCGGACGACGAAGTTCCGCGAAGCCAGGGTGTTGGCATCGACGATGATGCCGAACACCCATAGATAGGGCGCGTCCCGGTCGATGTCGTGCTTCTTGTGGACCGTGAACTTGTTCCAGGTGATGTTGAGCTTTGCCATCCGCCGTCTCTCCTTGGTTTCGCAACTGGCTTCAGGGGCCGATGGTGGGAGCGCCCCGCTAACCAGACGCGAACCGCGACAATCTCGGAGGTGATCCGAGCCCAGGCAGCGCCGCCGAGCGTGCCCGACGAGGTGGTGCGCAGCCGGGTCCTGCAGCGCCTCGACCGGCGCTGGGAGCACCTGGTCACCACCGTCACCGCCGGACCCGGGTTCGGGAAGTCGATCGCCGTCGGCCAGGCGGTGCGGGCCAACCAGACCCAGCCCCGGGGCATCGAGGCCTGGCTGTCATGTCGTTCGGGCGTGGAGGATCCGTCGCGCCTCGTCGCCTCGGTGGGTGCCGCCTTCGGGTCCGCCCCAGCGGGACGCGGCCCTCCCCTGGCCCAGCTCCAGCACATCGTCGCTGAACTGGCACCGGTCGATGCCGTTCTCATCCTCGATGACGTCGAGGCGTTGACCGGCTCGCCCACCAGCGTGGAGTTGCTCGACGAGCTGTTGCGGGCGATGCCCTGGAACCTCCACCTGGTGCTGTGCGGACGCCGGCTACCGCCGTTGGCCCTGGCCCGGTTCCGGGCCGCCGGCCAGGTGGTCGAGGTGACCGGTGACGACCTGCGTTTCGACGAGCTCGAGATCCAGGCGCTGGCCAGCAACGCCGGCCGATCGGCCCCGCCTCAGGATGTCGGCGGCTGGCCCGCCCTGGTGCGGCTGGCAGTCGCAGCACCGCCGGGATCCGTGGGGGACTTCCTCTGGGACGAGGTCATACGCACGCTGGATCCGCCGGATCGTCGGGCGTTGGCGGCGCTCTGCCTGCTCGGTCCGTGCCCCGGCGCCGACCTCGAGACGGTGTGCGGGGAGCCGTTCGACGCGGTGGCGTTCTGTCGGCGGGTTCCTCTGGTCCACGACGCCAAGGAGCAGGTGGTGGCCCACGACATGTGGGAGCCATACCTGACCGACCTTCTTCAGGAGAACCAGCTCGCGGCCCTCGGCCGGCGGGCGTTGGAGGTCACCGCGGCCCGAAACGACGTGGTCGCCACCGGATCCCTGGCCATCCGGCTCGATGACGACACGGCCCTGCGCCGGGCCGCGGTCGAACTGGTTCGGACCACGTTGACCAACCTGCCGCTCGGCGTCGCTGCGGCGTGGGTCCGGGCGGCGCGGGAACCGTCACCCGAGATCGACCTGCTGGCCGCGGCTCTGGCCCACGCCCAGGACGCCGCCCAACCCTCGACTGCACTGCTCGATGCGCTGGCGGCAGAGTTCCGGTCCCGATCCGACGTGGACGGCGAGAGCGGATGCCTGGCTCTGGCCGCCGTGGCCGCCGATGCCACCGGAGACTTCGGCCGGTTGCCGGCGCTGGCCGGGCGGGCCGAGGAGCTGGCGGCCGACCACGACGACCCCATCCTGTGGGCGCTGGTCGACGGGGTTCGCGCCGCGCTGGCGGCGGCACAGGGGGACATCGCGGGTGCGCTCCAACGGCTCGAGCGAGATGCCCCCGGACGGCTCCGCACCGAGACGGTCGAGCTGTTGCACTGGCGTCTGCTCTTGTTGGCCGGTCGGGCGGCAGAGGCGGCGGACGTGGGCGCGGCGCTGGCCGGGGCTTTCGCCGAACGGGCGGAGAGCGAGCTGGAGGCGGTGGCCCGTTGGCTCGACGGCGACCCTTCCGGCTTCGACCTGGAACGGGTGGAGCTCAGCGCCGAGCGCTACGCAGGTGTCGGTGAGCGGGAGCGGTTCGACCGGGCCAGCTTCGTGGCCACGTTGGCGGCGGCCACCGGCGAGCCCGAGCCGGTCGACCTGGCGGTGGAGGTCCTCACCGCCTCGCCACTGGCCCAGGCCACCGTGCCCTACGCAGCCCGGGTGGCCGCCGCGGTGGCCGCCCAGCGCGTCGCGCACCACGACGATGTCGGCGCGACCTCGGCGATCGAGGAGTTCCTGGCGGCTGTCGACGCCGACCTTGACCCCATGGCCGATGCGTTCCTCCGCCGCAGCCTCGGGGTTCCCTATGTCTGCTCGCCCCAGCTCCGAGGGCGCTGGGACGGCATGGACCTCGGTCCGTCGCAGCGGCGGGCCCGCGCCATCGCCCGGTTGCTGGTCGAGGCCCGGACCGGCAAGGAGTCCCTGGTCGCGGGTCCCGACTCCCTCGCCGCGGTGTGCACCGTGCTCCCGTTGCCGTGGTCGGTGGAGCTGGCCGTTCGGGCGGCGGCCCGAGGTCTGAGCTGGGGCGCGGCGCTGGCCGAGGACCTCGGAGACCGGTTCGGTCCACCGGTCGGCGCCGAGCTGGCCCGGCTCCGGCAAGCGGACCACGAGGAGCTGCGCCACGGCGCCGACACGCTGGCGCGGATCCTGCCCCTCACCCCGCCGGCGACGCTCAGCATCCGGGTCCTCGGCCCGCTGGAGATCGCCCAGGATGCCGAACCCGTCGACTCTCCCGAACTACGCCGGGGCCGGGTGCGGGAGCTGCTCAGCGTGCTGGTCGTCGAGCGCAGCCTCACCCGGGACCGGGCCATCGACCTGCTGTGGCCCGATCTCGACGGATCCAAGGCCCGGGCCAACCTGCGGGTCACGCTCACCCACCTGCAGCGGCTGCTGGAGCCGGAGCGACCGGGTGGACATCCGCCGTACTTCGTGCGGGCCGACGCCGAGCACCTCCGGCTGTCCGCCGTTCCCGCCCTCGACGTTGACCTCTGGGCGGTCGAGCAGCACCTCGCCCGGGCCGAGGACGCCCGGCAGGCCGGCGATGCCGCCTCACGGAGCCGCCATCTGGAGGCCGTGCTGGCCCGGTGGCGAGGTCGGCCGCTGCCCGATCTCGACGGCATCCCGGCGCTGACCCAGACCAGCGGCTACCTCACGAGCCGGCTGGTCGACGCCTGCCTCACCCTCGGCGAGCTGGAGCTGACCCGGGGCGAGGTGAGCCGGGTGGTGGCCTGCGCCGAGCGGGCGCTGGCGGCCGACCCGTACCGGGAGCGGGCCCATCGGTTGGGGATCGCGGTGTCGCTCCAGGCTCGGGACCGTGCCGCGCTGCAGCAGGCCCGCGCCCACCTCCAGGCCACGCTCGACGACCTCGGTGTGGACCCCGAGGAGACCACGCAGATGCTCCTGCGCCAGGCCGCAGCGTGGCTCGGGTAGCCACCGGAAACTGAGATGTCCGCGGTTGCCTAGCAGCCATCCACATCTCAATTTCGCCCCGCCGCGGCGTGGCTCGGATAGCCGCCGGAAACTCACGGGCGCTCGGCGGGGCGGGTCCGCCAGACTCTGCGGCTGTGCCCCTCCGGCCACCCTGCATATGGAACCGACCGAGCGCTTACCGTTCGTCGTCCGATTGGACGACGAATCGACGCCTGGCGATGTCATCGACGTCCTCGCCCTGGGCGGATTCGTCTCGGGGACACAGCCATGGGCGCGGACGGCTTCTCTCCAGCGGGTCCGCCCCGACGCTCGGCTGCTCCCACCCGGGGTAGTCCCGACCCGGGTGGCCGCCACTCCGGCCGTCTCACCTGGCTGGGTCAGGCGTTCTGTGACCTGTATGCCGCGCTCAGGCGCGGCATACAGGTCACAGAACGACGAAGGACCCTCACACCGAGACGGTGACGGTGCAGCCGGTGGGGGTTAGGGCGGCGAGGAAGGGTTCGGGGTCGAAGGCTTGCTCCGGGGGGAGGACGCCGGTGGGGACGTCGCCACACAACAGGCGTCGGGCGGCTTCTGCGGCGGGGGCTGCGGTGGAGACGACTCCGCCGCCTAGGCCCCAGCGCTGGTGGGGAACCGTGACCGCGGCGACCCGGACGACACCGTCGGGGCCGGCGCCCTGGGCCTCGACCATGTGGATCGCCGTCGTCTGGTTGGACGGCGGGACGGTGGAGCCGCTGCGGGAGAGACAGGCCAACAGGACATCCCGTGGCACCACGGCAACACCGCCCACCGCCACCGGCGCCAGGTCGGCCAAGCCGCAGCGGGCCAGGAACTCGACCCGGTCGGCCAGCGCGGGTGCCAGGGACAGCCGGAACGACGCCTCCCGCAATCCGGGAAACGAGGAGCCGAACGTGGCCAGCTCCGAATGCAGCGTGAACACGGACCGCCGGGTGCCGATGGGATCCGGGAACAGGATCTCCCCGCCATCCGACAAGGCCGGAACCGACTCCAGCGAGCCCGACCGCAGCACCACCGCGTCCAGCGTCAGCTCGTCCAGGATCGTGGCGATGGCGTAGGGCGCGGCCAGCCCGCTGTGTCCCGGCGGGGTCGGGTCCGTGGCCGCGGCCGAGACGTGCAGCGCCTCGACCTGGTCGAACCGGGACGCGGCCAGCGCCGCCAGCAGGTTGGTCTTGCCCGGGCTGGCGCCCATCCCGAGGACCGCGGTCAACCCGGCAGCCCGGAACCGCGAGTCCAGCCCGAGCTGCTCCAAGGTGGTGTGGTAGAGCCCGCCCAGGTCCACGTAGTGGCATCCGGCGGACAACGCTCCCTCCATCGCCGGCAGGTTGAACTGGTACGACGCAGCGTTGACCACCACGGCCACCCCGGCGGCCCGCAGCGCCGCAGCCAACGCACGCGAGTCCGCGGCGTCCACCACCACGGCGGTGGCCTTGCTCCCACCCCGAGCCGAGGCCACGGCCACGGCCTCGGCCCGGCCCACGTCCCGATCGAGCAGCAAGAGCTGCTCGATCTCTTCCGACTCAGCCAGGTCCCGCACGATCGCGGGGCCGATCGTTCCACCCGCGCCCAGGACCGCGACCCCGTCAAAGCCGGGCATGAGCCTCGGTGAGCACGGTCCGCAGGATGGTCTCGATCTCCTCGAACTGCTCGGGTCCGCAGACCAGCGGGGGCGCCAGCTGGACCACCGGGTCGCCGCGGTCGTCGGCCCGGCAGATCAGACCGGCCTCGAACAGCCGACCGGACAGGAAGCCCCGCAGCAGCGATTCGCTCTCCTCGTCGGAGAACCCGGCCTTGGTCTCCCGATCCTTCACCAGCTCGATGCCGTAGAAGTACCCGGCGCCCCGGACCTCCCCGACGATCGGGATGTCGGCCAAGCCCTCCAACCGAGAACGCAGCTCGCCCTCGTTGGCCCGGACATGGGCCAGCAGGTCCTCCTTGTCGAACAGGTCCAGGTTGGCCAGCGCCACCGCGCAGCTCACCGGATGCCCGGCGAAGGTGAACCCATGGGAGAACGAAGCGGTCCCCGACAGGAACGGTTCGGCCAGGAAATCACGGCACAACATGGCGCCCAGCGGCGAGTACCCCGAGGTCATCCCCTTGGCGCAGGTGATGATGTCGGGCTGGTAGCCGTAGCGCTCGGCGCCGAACATGTAGCCGAGCCGACCGAAGGCGCAGATGACCTCATCGGATACAAGCAACACGCCGTACTGGTCACAGATCGACCGCACCCGCTCGAAGTAACCGTCGGCCGGGGTGAAGCACCCGCCGGCGTTCTGCACCGGTTCGAGGAACACCGCGGCCACGGTGTCGGCGCCTTCCCGCAGGATGACGTCCTCGATGTCGTCGGCACAGGCCAGCGTGCAAGACGGAGCCGAAGCGCAATACCGACAGCGATAGCGGTCGGTATTGGAAACGTGGAACGCTCCGGGCACCAGCGGCTCGAACGGCGTGCGCAGCTCGGGGATCCCAGTGATCGACAGCGCCCCCATCGACGTGCCGTGGTAAGCGATGTTGCGGCTGATCACCTTGGTCCGCTGGGGCTGCCCCACCGAACGGAAGTACTGGCGGGCCAGCTTCCACGCCGACTCCACCGCCTCGGAGCCGCCGGTGGTGAAGAACACCCGGTTGATGTCACCGGGCGCCAGGTCGGCCAGTCGGGCCGCCAGCTCGATGGCGTTGGGATGGGCGTAGCTCCAGATGGGGAAGTAGCCGAGTTGGCTGCCCTGTCGGGACGCGGCCTCGGCCAGCTCGGCCCGGCCGTGGCCCACCTGCACCACGAACAGCCCGGACAGCCCGTCGAGGTAGCGACGGCCGTTCTCGTCCCAGATGTAGGGTCCCTCGCCTCGCACCATCACCGGGATCTCGTGGTTGGCGTAGCTGGACAGCCGGGTGAAGTGCATCCACAGATGGCGGCGGGCGAGGTCCTGCAGGGTGGGTTCGCTCATGTTGCCTCCTGGGGAACGGGGGTCACCGTGTTCCCCACGTGTAGGTCTGCTTGGCCAGCTTCAAGTAGATGAAGGTCTCGGTCTCGCGGACCCCGGCCACGCCGCGGATCTTGTTGTTGAGCAGGGACAGCAGCGCGTCGTCGTCCTCGCACACCACCTCGCAGAGCAGGTCGAACGACCCGGCGGTGACCACCACGTAGTCGATCTCGGGCACCGTGGCCAGGGTGTCGGCGACCGCCCGCAGGTCGCCGTCCACCTTCAGACCGACCATGGCCATGCGGTGAAACCCCAGGGTCAACGGATCGGTCACGGCCACGATCTGCAGCACCCCGGCGTCCACCATCTGCTGGACCCGCTGGCGTACGGCCGCCTCCGACAACCCGACCGCCTCGGCGATCTTGGTGTACGGACGCCGGCCGTCCTCCTGGAGCTGCTCGATGATGGCCTTGGCCGCGGCATCCAGAGTGACTGGGCTCATCAGTACTTGATCATCACGTGTTTGAGCTCGGTGTAGTGGTCGATGGCGTAGATGGACAGGTCCTTGCCGAAGCCGGACTGCTTGAACCCGCCGTGGGGCATTTCCGACACCAGCGGGATGTGGTCGTTGACCCACACCGTGCCGAACTGGAGCAGCTTGGCCGCCCGCATTGCCCGGCCCACGTCGCTGGTCCACACCGAGGCGGCCAGGCCGTAGTCGACGCCGTTGGCCCAGGCGAGCGCCTCGTCCTCGTCCCCGAAGCGCTGCACGGTCACCACCGGACCGAACACCTCGCGCTGGACGATCTCAGCGTCCTGGTCGACCCCGGCGAGGACGGTCGGGGCGTAGAAGAACCCGGCGGATCCCAGCGTCTCGCCCCCGGTGACCACCGACGCGCCGGCTTGCCGGGCCCGCTCGACGAAGCCGCCGACCCGGTCCCGTTGGTCGGCGGAGACCAGTGGTCCCAGTTCCGTGGCCTCATCGGAGGGGTCGCCGACCGCCAGTGACGTTGCGGCCTCGGCCAGCCCGTCGACCAGGTCGTCGTGGACCCGGGGCCCGGCGAGGACCCGACACGCCGCGGTGCAGTCCTGACCGGAGTTGTAATAGGCGCCGACCTTGACGCCCTCGATCACCGCCTCCATGTCGGCGTCGTCGAACACCACCACGGGCGCCTTGCCGCCCAGTTCGAGGTGGACCCGCTTGAGGGTGTCCGCCGCCGCTCGCAGCACGATCTGGCCCGTCGTCACCTCCCCGGTGAGCGACACCATGGCCACGTCGGGATGCGCCACCAGGGCCGCACCCGCGGTCTCGCCCTGCCCGGTGATCACGTTGAGGACACCGGGAGGAAGGATGTCCGCCGCCAGCTCGGCCAGCCGCAGCGCGGTCAAGGGCGTCAGCTCGGAGGGCTTGAGCACGACGCTGTTGCCGGCGGCCAACGCCGGTCCGATCTTCCAGATCGCCATCATCAACGGGTAGTTCCAGGGGGCGATCGAGGCCACCACGCCGAGCGGATCACGCCGGAGGAACGAGGTGTAGCCCTCCATGTACTCCCCCGCGGCCCGGCCTTCGAGGAAGCGGGCGCCCGCGGCGAAGAACCGCAGGTTGTCGACGGCGGCGGGGATCTCCTCGGCCGCGGCGGCGATGGGTTTGCCGACGTTGCGGGACTCGATCGAGGCCAGGTTGTCGGCATCGGTGGCGATGGCGTCGGCCAGCGCCGCGAGCGCCACCGCACGGTCGGCGGGCGTGGCGCCGCTCCAGCCCGGGAACGCCGCGGCCGCGGCCTGGACCGCAGCATCGACGTCGGCGGCGTCACTCGATCCGACATCGCCATAGCGAACGCCAGTGGCGGGATCGATGACCGCGTCGGTCCCGCCACTGGCGGACGCCCAGCTCCCGCCGATGAAGTTCTCGTGCACCGCCCCTCCTTCGAAATCCGTTGCAATCAAGCTTCACTCTGACGTTATCCCTTGCTCCGGGGCTTCACGTCTGCGAATCTCCGCACTGAACTGGGACAGGGGGTCGCACCGATGAATGGGTCGCGGTCGGACGGGAAGCCCGAGTCGGCGGTCGCGGGGTCCGCGCCAGGCGCCAAGGGGCTCAAGGGCGGGGCCCTGGGCATCGTGGCCATGATCGTGATCGGGGTGGCCTCGACCGCCCCGGGCTACAGCATCGCCGCGTCCCTCGGCTTCGTGTCCGAGGAGGTCGGTCTGCAGGCGCCGGCGATCCTGCTGATCGCCTTCCTGCCGATGCTGTTCATCGCCTCGGCGTACTACTACCTCAACCGCGCCGACCCCGACTGCGGCACCACGTTCTCGTGGGTCACCCGGGCCATGGGGCCGCAGCTGGGCTGGCTGGGTGGTTGGGGCATCTTCATCGCCGACCTGCTCGTGATGCCCAGCCTGGCCACCATCGCCTCGAGCTACACGTTCCTGTTGTTCGGCGCTGACGGGCTGGCCAGCGACACGTTCT
The DNA here is from genome assembly GCA_036505485.1 of Acidimicrobiales bacterium. Taxonomy (GTDB): domain Bacteria; phylum Actinomycetota; class Acidimicrobiia; order Acidimicrobiales; family VFJN01; genus DASXTK01. The sequence goes on from DASXTK010000264.1 coordinate 11,495, forward strand.
GGGTGACGGCGCTGGGGGTGGTGTTCATCGCCGCCATGACCTGGATCTGTTACATCGGCATCGAGCTGTCGGCTCGGACCCAGGTCGGCCTGCTCGGCGTGGAACTGGCCACGTTGGTGCTGTTCGCTGTCGTGGCCTTGTACAAGGTGTTCGCCGACGCGCCGGCCGGTTCCATCGACCCGTCCTGGAGTTGGATCAACCCCTTCGAGATCCAGTCGAGCAGCGCCCTGGCCGCCGGGGTCCTCATCGCCCTGTTCATCTACTGGGGTTGGGACACCGCGGTGACGGTCAACGAGGAGAGCGAGGACGCACGTCGCGGTCCCGGACTGGCGGGCGTGCTGTCGACAATCATCCTGGTGACCATCTACGTGGTGGTGGCTCTGGCGGCCCAGGCGTTCGCCGGACCCCAGGTCCTGGTGGACAACGCCGACGATGTCCTGTCGGTGCTCGGCCGCGAGGTGCTGGGGACGCCGTGGGACAAGCTGCTGATCGTCGCGGTGTTGACCTCGGCTGCGGCCTCGACCCAGACCACGATCCTGCCCACGGCCCGGACCGCCCTGTCGATGGCGGCCCACAAGGCCGCACCGGAGTCGTTGGCCACGGTCAGCACCAGACGCCTGACCCCGACCGTGGCCACCGTGTTCTTCGGGGTGGCGTCGTGCGTGTGGCTGGTGGGACTGACGATCCTGTCGCAGAACGTGCTGGCCGACTCGATCCTGGCCCTGGGGTTCGGGATCGCCTTCTACTACGGGATCACCGGCGTGGCCTGCGTCATCTACTACCGCCGGCAGCTGTTCCGTAGCGTCAAGAACTTCGTGTTCATCGGGGTCGCTCCGGCCCTCGGCGCCGCCGGACTGTTCTGGGCCTTCGGGAAGTCGGCCATCGACCTGGCCAAGCCCGAGAACTCGGAGTCGGGCGACTCCTGGTTCGGGCTGGGACCACCGCTGGTGATCGGGGTCGGGTTACTGCTCCTCGGCATCCCCCTCATGTGGATCTGGAGAGCCGGACACCCGGACTTCTTCCGCCGCCGCTTCGAGATAGCCCCCGAGGAAGGCGAAACCGTCGAAGTGATCGCCCCCGAACCCGTTACTGGGGCGTAAGGGTCAGGCCGTTTCCGCTGGGCTGAGTCAGGGTCAACGAGGAGGCCTCGAGCTCGTAGGTCACCGGTCCGTCGAGGACCTGGGTGAGGCTGGACTCGAAGTCCGCTACGTCCGGCGGGCAGCCCATGCGGGTCATGGCCAGCGGCCCGAACTCGATCTCGGATTCGCCGATGGTCGCGGTGGCGCTGCCCTGGTTGCATCCCTCCACCTGGACCTGCACCCTTCCGTCCCCGAACACCAGAGTTGCCCCGACGCCGGGAGCCAACGAGCTGGCGGCCTCGCCGGAGAGGGTTCCGTCCACTTGCCACACCGTCCCCTCCAGCGGCTTGTCCGGGTCGGCGACGACTCGGTCGACCAGCTCGATGACAGAGCCGTTCCCCTCCAGCCGGAGCTGGTCGCCATCGACGGTGTAGGACGGATTGGCGGACAGGACCGCGCTCAACCACTCGTCCTGGGCCTGCCGGGCATCGTCGCAGCCCATGAGGGTCGTACCCAGGTCGCTGACCACCAGCCGGTCGGCCTCGACGGTGACCTCGCCGCCCATGGAGTTGCATCCAGCAGTGGCGGAGAGCCGCCCGTCGTCGCTGAACGTCAGGGCGATCTGGGTCCCCTCCACCAGCGTCTTGGGCTGGCCGTTCTCCGTGACCGAGTCCGACAGGAACGTCCGTCCGGCCAGACCCGCCGCCGGCTCGGTCACAGGTTCGGTCACAGTCGGCTCGGTGTCGTCGCCGGCCACGGCATCATCATCGTCCCCACAGGCTCCAGCCACGAACCCGACAACCAACACCGAGCACAGGAGGATCCTTCGCACAGAGCGGGGACGTTACGGCATCAGCGCGTGAAGCTCGTCGCATGGGAGTTCGTGTCGCTCGACGCGGTGATGGAGGATCCTCGGTGGATGAACAGCATCACGACGCGCTACGCGATCATCGAGGCTCCGTCGGTGCTGGGGCTCTTCCCCGGCGGTGTCGAGCGCCTTCCTGCTGCCCTGCTCGACGCCGGTCTGGCGGATGCGCTCGGGGCCAGGCGGGCGGGGTTGGTTCCACCGCCGCCCTACGATCCGGTCCGCGACCCGGAGACCGGTCTGCTCAACCCGACAGGAGGGGCCGAGCGTCGTGGCCGGCCTTGAGGGCCGCGGGCCGCTGATCCGTGACGAGGACGTCGTGCAGGTCGGACGTCGGGATGCCGAGGAGGCGGACGAGGCCGGCAGCCAACGGATCGAGGAAACCGGCATCACGATGATCGACCTTCCCGCGGTTCGGGAACGCGGCGTCGAGCGGCCGCTCGGGACGCCCTCGAGCATCTCGGTCGGCCCGAGCTCGACGGATTCTGGATCCACCTCGACTGCGACGTCTGGACGACGCCATCATGCCGGCGGTCGACTACCGCCTGCCCGGGGCCTGAACTGGGACGAGCTGACGACGGTCCTCCGTATGGCCCGAGAAAGCGGTCAGGTCCTCGGAATGGAGGTCACCATCTTCAACCCCACCTTGGACCTGGACGGCTCGATCACCCGAGCCCTCGTGACCGCCCTCGTCCGCGCCCTTGGCGGTGATGCTTAGGGAACTGGGATTCCGGACTTCGTGAGTTGGCGTTCGATCATTGCGGTGTCGTAGCTGCCGTTCTGGCGGCCTTGGTGGAGCTGCCAGGCGACCATGTCGACCCGGAACGCCCGGTGGAGCGGCTCGATGGCGGCGACCTCCAGATCGCTGAGCGGCCAGCCGAGGCGGGACAGTTCCTCCTGGAACCCCTGGATGACGCCGGGAGCCCGGTAGGTCCGAGCGATGGCCAGCTCATAGGGACGCGAGTCGAGGTGAGTGAGTCCGAAGTCGACGACACCTGCGAGCTGGTCGCCCACGTAGTGCACGTTCCAGCTGGCGAAATCCCCGTGGACAACCGTCACCGGCAACTCCGACGCGGACCGAGTCTCCACCGCAGCACGAGATGCCCACGCGGCGAGCCGCGGGTGAGTCTTGGCGAACTCCTCGACCTCCTCGTCCCAGTCAATGCCCGTGTGCACAGTGACCGCGGTGTGCTGGGCCTGCCAACCAGGACGCTGCCCCAACCTCTCCCCGAGTCCTCGAAGGGCAACTTCCAGCCGGGCCAGATCCCGTCCCCGCTGCCGCTGCTCCGCAGGAGTCTCCTCCCCCCGCGCCTGCCCAGGAACGAACCGGTTCAGGCACCACCACCGGTCGCCATGCCGGACCAGCGGCCCCACAGGCTCAGGCACCACCCACCCAGCTCGGGCGACATGTCGCAGGACCGCGTGCTCATAGCGCAAGTCCTCCCGACCAGCCCCAGCGTGGTACCGCCGCAACACCACCCGCTCGCCATCAACCGCCTCGACAAGCCAGTTGCCGTTCTCCCCCACCGCCAGATCCCGAAGACAAACAACAGACCGCGCCCGCACCCCCAGCCGCTCCAACACCTCCCAAACCACACCCGTCCGCACCACCCCAGCCTGCCGCCCAAGCCCGCCCCGATCCATCCATTACCGACCCCAAACCCCCAGGAGAGGGACCAGCACCCCGGCGGAACGCTTCTACCACCAGCAGTGAGGCTGCGGAGGAGCTACCGACGCGATGGCTCAATTCCGGCGGCCTCCTCCGCGAAGGCACGACTCAGCAGGTCATCGCTGATCGGTCCCGGCATCTCTGGCCAGAAGTCCCACAGTCAGGCCATCGATCCATCGCGCAGTGACGCTCGATGGACTCGACGGGTGTGTTGAACAGAGCACTCTCGATCGCGTCGAGCGCCGCGACCTCGGCGTCGCCGGCGTTGAACTGCGCCGTGGACCAGACCCGCCGGAGAAGAACTCACAGGCCACGAACCCGACGCTGCCGTCTCGGACACCGCCCTCCGCCGCCCCACCGACGTGCCTGTCGGACAAGACAGGGCCGAATGCACCGCCCCACCAACCGCGAATCCCGGCCACTACCCACGCCGGGTCACCCATCCCCAGCCCCGCGATCTCACACCCGTCCGTCGCCGACATCGAACATGCTGGTAGCGCCAATGGTCAGGCGCGAAATCCAACAGATCGACTAATCGGGTCTCTGTACTTGAAGGAGAGCTCGCATTCGTTTCCCGTCAGCTTCGGCCGCCGTTTTGAGTTCCGATGCGGAGTGCCACCGTGTGGCCTCGAGGGTGGTAGTGATTCCGGCGGAAGCAACTGCCGTTGGCTCTTCGGCCTCAGCTGATCGAACGTAGGTTTTGCTCAGGCCCCGTGAGCTGCACCAGGAAGTCAGCGGCCTCATATAACTGCCGAGCGGCCCAGACGGCATCCTGGGGCTCGGCTGACAGCTGCACCCGGAGCGAATACGCCACCGCTGCAGCCGCGTTTTGAGCGATCGGGCTGATCAACGTCCAATCCTCGTCGGCATCGCTGGGACAAGCGATTCAGCATCTGCGCAACGTGCCGCGATCTCGGCCAGCGGGGCCTCCGCTATCCCGGGAGCCTTCCAGGCAAGGTCCAAAGCCACCCGCAGCATCGGAATGTCACCCTTGCCCGTGCGGGCGACAATTTCCTCGTACAGCGGAAATAACCGCTCTGCGCACGACGCCGCGAACAGAGCGCATCTGAGTGGGCCCGACGCAGCAAGACGAGCCCTTATCGCGCTCTCGTCATAGACATCCGTCTTCCGGGAGGTCACCGCGGCCACCACACGGTCCGTACACTCGACGAGCCCTTCCCGCCGCCATTCTCAATCGCAGCCTGGCACGCTGGGCAAATCGGTCTCGAGACAGCCATCTCGGATGGAGTCAACCCAGCTTTCGTTGCAGCATCCATTGCTGTCACCTCTGCGAGCCACCTCCTTGATCGCCCGCGACGTCGCCCGAGAAGCCTGCTTCGCCGCGCTCGCCACCGGTGCCGGACCAGTACTCCCATAGCTTGAGAAAGGTCAGGGAGAACGCCGTACCAAAGAACCGGCCGAGCAACTCAAGCAACGCTGCAAGAACTCGCGGCCTCATAGAGGTGTCTCGCGCTGTCGTTGTTCAAGGGCCTCGCTGCTTCCCGAGCTGAGCACTGACCCATCGCTCACAGGCTCGCATCAGGGTCCCTAAGCGAGGCTTCCTCGAATCGTCTCTGCGACGGGCCGGAGCTCTGCAATCAATGCCCCCTCGTCGTAGTCGTGCGGCCCACCTCCTGGTACGTACTGGGCGAGGGCGGTCGACACGTCATCGAACCACGGCTCATCGGGGAAGCACTCGATGACGATGCCCTCGATCTCGTTAGCGAGGCGGCGAGATCGATCAGGTCCTTCGATGAATCGATCAAGGAGACTTAAGAGCTCCGTGGCATCAGCAGCAGTCATTTGGGCACCATCACAGTCACGACGTGCTGACCTGTCTGAGCATCCACGACGACGTAGCACCTGCCGCAGAGATCCGGAGCACTCACCTTGATGGTGTCGCGGATCGGATCAAACCCTACCTTCGTGCCTTGAGTCAGAATGTCGTCGACGAGCGCTGGATCGACCGGAGCACGCCCCGGCCCGCCTAGGAAGGTGCGCTCAGCGGCGTGAGCACTCAGCGTCCGACCGCCGGGCGTCGTCGCGTAGCCCGTCGACCCAGGCAGGTTCTGGCCTGCCAGCTGGCGAGAGGCCAACTCCGGGTCATATCGGACGATGCTCGAAGCGGCATCGTCCGATATGGCAGAACCGCTTGGCGCTCTTGGGGCGGCGCGGGTTCTTGTGGCTGCGCCGAGGCCTACTTCGGCGGCGGTGGCTCCGGTGAAGGAGAGCAGGCCCGCGCCGAAGGCGTTACCGGCGTTGAAGGGGCGGCCGGATTGGGCTTGGGCTGCCGCGTCACCGGCGGCACCGGCGCAGAAGAACCCGCACGTCATGAACCCGACGCCGGCCGCCGCGCCCCGAATACCACCCTCCGCGGCACACGATGCCACCGACTTGCCCCGAGGACACGACAAAGCCGAATGCACCGCCCCACCAACCGCGAACCCGACCGCGACACACGCCGGGCCACCCGCCCCCAACGTCGCGATCTCACACGCATCGGTCGCCAGGAACCCGACAGCACCCGCGACCCCGGCCTTCTGGATGTTCTCGAAACAACCACCCAAATCGTGCATACACGCCGACATCCCCGCCAACGCCACATCAGCCGTCGACTCCAACACGTCATTGGCGAACCCACGAGCCGAACCCCCAAGGTCCTTCGCCGTGCGGATCACAACATCCGGAACCGTCCGCAACGCCTCAGACGCCACACCCACCACCGCCGAGCCAGCCCGGGCGATACCCGACGCCGCCGTGTCAACAGCCCGACCCGCCGCCCGCAAGAACCGGGACCCCTGATTCGCCACCGCAGACCCAGCCGCCCGCACCGCCCGAGCCATCGGCGAATCGCTCAACGCCCAATTGGTCACCCCCACCGCAGCACGACCAGCCGCCCCCGCAGCCCGACGCATCAACTTCGCCGCCTGCGACCCCCGCCGAGCCGTCGCCTTCGCGATCCGCACCGCCACCCGGCCCGCCGCCCGCACCGCCCGAGCCGACCTCCGAGCCACCTCCTTGATCGCCCGCGACGTCGCCCGAGCGGCCTGCTTCGCCGCGCTCGCCACCCGTTTCTGTATTGCTCTAGCGGCTCTGACCCCCGCTCTCGCCGCCGCCTTCGCCGCCCGGGCCGCCCCGCGGTAAAAACTCCGCACAGCCCGACTGAACGACCTGGCAATGCTCCGAGCCGCCCGGGACCCACGGCTGATCGCGCTACGACCCGCCCGAGCGATGCTCCGGCCGAGGCGCTTGATACCGCCCCACACGTTCCTCGCCGCACCCGCCAACCGACTAAGGAAACTCCGAGTCCCAGTCGGGTCCACATAGCTCAACGGGTTCTGCGGCGAGTAGCTGTACCCATTGGCGATCTGGGCGTCCATCACCGGATCCGGGCTGATGAACGTGCCCATCTCCGGGTCGTACTCCCGCACCCCCATCCCGATCAGACCATCAGGCAGATCCTGA
>DASXTK010000265.1:0-14383 GCA_036505485.1 Acidimicrobiales bacterium
CCGACTGGGGGCCGGCGCCGGGTGGGTCTCGGCGTTGCCGCGGTGGCGTTGGCCGTCACCAGCGGGTTCACCGGGGCCGTCGCTTCCCGTGCGTTGGACGACGAGAACGACACCAACAGCGCCGTCCCCATCGGCCAGAGCTCGGACTCGAACTCCAACGACAGCTCCGGGCAGGACAACGGCGTTGCGCCCGCGGCCGGTGAACAACCGAACGAACCGGTCACCCAGGCTGCCGCCGATGTTCTGCCCAGCGTCGTAGTGATCACGGTCAGCGACAACCAAGGCGGTGTGGGACAAGGCTCGGGCGTGATCATCAGCGACAGCGGTCTGGTCCTCACCAACAACCATGTCGTCGAGGGGGCCGCCGGCCGGAATGGTGGCGAGCTGTCCGTCACCCTGGCCGACGGCACCTCGGCCACCGCCGACATCGTCGGACGGGACCCGGCCACCGACCTCGCCGTCATCCAGCTCAAGGACGTGGGGAGCCTCGGCACCCTCGAGCCGGCCCGCCTGGGACACAGCGACAACCTCACCGTCGGCGACACCGTCCTGGCCATCGGCAGCCCGCTGGGTCTGGACGGATCGGTCAGCGCCGGCATCGTGAGCGCCCTGAACCGGGCCATCACCCTGGGCGACTTCGGCGACTCCCGAGCCACGTCGGCCGCCGTGGTCGAAGCGATCCAGACCGATGCCGCCATCAACCCGGGGAACTCCGGAGGCCCGCTGGTCAACAGCTCGGGCGAGGTGGTCGGGATCAACACCGCCATCGCCTCGCTGGCCGGAGGTACGTCCGGACAATCGGGCAACATCGGCGTCGGCTTCGCCATCCCCATCGACACCGCCCGGTCCATCGTCGACCAGCTCGTGCAGAACGGTGAGGCCACCCACGCCTACCTGGGAGTGCGCCTGGCCGACTCCGGCGTCGGTTCCGGGACCAACGGAGCGGTCATCGCCGGGGTGGAGCAGGGCGGTCCGGCCGACGACGCCGGCATCCAACAGGGCGACATCGTGACCAAGGTCGACGGCGAGACGGTACGTGACGCCGCCAGCCTCACCGCAGCGATTCGGGCCCATGCCCCGGGCGACAAGCTCAACCTCACCGTGAAGCGCGGCAGTGAGGAGAAGTCCTTCGACGCCACCCTCGGGACCCTCCCGACGGCCGACGGTTAGGCCACGAATCGTGAGGGAAGTAGCACTCTACGATGTCTCCTGGTTGACTTCGGGTCGGGCCGAAGTCAAAGGGAGTACCTCAATGTCAGTCGCCAAGGTCATCGAGATCAGCTCGTCATCGACCAAGGGGTTCGAGGACGCCATCCATTCAGGCATCACGAAGGCGTCCGAGTCCGTCCACGGCATCGAAGGCGCGTGGGTCAAGGAGCAGAAGGTCGTCGTGGCCGACAACAAGGTCACTGAGTACCGAGTGAACCTGTCGATCACCTTCACCGTCGACTGACGGACTTTCCTCCCACAGAACCGGTTGTGCCCGCCCTGCCCCGGGGCGGGCACAACCGCGTACTTAGCACCAAGAACGCAGCGGTCAGGGCTTGCGGTGGACGACGTGGCCGCGGACGATCGTCAGTTCTACTTCTATGTCGGTGATGGCGTCGGTGGGGACCGCGGTGGGGTCGTCAGAGAGGACCACCAGGTCGGCCTGGAGGTCTTCCTTGATTCGGCCGGTCAGGTGCTCGCGGCCTTGGGCGGTGGCTCCGCCGTGGGTGTACATGGTCACCGCTTCCTCGGCGGTCAGAGCTTGGGCCGGCTCGAAGCCATGTCGGGTCACGCAGGCCGCGATCCCGGCCAGCACGTCGGTGTCCTCGAGCGGCGCGGTCGACGAGCCGGCCAGGACCACGCCGGCATCAGCCAGCGTCCGGAAGGGATAGGTCCGCTGGGCCCGCTCCGGACCGAGCCGCTTGTGCAGCCAGTCCGACTCGGCCCGCAGGTACAGCGGCTGCACCACCGCGGTCACGCCTAGCTCGACGAACCGCTCCGCCGCGGTCTCGTCCAGCACCGAGACGTGCCCGATGCGGTGGCGGGGCCGGGTTCCGTCGTGGCTCACCGGGTGCCGGGCCTGCAGGTCAGCCACCAGGTCCAGCGCCAGGGTGTTGGCCGCGTCGCCGATGGCGGAGATGTCGACCTGGAGCCCGGCCAGGTGAGCGGTCTCCATCCGGGCCAGCGCCACCTTGGGATCGACGGTCAGCCAGCCCTTGTCCGCCGGCGAGTCGGAGTAGGGATGGTGGAGCGCGGCGGTACGGGCTCCGAGGGTTCCGTCGAGGAACAGCTTCACCCCGCCGACGATCCGGTTCCGAGGTGGATCATGCAGGCTCGACGAGGCCCGGGCATCGATGGCCCGGTGGGGCTCGCCGCACAGGATCGAGTGGCTGCCCAGCGCCAGGTCCTCGACGAACAGCATCATGCCCAGGCTCTCGAGCGCCGCAGCCCGTCCGGCCGGGCCCTCGTCGTCGGTCTGCAGGACGAAGCCCACCGAGGTGATCCCGTCACCCGCCAGCTGAGCGAACACCATGTCCATCTTCGACCGGTAGTCGTCCAGGTCGGGTTCCGGCACGCCGCTCAGCAGGATGCGGGTGGCGGTCTCCCGGCACACTCCGGTGAGCCGGCCCCGCTCGTCCCGGTCGAAGGCGCCGCCCGGCGGGTCGGCCCGGTTGCCCCGCACTCCGGCGGCGGCCAACGCCACGGTGTTGCCGAGCGAGGTGTGGCCGTCACGGCACAGCACCACCACCGCTCGACCGGCGCTGATCGAGTCCAGCTCGAGCATGGTGGGCAGGCGGTCCTCGGCCAGCCGGTCGGCGGTGAGCTGCAGTCCCAGGACCCACTCGCCCGGCGGCGTGATCTTGGCCTGGTCGGCCAGCGCGTCGAGGACATCGGCGATGGACCGGGCGTTGGAGAGGTCCAGGCGGTCGGCGAAGAAGCACATGGCCAGGGGGTGGACCTGGGCGTCGACGAAGCCGGGGAGCAAGGCCCGGCCGCCGAGCTCCACCACCGTGACCCTGTCACTGCCGTCGGCGGAACCCACGGAGTCCGAATCCGAGTCCAGGTCCAGGACCCGCCGGCAGTAGGCCTCCTCGCCGACGGCGACGATGCGCCCGCCCCGGGTGGCCACGGCTTCGGGCCGAGGCCGGGCCGGGTCGACAGTGAGGATCGGCCCGCCCCGAAACAGCACGCCACCGACGTCGGAATCCGGGTGCACGCGGTGCGGGAGATCCGGCAGATGCACCGCCGCAACTTAGACCTCGATGACGGAAACCTGCGGGAAATCGAGCGGTTCGGGAACCTGGCCGACCGCCGACGTCGTCAGACCGGCCGTGAAGCACCACACAGGAGGACTGACGATGCGACGGACGAGGCGGATTCTGGTGGGCGCGGCGTTGGTCGGGCCGTTGGCGTTCACGGCGGCGCGACCGGCGGGAGCGTGCGGCGGGCTCATCGGCGAGAACGGGACCATTCAGCTGGTCAAGACCACGACATTGGCGGCCTACAGCGATGGCGTCGAGCGCTACGTGACCGCGTTCAAGTTCACCGGCGAGGGCGAGGAGGTGGGATCGATCATCCCGCTGCCCGACGTGCCCACCGAGGTGGTCCGGGGCGGCGACTGGACCCTGCAGCGGCTGGTCCGGGAGGTCGCACCACCGCCGGAGACCGACGGCGATGTCGCTCTCTCCGCCGCCGAGGACTCCGCAGGCAGGGCCGAGGTCATCCTGGAGACCCAGATCGACGCCCTCGACATCACGGTGTTGAAGGGCGGTGGGGACGAGGTCGGCGAATGGGCCGCGGACAACGGCTTCCTGCTGACGCCCGACGCCCCCGAGGTTCTGGACTTCTACGCCGAGCGCAGCCCGATCTTCATGGCCGCCAAGTTCGACGCCAACCGGGCGGCCGAGCTGGGCCAGACCACCGGGGACAGCACCCCGATCATGGCCACGATCCCCACCGACGACCCCTGGGTGCCGATCCGGATCCTGGGCCTGGGCCTGGACGAGCAGCAGAACGTCGAGGCCGACGTCTTCCTGCTGACCGACAACCGGCCCGGAATCCTGGCCGGCGGCCCCGGGATCCGGGAGACCCGCAGCGAACAGGCATCGTCGCTGCTGCTCGACGACCTGCGCTCCGACGTGGGCATGGAGTGGGTGCCGTCGGAGATGTGGCTGTCCTACCTGCAGGTGGACTCTCCAGCCAGCGAGCTGGACTACGACCTGGCGATCTCGGATGACCCCGTAGCCCGCCCGTCCATCGAGGACACCGGTGTCGGCCAGTACGACGTCGTGCCGGTTCTCCCGGCCGCAAACGGCGTAGCGGTCTGGCCGGTCCTGGCCGGCGCCGGAGCGGCCCTGGCCATCGTGCTCCTGGGATCCCGGCGGCTGCGCCCGGCGACCCTGTCATGAGGTCACGTCTGCGGCTGATGACGGCCGCGGCGGGTGCCGCCCTGGCCGTGACCACCATCGGCTATGGGATCGAGGCGGCTCGGGCCGAGGGGGAGAGGGTGGCTCCCCTCGGCCCGGGGAACGTGACGATCCGCCTGAGCATCGAGCACTCGGTCTTCGACCACGAGGAGATCCAGGTGGTGGAGGGCACGAGGGTGCGCTTCGTCCTCGACAACGGTGACCCCATCGGCCACGAGCTGATCGTGGGACCGGAGTCGGTCCACGCCCGCCACCAGGCCGGAACCCACCCCTCGCACCCGACCATCGAGGGTGAGGTCTCGGTGGGACCGAACGCGGTGAGTATGACGACGTATCGCTTCGACGGACCAGGCGAGGTCGAGTTCGCCTGCCACCTCCCCGGTCATTACGCATTCGGCATGCACGGCACGATCGTGGTGGTGCCGGCAGCGGAGCGGTGATTCCAGGATGTCAGGGGATGCAGGTAGTGGTGGTTGTCGAGGATCCCGGCTTGTGGCTCACGATTTTTGGGTCGATGGGACAGGCCGATGCTGCCTCGGGAATGCAGTCGGCATCGGCCCGAGCCGACGAGGCGCCACCTTCCCCAGCTGGGCTTTCATCACCTGACTCGAAGACCGTTGAGTTGGCCACCCGGCAATAGCGCAACAGATCGGGTGACGTGTCGGCCAGTGAGACCGAGCAGCCTGCGGTCAATCCCACGAAGATCGCGGCCGTCAACACATGGATCCGATGCCGCCCAAAGCTCTCCATAGCCATCCGAATCTGGAGTCGTGGATACCGAAATCTTCCCGACTCCGACACCCTGTCTTGGGGAGGCAAGTTAGTCCCGAGCCGTCTCGCTACGCAAGCAGTTGTTGAGATCACGTTACGTGGGGGTTGCAGTAGTACTACCCAGACGTAGCGTGGTGATCGGCTCACAATGCGTTGACGTACCGGTTACGGTTGCCGCTCATGGGGGAACGAGGGGCTCTCCTCTGGTCGCCGCCGCCTGATGTCCGCGTCCGTAGCCGCATCGGGCAGTACATGGCCTGGCTAGGTCGCGACCGCGGCCTGTCCTTCGTCGACTACGAGCAGCTGTGGAGCTGGTCGGTCGACGATCTCGAGGGCTTCTGGGGCTCGATCTGGGACCACTTCGAGCTGCAGGCCGCCACGCCACCGGACCGGGTGCTCGCCGATCCCCGGATGCCCGGCGCCCGCTGGTTCCCCGGCGCCACGCTGAACTACGCCCTGCATGCGCTGCAGGGTCCGCCCGATGCGCCGGCCATCGTGGCCCGCTCCCAGACCCGGGGGCCGATCGAGCTGTCGACAGGCGAGCTGGCCGACCAGGTGGCGCGGTGCCAAGCCGGGCTGGAACGCCTGGGGGTCGGGCCGGGCGACCGGGTCGCCGCCTACCTGCCCAACATCCCCGAGACCGTGGTGGCCTTCCTGGCCTGCGCCAGCCTCGGGGCGGTGTGGTCGTCGTGCGCTCCCGAGTTCGGAACCCGCAGCGTGCTCGACCGCTTCCAGCAGATCGAGCCGATAGTGCTGCTCTGCGTCGATGGCTACCGCTACGGCGCCAAGGTCGTGGGTCGCGCCGCCGAGGTGGCGACCATCCGAGCCGGTCTGCCCTCGTTGCGGGCCGTGGTCACCGTGCCCTACCTGGATCCATCGGCCCGGGCCGATGGCGACGACGTCGTGACCTGGGACGAGCTCCTCGCCGACGGAGCCAGCGCCCGCAATCCGGGACAGCCCCTCGATCCGGTGCCCGTCCCGTTCGACCATCCCCTGTACGTCCTGTACTCCTCGGGGACCACCGGCCTGCCCAAGCCGATCGTCCACGGCCACGGGGGGATCCTGGTCGAGCACTACAAGACGCTGGCCCTGCACTGCGACCTCGGGCCCGGCGACCGGTTCTTCTGGTTCAGCACCACCGGCTGGATGATGTGGAACTTCCTGGTCTCGGGTCTGCTGGTGGGAGCGACGGTCGTGCTCTTCGACGGCGACCCCGGCCATCCCGATCTGGGCGCCCTGTGGGAGCTGGCCGGCGACGTCGGCGTGAGCTACTTCGGGACGTCGGCGCCATTCCTCATGGCCTGCCGCAAGGCCGAGGTGGAACCGGCCGCCGTGGCCGACCTGTCGGCCCTGCGCAGCGTGGGCTCCACCGGCGCTCCGTTGCCGCCGGAGGGGTTCCGCTGGGTGTACGAGCAGCTGGGCGATGCAGTGCTGTTGTCGTCGGTCAGCGGGGGCACCGACGTGTGCACCGCCTTCGTCGGCGGCTGCCCGCTGGTCCCGGTGCGGGCCGGCGAGATCTCCTGTCGCTACCTCGGCGCCAAGGTCGAGGCCTTCGACGAGGCCAGTGAGCCGGTGATCGGATCTCAGGGCGAGCTGGTCATCAGCCAGCCGATGCCGTCGATGCCGGTCGGGTTCTGGAACGACGAGGACGGCACCCGCTACCGGGCTGCCTACTTCGAGCGGCATCCCGGGGTGTGGACCCACGGCGACTGGATCACGGTGTACGAGGACGGGTCGTGCCGCATCACCGGACGGTCCGACGCCACGCTGAACCGGGGCGGCGTGCGGATGGGGACGGCCGAGCTGTACTCGGTGGTGGAGTCCAACCCGGCCATCGCCGACAGTCTGGTGGTCCATCTGGAGGACGAGGATCCCGACGGTGGCCCGGGCCGACTGGTGCTGTTCGTGGCGTTGGTGAACGGCGCCGAACTGGACGACAAGCTGCGGTCCTCGCTGGCTGCGGCGCTGCGCTCCGAGCTGTCGCCCCGCCACGTCCCCGACGAGATCCACGCCGTGCCCGGCATCCCCCGCACGCTGTCGGGCAAGAAGCTGGAGATCCCGGTGAAGCGGATCCTGTCCGGGGTGCCGCCCGACACCGCCGCCAGCCGCGGCAGCCTGGCCAACCCCGACACCCTCGACGCCTTCGCGCTTTTCTCCCTGAGGCGATAGTGCCCACCATCGAGCGGCTGAGGCGATAGTGGCCGTATACGGCCACTATCGCCTCAAGCTCGCTCGGGTGGGCACTATCGCCTCAGATCGGTTGCATCCTCCTCGGTCTTAATTGTCAGACCCTGTAGTGATGATCTGTGGCATGACATCAACTTCCACGCTCAAGGTCCGAGGGGCGGAGGCGGCTCTCGGCCTCCTTGCTGCCCGGCAATGCGGCGCCTTTTCCCGTTCCCAAGCCCTGGCGCTGGGCGTCAGCGACTCGACGATGCAGCGCCGCGTCACAAAGGAGATCTGGGAGCGGAGCCATCCCGGCGTCTACATCATCGCTGGCGCGGAGCGATCGTGGCTGCAATGCGTGTGGTGCGCGTACCTCGCGGTCGGTCCGTCGGCAGTCGTTACCCACGAGTCCGCGCTTCACCTCCACGACGTCCACCTCGTCTCTCGGTGGCCAATCACGTTGACCGTTGCTCATGGCGGGCACGCTCGGCTCGATCGAGTGTTCGTCCACCAGATCGACGACCTCAAACCACATCGAGTCACGACCATCTTTGACCTGCCGGTCTGCACCGCGGAGCGAGCAGTCATAGAACTTGCTGCCACAGTGGGCGAGGAACACCTCAGCCGGGTGGCCGACGAGGTGATAGCTACGAGGAAGACGACGCTCGCCCGCACAGCTGCCTGCTTCCGGGAGGTGCTCCGACCCGGTAAGCCTGGTATGGCCAAATTGGCGCGGGTGCTCGACACCCGAGGAGCTGGCTACGTCCCGCCGGAAAGCGAGCTCGAGCGAGTGCTGTTCGCCGCGCTTGCCGCGGGAGGTCTTCCAGAGCCGCGGCGCCAGTTTCCCCTCCCCGGCCGCAGGGATCTGAGAGGACTGGTCGACGCCGCCTATCCAGACGGGAAGCTCCTGATCGAGGCCGACGGCCGACGCTGGCACACACGGATCGAGGATCTGAAGCGAGACCATGAGCGGGACACGGAGGCCGCTCGACGTGGTTGGCTCACCTTGCGTTTCGTCTACGAGCAGATAGTGCACTCCCCGGGCGAGGTCTGTGCCGCCATCGCAGATGTCCTTGTCGTGCGCTCCCCCGAGGTGATGGTGCCCACCATCGAGCGGCTGAGGCGATAGTGGCCGGATACGGCCACGATCGCCTCAAGCTCGCTCGGGTGGGCACCATCACCTCGGGCTAGGAAGACGGGTGGAGGCGCAGGGGCGCGTGGCGGACGCCGGCGATGACCAGGGACATGGAGCGTTCGATCGGGCCGATCAGCTCGAAGCGCCCGACCCGCTGGGCCAGGGTCTCGAGCATGATCCGCAGCTCCACCCGGGCCAGCTCGGCGCCGAGGCAGAAGTGGGGGCCGGATCCCAGAGCCATGTGGTGGTTCGACTCGCGGCCGACGTCGAACTGGTCCGCCGTGGGCCCGAAGGCCCCCTCGTCACGGTTGGCGGACACGTACAGCAGCATCGTGGGCGACCCCGCGGGGATGGTCCGGCCGCCCATCTCGACATCCGCCGTCGTCGTCCGCAGGAAGTAGACGACCGGGCTGGTCCAGCGAAGGGTCTCCTCCACCGCGGACAACCCCAACCCCGCGAAATCGTCCCGGAGGCGCTGCCACTGCTCGGGCTGCTGGGCGAAGGCCACCAGCCCACCGGACAGGGCGTTGCGGGTGGTCTCGTTCCCGGCCACCAGCAGCTGGACCAGGAACATGGCCAGCTCGGCATCGTCGAGCTGATCGCCGTCGACGGTGATGGTGGCCAGCCGGGACACCACGTCGTCCCGGGGCTCGCTGCGACGCTCGGCCGCCACCGCCAACAGATAGGTGACCATCTCGCCCATGAGCTCCATGACCCGCTCCTCGGGCAGGTCGGTGGCTCCCGGTATGGCGGCCTCGGACCACTCGTAGAACCGGGGCCAGTCCTCGTCGGGGACGCCCAGCAGGTTGGCGATCACGTGCAGGGGGAAAGGCACGGCCAGTTCGGCGACCACGTCCAGCTCGACGGTTCCACTTCCCAGCCCCAGCCCCAACCCAGCGACGGCGGCCTCGGCCTGGGCCCGGATCGCTGGCTCCATCCGCCGTATCGCCGCTGGGGCGAAGGCCGGCTGCACCAGCTTGCGGTAGCGGGTGTGGTCCGGCGGGTCGGTGTGCATCATCGTCGGCGGGCTGGGGTAGTCGACGCCGATCTCGGACAGCAGGATGCCGCGGCCCGAACAGAACGTGGCCGGGTCACGGGCGGCGGCCATCACCTCGGCATGGCGGGACAGCACCCACACCCCCTGGGCCGCGTCGAACGCCACCGGTGCTTCGGCCCGCAGCCGGGCCAGGTGGGGGAAGGGATCGCCGGCCAGGAAGCCCTCGTCGAACACCGCCGCAGTCAGCGCGTCGTCACCGCTGGCCGAATCGGTCACACTTCTGTCCCCCGGGCAGGTAGGAGTCCGCCACCAGGCCGTGGCACACTACCTGACACTCCGTCAGGTAGGCGGGTGAGTGGGGAACTGCGAGCGAGGGGAGAGACATGGAATCGAAGGACGTGCTCTATGTCGGCGGCGAGTGGGTCAAGCCCTCCACCACCAACACCATCGAGGTCATCTCTCCCCGGACCGAAGAGGTCATCGCCACGGTCCCCGTGGCCGGCGAGGCCGACGTCGATGCCGCGGTCGCCGCGGCCCAGAGGGCCCTGACCGGCCCCTACTCGCAGTTCACGCCCGACGAGCGAGCCGACGTGCTGGGCCGGCTGAACCAGGCGATCATGGCCCGGTCCGCCGAGATCGCCGAGCTGATCACCGACGAGATGGGCACCCCTGCGAGCTTCTCGCTGCTGGGCCAGGTGTTCTCGGCCACGATGATCTTCGACGGCTACGCCGAGCTGGTCCGCACTTATCCCTTCGAGGAGCGGCGCGCTGGCGCCCTGGGTCCGGTGCTGGTCCGCAAGGAGCCCGTCGGGGTCACCGCCGGCATCGTCCCGTGGAACGTGCCGCTGTTCGAGATCGCCTGCAAGCTGGGCCCGGCGCTGGCCTCCGGGTCGCCGATCGTGCTCAAGCCTTCGCCCGAGACCCCGCTCGACGCCTACCTGCTGGCGGAGATCCTCGACGAGATCGAGCTGCCCAAGGGCATGGTGTCGATCCTGCCCGCCGGTCGGGAGATCGGCGAGTACCTGGTGCGCCATCCCGGCGTCGACAAGGTCACCTTCACCGGCAGCACCGCAGCCGGCCGCAAGGTGGCGGCCATCTGTGGCGAGCAGCTGAAGCGGGTCACCCTGGAGCTGGGCGGCAAGTCGGCGGCGATCCTGCTCGACGACGCCGACCTGGCCACCCACATTCCCACGCTCATGCCCTCGACGCTGATGAACAACGGCCAGGCCTGCGTGGCCCAGACCCGCATCCTGGCGCCGCGGTCCCGTTACGACGAGGTCGTGGACGCGTTGTCCGAGGCGGTCAAGGCCACCACGGTGGGCGACCCCACCGATCCGACCATCGCCGTCGGCCCGTTGGTGGCCGAGCGCCAGCGGGATCGGGTCCTGGGCTACATCGAGAAGGGCAACGCCGAGGGCGCCCGGGTGGTCGTGGGCGGCGGTCGTCCCGCCGACCTGCCCAAGGGCTGGTACGTCGAGCCCACCCTGTTCGTCGACGTCGACAACAAGATGACCATCGCCCAGGAGGAGATCTTCGGTCCCGTCCTGGCGGTCATCGCCTACGACGACGAGGCCGACGCGGTGCGGATCGCCAACGACAGCGACTTCGGTCTGTCGGGATCGGTGTGGACCAGCGATGTGGAGCGAGGCATCGATGTGGCCCGGCAGGTCCGCACTGGGACCTACGGTGTGAACTCCATGGCCACCATCGATCTGAAGCAACCCTTCGGCGGGTTCAAAGCATCGGGCCTCGGCCGTGAGTTCGGCCCGGAGGGTCTGTCGGCCTTCCTGGAGACCAAGACCATCGTCCTGCCTGGTGACTACCAACCGCCGAGCTGAACCTCGGAAGCTCGTACTCGTCGCAATGCTGCTCGGGGCCGTGCTCGCGCTGACCGGCGCGGCCACGGCTCCGACCGGTGACCGTCCATCGACCACCACCTCGACGACCCAGCCGGGCTACGAGCCGCCGCACATCATCCCGCGGCCCAACTCCGGCCACGCTCCAACCGAGGCCGGGGACCGTGGCGGCGCGCTTCAGCTCGGCCTATTGGCCCTGATCGTGGGTGGACTCGGGCTGATCGTGGTCCTGATCGTTCGGGACAGCCGCCGGGCCCGGGCTAGTGCGAACCGTGGGCCGTATCGCAAAGACGCTCCTCGCCCTCCTTGATCTGGCCGGCGCCGACACCCTCCAGGGCAGCGAACGGCCCGCAGCGGTGAGGCTTGATCCACACGTGGAGCATCGGGACCACGGCCGGCTTCGTGAACGGCGGACGGCACTCGCCTCCGATGGAGATCACGTCGGCCACCTTGGGGGCCACCGGATCGTCGCTGAAGCACAGGTTGTCGTGGATGTGGAACTGGGTGAGGTTTCCGCCGACATCAGGGACGTCGTCGAGGGTCGTCCCGTTGGGGAGCATGAACATGGCCGCTTCCAAGGTTCGAGTGCGGTCCGGGTTGACCTTGTAGACCAGCGACTCGGGGTAGTCGGGGTCGAGGATGTGGTCGTCGTCGATCAGCGACCAGTTGATGTAGTGCTCCTCACCGGTGATCGAGTCCCCGATGGAGAAGTAGCCTCGAGCCTCGAGCGTGGAGATGTCGGCGAACTGGGGTAGGCGGGCCAAGGTGAGGGCGATGAGGTTCTCGGCCCGGGCCTGCTGTTCGGGGGTGACGCCTTCGACGCCGCCCAGGTCGATGGGTTGGGTCGGGTCGTAGGGCACGGGCGCGACGGCTTGAGCCTCGTGGCTGTGGCCGGGGTCAGCCGCCGCTGCACCGGTGGCCACTGCTTCGTCTCCGTGGCTGTGGGCAGCAGCCTCGCCCTCGCTGTGCTGGTGCTCGCCGGCCGAGACCATGCCCGGCAGGGTGACGGCCATGGCGGCCACTGCCGCCGCGCCCACCAGCCGCGGTCCGAACCGGGAGCGGACGTCGACGCGTTGGACCAGCGCCGCCACCGCCACCAGAGCGGCGATGGCGGCCAGCGAGGCCGCGATCCCGTCGGCGGCTTGCACCTTCTCGGACTGCTCCAGCCCGTCGATGAAGCTGATGCCGTTGGTCTTGGCCAGGATCCATGCGCCCAGCGCGGCGGTGTTGCCGGCGGCACCGAGCAGGGCCACCGGCACGAACCAGCGGCGTGAGCGGAGCATCGTGAGCGCGCCCCAGCCGATCTGGAACACCGCCGCGCCGATGAAGGCCCAGAGCGCCTGGCGGTGCTCGTTGTGCAGCCCCGCGGCGGTGGCGTGGATGGCACCGGCGCCGATCGAGGCCAGCCCGGCCACGGCCAGCAGGTCGGACCCGAAGCCGGGCGACGGCTCAGCGACGTCCGGCTTCTCGTCGGCCGGCTGGTCGACAGCCTCGTCGTCCGGCTCTTCTACCCCCGAAGTCATGGCTCAGGTTCCCCCCAATGGAATGGACTGGTGGTGACGAGAGTATGTCGATCCTGGGTCCTACGAGATGTGACCGTTGACACATCTCGGACCCCTCCTTACGCTGACGTGACTTGGCGTTCGGCGACGCTGGGCACGGCAGGCAGACGTATCGGGGGGTTCTGATGACTGACGTTGTCGATCGCGAGCTGGAGGCCGACGCCGCTCCGGCGCTGGACGATACCGACGCGCCCGAGCGGGCGGCGGACGCGGCCACCGCCCCGTCCGCCGCCTTCGACCTGGCCGGTCCGGACCGCTGGGCCCTCGGGGCCCTGTTGGTCGGCGCCGGTGTCATCCATCTGGTGATGGCGCCGTCCCACCTGGGCGAGTCGGCCCTGGAGGGCTGGGGCTTCCTGGTCTCGGGCTGGCTCCAGATCGGTCTGGCCGTCGCCCTGGTGTTGCGGCCGGCGCGTTGGGCCGTGGGTCTGACCGTGGCGTCCAACATCGCTCTGGTGGCGATCTGGACCGTGAGCCGAACCATCGGGCTGCCGTTCGGCGCCCATGCCCACCACGCCGAGTCGGTGTCCGCAGTCGACGGAGCCGCGGTGGCCTTCGAGATCATCGCCGTGCTGATGGCGGTCTCCCTGCTGCTGCGACCCGGTCTCCTCAAGATCAACGGGGGCGCGTTCGCTGCGGTGGTCCCAATGGCGGTTCTCGCCATGACCTCCGCAGTGATCGCGACCCCTCAGGCCAGGAACCACGCGGCCGACAGCCACGGCGACCACGCCGCAGCCGACGCCACCGGAGCGGCAGCCGGCCACGCCCACGGCGGCGCGGCCCCGGCCGACGACAAGGGCTTCTCCCTGCTCGGCAACGGTCACCAACACGGCGCCGGAGATGTCGAGATCGATGCGGAGACCCAGGCCGCCCTGGCGGTGCAGCTGGCCGGTACTTCCCGGTTGATCGAGCAGTATCCGACCATCGCCGCGGCCGAGGCCGCGGGCTACCGGCGGGCCGGTCCGTTCGTCCCCGGTCTGGGCACCCACTTCTCGCCGCCGGACTTCAACCTGAACGCCGATGGGGTGGTCGACCCAGGCGACATCGACGATCCACTGCTGATCTACGACGGGTTGGCGCCCGACTCGCCGTTGGCCGGGTTCATGTACATGGTGATCAGCGACCAGGAGCCCGAGGGTTTCATCGGACCCAACGACCACTGGCACTACCACACCAACCTGTGCATCGTCGGCCGGCCCGACGGCGGCGTCGACACCCCACTCGGCGCCGACCTCGACAACGTGACGCCGGAGATGTGCTCGGCAGTCGGCGGTCGGCTGATCGACTACACCGGATACATGGTGCACACGTGGACGGTCCCGGGCTACGAGGCCCCCGAGGGCACCTTCCACGAGCTGAACTCCAAGCTGACCTGCCCCGACGGCACCTACTACCAGATCCCGGTCGAGGAGATCGGCCACAAGTCGAGCACCTGCAAGAACCCCTGAAATCACCGAAATTGAGGCGTTTCTCGCGCTTATAGC
>DASXTK010000266.1:0-7914 GCA_036505485.1 Acidimicrobiales bacterium
CACCCAGCAATCTCCGACCAAGAAGGCCCAGCAACACTCATCCCCCCAGCCTCCCAGCCAAAACCCAAGCCCGAACGTCGCTTCGCCTCGATGAAATCGTGTGCTGCATTTGATTTTGGATACCATGGCTGGGTGGAACGGATCACAGCGACAATGCCGGACGAGCACGCGAGGGCGTTGCGCGAGCTGGCGGAGGAGCACGGTACGAGCGTTGCTGCCGTCATCCGAGCCGCAGTCGAGGCGCTGGCCGACGACGGACGGGCGGCGTCGACGATCCGCAAGCGCATCAGGCCCGATCCACGCGGCGGTTACCGTCCCGGCGCTGGTCGACCTCGTCGTACCTGGGTAGCTGCATCCGAGACCGCAGTCTCGATCCGAGAGGAGCTCGGACGGTGCGACGAAGACTTCGCGCTCCGAATGATCGGCAGGCTGGTCGCAGACCTTCGGACACTCAGCCGACCAGCTGACATTGCCCGTTGTCTTTCGGAGCCTCCCAGTACCGGAAGTCAGCGCTGGGACGTCTTGCTGGCAGTTGTCGTCAGCCGGGAGTGTCGCCTCCGAGGCATTGAGGCCCCAGGCTGGACCAAAACTCCGCCCTTGCCTTCGTGGTGGTTTCCGCTTCTGGCGGACCCGATCCTCACGGCTCGCACAATGCAACGGACGCCGATCGACTACTCGGTTCGCGGGATCTGGCTCGACGCGAACGCCCTGGAGACAGCGTGATGCCGCGTCAGGAACTCTCCGCCGACGAGATCAAGTCGCTACTGACGGAACTCGGTCATCGGCTGCAGGACAAAGACGTCGAGGCCACCATATACATCATCGGTGGCGCCGCCATCGCCTTGGAGATGGACACTCGGCGCGTCACCGCGAACATCGACGCGATCTTTCACCCGGAAACGACCGTCGCGAAGATTGTGGTGGCGTAGGCGGGTTGTGACCTCATCGCCGAGGCGGCGGTTGACCGGGGTTTGACATGTGGTTTCGGCCGCTTGGCGGAGCTGCGGTGATTCGGGCGAGAACGTCCACCCCCGCAAGGTTGCACCGGTACTGTCCGGGGTGGATGGCGCATCGGTGGGTTGTGGGGTTCTTGGGTGGGGTGGTTTGGATCGCTCTTGGTGGGTGTGCGCAGGAATCGTCTGTGAGCCTGCCGACAACAACTCCGACGACGGGTGTGCGGGAGCGACCGACGTCCACGACCAGCGAGTTTGGAGACAACGTGACCGATGATCCGGTGATCGCTCGAGGGGCGCCTGACGTGGCACCTCCACCCGCGGACCTGGCTCCCGACGCCCTCGAGATCGAGACCCTCATAGAAGGGACCGGCGAGGGCGCGGCGGTGGGTGACCAGGTCACCGTGCACTACGTCCTGGTCTTGGCCGACGGGGCCGTGGTGGACGAGTCCTGGTCGCGTGGCGAGCCGTTCAGCGTGACGCTGGGCGAGGGCTCCGTGATCCCGGGCTGGGAGCAGGGTCTCATTGGGGCCAAGGCCGGGGAACGGCGACGGTTGGTCATGGGCTCGGATCTGGCGTACGGCCGGAACGGCGCCGGCCCGATTCCCCCGAGCGCCTCGCTGGCCTTCGAAGTGGACATCATCGCCATCTCCCCGTGACCAGGCCCTCGCTCACGGTCCTGAGCACCCCACCGCGCCGACCGGTGAGTTCCGGGGCGCCGCGGGGTCTTACCCCCAGACAACCCTGGGAAGGAGATCCCATGTTTGCGAACAGCAAGGCATTCAGCGGGTTCGCGGTCAACGACGTGGCCGCGGCGCAGAAGTTCTACGGCGAGACCCTCGGACTCAACGTCACCGAGGAGAACGAACTGCTGAACCTGCACATCGCCGGCGGCACCGAGGTCCTGGCCTACCCCAAGCCCAACCATGAGCCGGCCTCGTTCACCATCCTCAACTTCCCGGTGGCCGACATCGAAGCGGCCGTGGACGAGCTGACCGCCAAGGGCGTGCAGTTCGAGCGCTACGACGGCATGGACCAGGACGACAAGGGCATCCACCGCGGCGGGGGTCCGCTCATCGCCTGGTTCAAGGATCCGGCCGGCAACATCCTGTCGGTCCTCCAGGAGTAGAGCCGAGCGACGTCAGTCGATCTGGTTGAGCTCGACCACGCTGATCCGGACGTGGTCGATCAACCAGTCCTCGACGCAGCCCTTGAACTGCTTGCGGTCGGTGTGGTCGAGCGCGGGGCTCAGGATGACCCGGTACCGCCCATCCCCGAGCGACTCGAGCGGACCGTCCAGATCGGACGTGACCTCGAGCCGGCACGACAGCAGCTGGGCCTGGACCATCTCGTCGAGGGTCTGGGTGGCCTCGCCGCCCTTGGTGGACGCCGACATCACCAGCTCCATCCGCCCCGAGATCCGCTCGTCGTGAGTGGACAGGGTGGCTTCACGCAGCGCCAGCACTCCGGCGACGCCGATTCCGAGCCCTATTGCCCCAAGCGCGAGGCGCTGAGGAGAGAGTTTGCTCACTGGCGCCCGCCGCGGCGCAGGAGCTGGCGGATCTGGTCGTCGTTCGCACCCGGAACCTCTTGGGCCAGCACGGTGATGTCGTCGAGCAGCAGGCCGCCGGAGGGATAGCTGATCGGGTCGAGCTGGCGGGCCAGCTTCTCCTCACCCATGGGCGACGACGACCGCGACGCAACCTTGTCGACCACCCAGGCCACGCCGGAGATGAGAACCCCGCCGCCCACCAGGAAGGTGATGAACACGTTGAGCCCGCTGGTGGACTCCCGCAGCCAGGCGAACCGGTCCGGCGACGGCGGCCGGGCCTGCCGGATGATGGCCCGGACCGCGGGATCCTGCCCGGCGCTCGTAAGCGTGTACTCGAGCCGAGCCAGCCGTCGCAGCACCAGCCCGGTCGCCAGCCCGATCTCGGCGATGACGACGATCAAGCCGAAGAACAGGGCCCGGTTCCACTCCCAGCGGTTGAGGGATACGACCATGTACCCCGCTCCGGCGAGCAGCGTGCCGAGTCCGGCCAGCCAAGCGATGATCCTCATGCTGCGGACTCCTTGTCCTTCGCTTCGTCCTGGAGGGTGACCCGCCCGGTGTCGCCGTCCACCAGCGCCACCGCCCCTTCGGGCAGGTCGTCGCTGGCGCCGGTGTAGCCCACCACTGTGGCCACGCCGGCCTCCCGGGCCAGGATCGCCAGGTGGGACAGCACCGAGCCGGTCTCCGACACGATCCCCTTGAGCCGCGGCAACAGCGGCCCCAGCCCGGGCGACAACGTCGTCGTCACAAGGACCGAGCCGTTCGGCGGATCCTCGGCATCATGCGTGACCGGACCGGACGCCACCCCTCCGCCGGCGCCGGTGCCGCCGCCGACCTCCTTGGCGCACTGGGCCCGGATGGGCTTACCCAGGTCGGACAGCTGGAACCAGGCCGGCAGCGGCGACCCGAACTCGTGGCTGTGGTTGGCCACCAGCTTCGGGATCACCACGGCTCGCTTGGTGGCGACGGCCTCGACGTGCTCGAGGGTCATGTGGCGGATCAGTTCGGGCTCGGTGAGCTCTCCGGTCCTGGTCAGCCGCTCGCCCAGCTCCCAGGCTGACCGGCCTGACACCTCCTGGACCCACCGAACCCGCAGGCGCAGGGCCTCGCGCAGGATGCCGTTGTCGCTGCACTGCTGGCAGTCGGGCGCGGCGGTGGGCACGTACAGCGGGGTGGCCTCGGCCGGCAGCTCCGGCGCCGCCGCGACCTGGGGCCCGGTGAGCGCGAGGACGGTTGGGCTCCGAGCCAGGATCTCCTTGTCGGTCAGCCCGTCCTCCCGGGCCTCGGCCAGCATGCGCAGCGCCACCGAGGCCCCGGTCATGCGATTGCCGCCGGTGTCGGTGAGCATTCCCATGAGGATCTCGTGGGCGTGCAGCGCCCGGAGGATGTCCTGGCTGCGGTGCAGAAGCGCGATCAGCTGCCGGCTGGTCAGCTTGGTCAGCGGCGGAACCGCCTCGAGATCGGAATCGGTCCGGTCGAGCAGGTTCTCGGCCAGCCGGGGCAACGCCGAGCGGAGCCGGCCGATCCGCCACGCTCCCCGCAGGCTCTGGATGGCCGGAATGGGGTTGAGCTTGTAAGCCCAACCGTGCTTGGGCTTGATCTCGCCAGCGAGCTTCAGATCGATGGCGACATGGCCGTCGACGCAGACCACCACATCGCTGGCCGCCACCTCCGCCGGAGTGGCGGTGCCGGCCAGGATCACCGCCTGAGCCACCGCCTCCAGCAGCGGAGGAACCCACAGATCACGTTCCAACTCGGTGAGCGGCGTCGGGAACGTCTCGGCCACGGGACCGGGGCCGTAGACCGGGCCTCGGGGAACGCCCCGGATCTCGGTGGTGACCGGACGCGACTGCAGCAGCCACAGCTGCTTGTCGGTGGCGATGGCCCACTCGACATCCTGAGGTCCGCCGTAGACCGAGGCCACCTCGGCGGACAACGCCACGAGACGACGCAGGTCGGCGGTCCCCAGCTTGGGCCCGTCGTTGGCCTCGAAGTCGAGCACCTTGTTGGTGGACGGATCGAGCACGTAGCGCGAGCCGTCGACCTCCCCGCTGACCAGCGGTTCCGGTCCTCCGGTGACGGCGCTGACCACCCGGCGATCGGTTCGGCCCGACACCGGGTCGATCCCGAACATCACCCCGCCGTACTGCGGTTCGATCAGCGGCTGGACCAGCACCGCTATCGGCTGGTCGGCAGCGCCGGCCCGTTCCCGGGAGTCCAGAACCGCCGAGACCGCGTCGCAGAAGGCGTCGAAGCCGGTGATGCCGATGATCGACTCGAACTGCCCGGCCATGGACGAGTTGGCCATGTCCTCGACGACCGAGGAGCTCCGGGCCACCAGGTCCTTCTCGTCACCGCTGGCCCGATCGAAGGCCTCGCGCACCGCGGCATGCGACGCGACGTCCTCACCGCCGTCGATCGCATCACAGAAGGCGGTGGTGAGCACGACCCCGGGCAGCGTGGCCAGCCCGGCGGCGGAACCCCGGGCCAGCGCCGCGGCCTTGCCTCCGGTCACCGCCGGGTCGTGGGCGACAGCATCGCCGAGCTCGACGACGAGCGGTCGGTCATCTTCCACGGTGCGTGAAACAGCGCCCTGTTCCTGGTCACTCATTGCAGGCAAGTACTACTGCGTTCATTCCCCATTCGCCATATGTTCGCGGATCGGGAGGATGACTTGGAACCGGGTGTCGCCCGGCGACGACTCGAGCCGGATGTCACCACCGTGGCGTCCCACCACGATCCGCCAGGCGATGTCCAGGCCAAGACCGGTGCCATGGCCGATGTCCTTGGTGGTGAAGAACGGCTCGAACACCCGGTGGCGGATGGCTTCGGGCACGCCCGGGCCGGTGTCACCGATCTCGACCAGCAGCCGCTCGTCGCCGTCGGCCCGGGTGCGCACAGTCAGGGTGCCGTGCCCGTCCATGGCATCGACCGCGTTGTCGACGAGGTTGGTCCACACCTGGTTGAGCTCCCCGGGATAGGCGGAGATCTTGGGGAGGCCGTGCTCGTAATCGCGGACGATCTCGATGCGGTCGCCGATCTTGTGACCCAGCATGGTCAGCGTGGCATCGAGACCTTCGTGCACGTCGAAGGTCTGGAGCGGGGACCGGTCCATCTGGGTGTACTGCTTGGCCGAGGCCAGCAGGGTCGAGATCCGTCCCGCGGCCTCGGCGATCTCGTCGAGCAGGCTGTCGCCCTCGAGCACGGTGGCGGCG
Organism: Acidimicrobiales bacterium; assembly: GCA_036505485.1. Taxonomy (GTDB): domain Bacteria; phylum Actinomycetota; class Acidimicrobiia; order Acidimicrobiales; family VFJN01; genus DASXTK01. Next base: position 5,721 of record DASXTK010000266.1, read on the forward strand.
TAGCTCAGCGCGGCCGGGAGATGGTCCGGCGGCATCCTGCTGGCCAGCTCCTCGGTCCATTCGACCCCGAGACCGGCGGCGACCAGGACCGATGCCAGCTCGTAGCCGTTCGGCACCCCGTGGTCGTCGAGCCAGTCGGCCAGCTTGTCCTCGCGGTCGGACGCCTCCAACGGAGACAGCCGGGGGATGGTGCCCCGGCGCTCCAGAGCGGCGCGGACCAGGTCGACGAGGGTGTCGAGCTGGTCGGCGTTGAGACCACCGCGGGCCAGCATGCCGACCCGGGTGCGCATGCCCTTCAGCCGTTCCCGCAGGCTGGCCGTGGCCCGGATCACCGCGGCCACCGGGTTGTTGAGCTCATGGGTGAGGCCGGCGGTCACCGACCCCAGGGCCACCAGCCGCTCGTGGCGTTCGATGGTCTCGCTGGCGAACCGGCCCTGTATGGAGTTGCCCTCCAGCAGGTGGGCGGCCATGGGGAACCACTTCCTGACCGCCTTGCCGAAATCAGCGGCCGGGAGCTCGAACAGGCGGCAGTCGGTCACGGCCCGAGCCGTCGTGACGTACATCTTGGGGACGCCGTCGTCGGGCAGGTAGGCGTCGAAGGCGCCGGTGTAGGAGCCGCGATAGTCGCTGCGGAACAGCTCGAGCTCGCCGCCCTGCACCCGGCGGGTCATCACCATCATCCCCGAGAGCAGCACCAGGAAACAGGACGACGGCGAGCCCTCGGCGTGGATGGTGGCTCCGGCCGGGTACTCGACCACCCGGCCGCGGTCGGCCAGCCAGGACAGGTGCTGGTCGCTCAGCTGCTCGAACAGGAAGAGGGTCTTCAGTTCCTCGGGTGCCAACCGCTCGGTCTCGCTCATTGGTGCTCCAAATAGCCGTGAATCAGCTGAATCGCCATGGCGCCCTCGCCGACCGCCGACGCGACCCGCTTCACCGAGTTGGCCCGCACGTCGCCGGCTGCGAACACCCCCGGAGCGCTCGCCTCCAGGTAATAAGGGTCGCGGTCCAGATTCCAGCCCCGTGGCCGATGGCCGTCCACCAACAGATCGGGACCGGTGAGTACGAAGCCTCGCGCGTCCCGGTCCACCACGCCGTCGAGCCACTCCGTGCGGGGAGCGGCGCCGATGAACACGAACAGATAGCCGGAGGGGACCGTCTCCTCGTCCTGGGCTTTGGTGTCGCAGACGGTGAGGGCTTCGAGGTGGTCGTCACCATGGACCGCGGTCACCGCGGTGTTGAGACGCACCTCGATGTTGGGGATCTCGTCGATCTGACGGATCAAGTAATACGACATGGACTTCTCGAGGCTGTCGGCCCGGACCAGCAGGGTGACCTTGCGGGCGTGTCGGGACAGGAACACCGCGGCCTGCCCGGCCGAGTTGGCGCCACCGATGATGTAGATGTCGTCGCCGGCGCACTCCGGCGCCTCGGTCACCGCCGAGCCGTAGAACACTCCCCGCCCGATCAGCGGCTCGGCACCGGGCACCCCCAGCTCGCGGTAGGAGATCCCGGTGGACAGGAGCACCGTGTGGGCCACCACCTCGCCGCCATCGGCGAAGCGCACCACCCGTGACGACGCCCGCGTGTCGAGACCGACCACATCACGAGTGGTCAGGATCTCGGCGCCGAACTTGTGGGCTTGGCGGCGGGCCCGATCGGTGAGCTGGCTGCCGGTCACTCCGTCGGGAAAGCCCAGGTAGTTCTCGATGCGGGAGCTCTGGCCGGCTTGGCCCCCGGTGGCCTCCCTCTCCACCAGCACAGTGCGCAGGCCTTCCGACGCGGCGTAGACCGCGGCACCCAGCCCACTGGGTCCTCCCCCGACGATCACCACGTCGTAGAAGTCGGTGGCCGGAGTCGTGGACAGGCCGACCCGGTCGGCCAGCTCCCCGATCGAGGGATTGACCAGATAATCGCTCTCGGCGGTCACCACCAGGGGAATGCCGGAGTCATCCACGCCAGCCGCGGTCAGCAGTCGACGACCCTCGGGCTCCTCGCTGGTAAGCCACCGGTAGGGCACGGAGTTGCGGGCCAGGAAGTCCCGCACCTCGTAGGACCGAGCCGACCAGCGGTGCCCCACGACCTGGGTTTGGATGGTGGACTGCTCGCCGCTGGCCAACCACATCTCGATGAGCGAATCGACGACCGGATACAGCTTCTCTTCCGGCGGATCCCAGGGCTTGAGCAGGTACTGGTC
>DASXTK010000267.1:0-13946 GCA_036505485.1 Acidimicrobiales bacterium
GCCCCGCGCACAAAGTCTCAGAACGACAAACTGGACACTTGGGAGGTTGTGAGCATGGGCCGGCCTCCCAAGCCGTTGGAGCAGAAGCGCCGCACCGGCCGTTCCCCGGGGCGCGATACCGGCGGCCGGAAACTCCCTGACCCTGGCAACGTCGTAGCCCTCCGGGCGACCGATGGAGTACCCCCATACCCGCCTGATCTGGCGTTGGAGGGCCGTAGCCTTTGGGATATGGCTTGGAACGCGGCCCTGACCTGGATCGCGCCGGGTACCGACGCCAAGCAGATCGAGGAAGCTGCTCGGATCGCCGACGACCTGGCCGCGGCCAGGGCGCGGTATCGGGCGACGACCGACCCGGCGGATGCGCGGGCGCTGGTGGCGTTGTCGAAGCAGTTCACCGAGGCGCTGTCGGCGCTTGGGTTCAATCCGACAGCCCGGGCTCGCCTGGGGGTAGCGGAGGTCAAGCGTGTCTCCCAGCTCGAGGAACTCCAGGCCAAGCGGGAGAAGCGCCGGTAGCGGATGGCCGCCGCGGTGGCTGACCCCGGTCCCGAAGGTCGATGTCCGCCGCGGCGACGGTGACGATTACGCCACGTTCATCGGCGCGGTCTGCCGGGTCACGAAGGATTCGATCGCGGCGCCGGCTGGGAAGCTGATCGACCTGTACCCGTGGCAGCGGCAGCTGCTGGCCCATCTGCTGGCAAGGCGTCTTGACGGTCGTCTGCGGCACCGTCAGGCGCTGATCGGGGTCGCGAGGAAGAACGGCAAGTCGGCGCTGGGCGCGGGGATCGGGCTGGCGGGGTTGGTGCTGGGCCCGCAGGGTGGCGAGGTGTATTCGCTGGCCGCGGACCGTAACCAGGCCCGGATCGTGTTCGGGACGGCGCGGCGGATGGTCGAACTCGACCCGGAGTTGTCGGAGCAGCTGAAGCTGTACCGCGACGCGATCGAGATGCCGCGGTCGGGCAGCGTGTACCGGGTGCTGTCGGCTGAGGCGTACACGAAGGAGGGTCTGAACCCGCACCTGTCGATCTTCGATGAGGTGCATGCGCAGCCGAACCGGGATCTGTGGGATGTGATGGCGCTGGCGCAGGGTGCCCGCCCGGAGCCGCTGCTGGTCGGGATTACCACCGCCGGGGTCAAATCCGACTCGACCGGCCGGGATTCGTTGTGCTACGGCATGTACCAGTACGGCCGGCGGGTCGCGTCCGGGGAGGTCGCCGACCCGTCGTTTTTTATGGCGTGGTGGGAGCCGGCCGACCCCGAAGCTGACCATCGCGTCGAGGCGACGTGGCGGGAGGCCAACCCGGGGTTCGCGGTGCTGGTCGACCCGGAAGACTTCTCGTCGGCGGTGCGGCGGACCCCGGAGAACGAGTACCGGACCAAACGCTGCAACCAGTGGGTGTCGACGTCGGAAGCGTGGCTGCCGCTCGGCGTGTGGGCGGCCTGCGCCGAACCCCGGCCGATCCCGGATCTGGCTAAGGTGGTGCTGGGGTTCGACGGGTCGTTCTCCAACGACTCGACGGCGCTGGTCGCGGTGCAGGTCGGCGAGCGGCCACATGTGGACGTGGCCGCTTGCTGGGAACGGCCGCCCCAGGCTGGCGAGGACTGGCGCGTCCCGATCGCCCAGGTCGAGGACGCCATCAGGGATGCCTGCCGCCGCTGGCAGGTCCGCGAGATCGTGTGCGACCCGTTCCGGTGGGCCCGCACCTTCCAGGTCCTGGCAGATGAGGGCCTCCCGGTGGTCGAGTTCCCGCAGTCGCCAGCGCGAATGGTCCCGGCCACGCAGCGGTTCTATGAGGCCGTCATCAACGGCACTCTCAGCCATTCGGGTGACCCGCGGTTGGCCCGCCACGTCGACAATTGTGTCGTCAAGGTCGACAACCGCGGCAGCCGGTTGTCGAAGGACGCCAAGAACAGCCCCCGCAAGATCGACCTCGCGGTGGCGGCGGTGATGGCGCTCGATCAGGCCGCTGTGGAGGCCGAGGCCGCCCTGCCGGCCATCTACTAGCTACTAGGGGGCACAGTGAGTCTCTGGCAGTGGTTGACCGGGGCTGGCGCCACCCCGAACACGACGGTGGAGAACCCGGATTCGGTGGGTCCGACGTACCGTCCCGGTGACCCGAACCAGGCTGAGTTTGAGGCTGCGGGGCCGGTGCAGAACCGGATGGCGGCGGTGGTCACCTCCCCGTGGGACGGCTGGCCCGCGCAGTGGGCCACACCGGCGTGGGGCAGCGGTTCCACTCTTGAGCAGCTGACGGATGTGGCGTGGGCCGCGCTGGACCTGAACTCCTCGGTGCTCTCGGCGATGCCGGTGTATCGCACCCGGAGCGGTCGGGTGCTGCCGCCGACGACGTGGATGACGAACCCGGACCCCGACATCTACACCGACTGGTCGGAGTTCGCGAAACAGCTGTTCTGGGACTTCCAGGCGGTCGGTGAGGCGTTCGTGCTGCCGATGGCCCGGGCGGCGGACGGCTGGCCGTCCACGCTGCGGGTGGTCCCGCCGCCGCTGATGACCGTGGAGATGGGCGGCGGCCGGCGGATCTACAAGATCGGCAGCCTGGACGTCACCGACGAGATCCTGCACATCCGGTACAAGTCGACGACCGACACCGCCCGCGGTATCGGTCCGTTGGAGTCCGGTCGTGCTCGTCTGGTGCAACTGTCGGTGCTGGCGCGGTACGCGGCGGAGATCACGGACGGAGCAATCCCGAAGTATGTCCTGGAGACCGAGCAGCTGCTGACCCGGGCCCAGGCGTCGGATCTGCTGGAGCAATGGTGGGCGTCCCGGATCCGGAACATGGGCGAGCCGTGGAAGCCCGCTGTCCTGTCCGGTGGGGTAAAGGCGAACCCGCTGCAGCTGACCCCCCAGGAAATGGCCCTATCCGAGCAAACCGGGTACAACGAGGCGCGGATCGCCGTGCTTCTGGGCGTTCCGCCGTACCTTCTGGGGCTTCCGACGAACGAGCCGATGACGTATTCGAACGTCACGCAGCTGTTCGACTTCCACGACCGCCGCTATCTGAAAACGGCGGCGACGCGGGTGATGGCGGCGCTGTCGGGGTGGGCGCTGCCGCGGGGCCAGTCGGTGGAGTTGAACCGGGACGAATACTCCCGGCCGGCGCTGCCGGAGCGTGCGGAGGCGTACGAGAAGCTCGTCGCCGTCGGGGCGTTGAGTAGTGCGGAGATCCGGGTGATGGAGCGGCTGACCGATGCGGACCTACCCGATGAGGCGGCAAACGATGATGGCGAGGACCTGGTGGCTGCTGAGGCGTTGACCGGTGGCGGACGCTCGTGAGGAGTAGGTCATGCCGTTGAAGCGGTGCCAGGACGAGGACAAGCCGGGCTGGAAGTGGGGGGACGCCGGCAAGTGCTACGTGTACACGCCGGGCGATGAGGAGTCGGAGAAAGCGGCCCGGAAGAAGGCGATGGCGCAGGCCGCGGCGATGGGTGAGTTCCCCGGCACCGGCGGCGAGACGCGAAACGCTGGCGACGACGAGACGCTCCGGGCGCCGATCGAGTACCGAGACTCCAAGCTGGCCGGGGTGAACTTCTCCCAGCGGACGATCGAGCTGATCGTGGTTCCGTACGAGGAGTCCGCGCTGGTTGAGTACCGCGGCGAGATGTGGAACGAGACATTCATGCGGGGCTCCTATGACGGGATCGAGAAGCGGCCCGGCCGGGTGCGAGGTAACCGCGACCACGACGACCGGCGGTTGGTCGGCAAAGCCGTCAAGTTCTATCCGGCCCGCCAGGAGGGCCTGGTCGCCGAGGTCCGGATCTCGCGGACCCCGCTGGGCGACGAGACGCTGGCGCTCGCCGATGATGACGTGCTTGGCGTTTCGGCTGGGTTCGCTGTCCGCGGGCGGGACCAGGAGTTCGAGCGGCGCACGATGACGCGGCGCATCAAAAAGGCGTTCCTGGATCACATCGCGTTCGTGCCGGACCCGGCGTACCAGGGGGCGGGCGTCCTCGCGGTCCGCAACGCGCCGCTTCAGCCGGCGGATCTGCCGAAGCTGGACACCCCGAACCTCGACGAGCTCCGAGACTGGCTCGTCGCCCGTAGTTCGTAAGAGCTGTTCAGCACTACCGACCACCTACAGATCACAGGTCGCCTCGAAGAATGAGGCTGGTCGTAGCGGGTGCTGCCGCTGGCCGAGAGGGCCAACCCCCATCCACCCCTCTTCAGGGAGAAAGCAGCATGCCCGCTACGCCCGTAAGGCCCAACGCCACCCACTCAGACGCCATGATCGAGCGCCTGGAGCGCGAGATCGAGGAGCGGTCCGCGTTCATCGAGGGGGTCATCGCCAACGCGCAGGACGGCGACCGCGACCTCACCGACAACGAGAAGGAACTCACCGTCCAGGCCCGCAGCCGGCTTGAGAACCTCGACGACCAGCTGAAGCACCTGTATGAGTCGCGGTCGCGGACCACCGCCGCCCGCCAGCGCGCCACCGAGGTCCACCGCGAGTTCGACCGGCTCCGCAACCAGGTCGACAACGGCCCCGTGGAGTATCGCTCGACCGGCGCGTATCTGGCCGACTACATCTCCGCGTCGACCGGTTCGCGGGAGGCGATGGAGCGCCTGGAGGTGTACACCCGCGCCGCCGCGCATCAGAAGACGACCGACAACTTGGGTGTGGTGCCCGACCCGATCATCGGCGACGTCGTCAACTTCATCGACGCGTCGCGGCCGCTGGTCAACTTCCTCGGCCCCCGCAACCTCCCCAGCGCGACGTGGTACCGGCCGAAGGTGACCCAGCGGACGCTGGTCGCCGCGCAGGGTTCCGCCGGTGCGGCCGCGGATGAGAAGGCGGAGCTGTCGAGCCAGAAGATGACCATCACCCGGCTGACCGGCACCGCGGTCACCTACGGCGGGTATGTGAACGTGTCCCGTCAGGACATCGACTTCGCTCAGCCGTCGATGCTGGATGTGGTCGTCAACGATCTGGCGTCCCAGTACGCGATCCAGACCGAGGCGGCGCTGGGGACCCTGGTGCAGGCGCAGGCCAACAACGTGGAACTGACCGGTGCCGGTGCGGCCGCGCTGGTCGCAACGAGCTTCACGGAAGCGCTGTGGACGGCCGTCGCGAACGTGTACGCCACCGTCAAGGGTGTCGGACGGGTCGCGCTGGTCGTGCCCCCGGCCCGGCTTGGCAACTGGGGGCAGTTGTTCGCGCCCGTCAACCCGCAGAACGCGCAGTCGCCCGGGTTCAACGCCAGCGACTTCGGCTCCGGGGTCGTGGGCAGCATCTCCGGGATCCCGGTGATCTGCTCGCCCAGCTACCCGGTGGTGGCGAACCACTACGGCGCGGTGATCTCCACGGCCGCGGTTGAGGTGTACGAGCAGCGGGTCGGCGCCCTGCAGGTGACAGAGCCGTCGGTGCTAGGTGTCCAGGTCGCCTACGCCGGGTATTTCACGCCGATGCTGATCGAGACCGCCGGCGTGCAGCGCATCGTCAACCTGACCTGATCCCGACCTGAGCCTGGATGGGTGGGAGGTCCCTTCGACAGGGGCCTCCCGCCAAGAGAGGGGAGATGCACATGTTCGTATCCGAGGACGGCACGGTCACCGGGTCGATCGACGTGTCCAAGCTGGACGAGGTCGAGGCGAAGACCGACGAGGCCAAGGCGCAGATCGAGGCGCTGAAGGCGGAGCGGGACGCCGGGCAGAAGCTCGCCGACGCGGACGCCGATCGGGTCGCCGAGGTGCACGCGGCGCAGGCCGCGCAGCTGACCGGTGAGCCGGCCAAGGTCGAGGCGCCGAAGGCCCCGGCCACGAAGTCGGCGCCGAAGTCGGCGTCGTCCAGCGACAAGGGGTAAGCCGTGGCAACGACCAGCTTCCGAGACGACTACCTCGGCCGGGATCTTGTGGCGCCAGGCACCAACGCGCTCGACTACCTCGGCCGGGTGACCACGGCGACGGTCGACTTCCTCGGCCGGCCGCTGCGGCGGCTGATCCGTCCGATCTCGGGCGCGGTGACCCTCAATCAGGAGATCGCGGTCACCGACGGCAAGGAATACACCGTGACGGTCGCCGGCACCACCGGCGCGTCCGATCCGACGCCACCCGCGATCGGGGCGACGGTCGTCGATGGAACTGCGACCTTGCTCCGTACCAGGTAAGAAGTCAGATAAGCCCAGGGTTTGGCCACCCTGGGTTAGGGGGCGCCCGCCCCAGAGCCTGAGAGGAACCGCCCCCGTTGACGACTGACACCATCCAGGAGAACTGGGGGACCGCCAACCCTGGCGGCACCACATCGCTGGTCATCCCCCTGACCGGCGGGAACAACCCGGGTGGGGTTGGCACGACTGCCGGCAACACCATCGTGTTGTTCCTGTCCAGCCCGGGGACGAGTGTGTCGGCGATCCCGTCGGGATGGGGCACCGACACGGCAATCGCGGGGGCGTTGTATGCGTTCAGGGCCTCCGAGGTCGCGGCCTCCCAGACCTCCTGGACACTCACCCTCGCCGCCACGAGCAGCGTCGATTTCTCGTTCTATGTGGCCGAGTTGTCCGGCGTCGATCCGGTGGTGCCGCTGGAGGTCTCAACATCGGCGACGGGTGGGTCGAAAGCCAACGGCGGCACCCTCTCCACCGGCACTACCGCCCTGAACGCCGCCTTGAATACCGTGGCGTTCGCGGTATTCGCAGCCGACAGTAATGTCTCCTCGACCTGGAGTGGCTACACGGGCGCCTTCGAGGAGGTCCAGGAGGTCACCACCGCGGCCGGGAGCACCCGGAACCTGGCCGTGGCCCGCAAGTTCACCACCGTCACCGAGACCTTTGAGTCGACCGCGACGCTGGCCACCAGCGGATCGAACAGCACAACCAGCGAGGCGCTGCTGGTGGTCTACCGGGCCGATGGCAGCCCGGTTGTGGCCCCTCTCACACATCTGCAAGGGTTCGAGCACGGGACCGATGGCGGCGGCACTGGCCCCACTAATGGCGCCGCAGCCCTGTATGGGGCCGCCTTGTCGGGTGGTGCGGGCACCTGGGGGACGAGCCAGTTGGTGCAGGCTGGTTCGGCCCGCAACGGCGGCTATGGGTTCCGGGTGATCCAGTCGGGCGCCGCCGCTTACCGGCGCATCGGGAACGTCGGCGCCAAGGCGGGGTCGCTCGGTTGGAATGTCCGGGTGGTGTCGGCCACCGGCAGTGTTGTGGTCAATGAGATCGTCAACACGTCCCTGACGGTGGTGGCCCAGCTTCTCTATGACACCTCGACCTCCAAATATGGGGTGCGGTGCGGCACCACCGGCACCACCTCATGGCAGTCGGGGACAACCGCGACCGGCACCTGGGTGTGGGTTGATCTGCGGCTGAAGATCAACACCACCACCTGGCACGCCGACTGGCGGCTCGAGACCGCCACCGACACCTACACCGATCAGGCGGCGGCCGAGCTGACCGGCCAATCCGCCGCTGGCACGATTGGGCCGTTGAACGCGGGCGCGAACGTCGCTCAGACCATGACCGCCGACTACGACGACGTGGTCATGTCGCCCTACTACACCGTGTATCCCCTCACCGCTCACCAGGTGCGGCTGTTGACCGTCGATGTGGCCGGCACCCCGACCCTGTCCGGCACCTCAACGAACTTCAGCGTGTTTACCGCCAACGGCACCTTGGCCGCGTGGAATGCGACCAACGCCCGCGATGCCGTCGACGAGGTCCCCCCAACGGTTTCGGCGTCGGCGGATGGGGTGTGCCAGACCGCCGTCGCCGCGTCCGACTATATCGAGTTCCCGATGGCTGCCCCGACCCTGGCCGACGACGAGGTTATCAGCGGGGTGCGGATGCTGACCCCCATGTGGGGCGGCACCGGCACTGGCACTGGGACCGTCGGGGTCCGCGGCTGGGACGATACCGCCGAGACGATCCTGATCCCGGCCAGTGTCTCCTATGACGCGGGGAGCCCCACGGTGGTTTCCGCCACCGAGCCGTACTGGCAGTGCGCCATGTGGGCTCAGGCCAACGGCTGGACCGCGACCAAGCTGGCCGCGGCGGCGCTCCGGTTCGGGTTCTCCACCGACGCCACCCCCGACATGGGCTGTGACGCCCTGTATCTGGAGTATGCGACCCGGAAGACCTCAGCCCGCCAGTTGTTCGGTGACCTGGTCAGCCAGGAGGCCAACCCGAACACCGAGGGGATTCGGTCAGTGGCCGTCTCCCCCAGCGGTGGCTATGACGCCAGCTTGCATGTTGACCTGGACGGGACCCCGACTGACACCGCCACCCCCGGCGGGACCGTCACTTCCCAGACCCTGGACGCCGAAGGCGGCCCGAACGTGAGTTACGTGGCGTTGTACCCGCCGCCCGAAGACATCTCAGACGCCTGATGCCGCCAACCGTGGTCGGGACTGGCGCGGTCGACGCCGCAACGCCGTGGGTACCGTCGCTGCACGCCTCGACGGCCGCGGATGACATCGTCCTCATCGTCTGTGAGAACACCGGTGGCGAGGCCGCCCCCGCCGCCAGCGGCTACGCGCATATCTCCTCCGATGCGACCCCGGTGTCGCCGGTCGTCCAGGGTGTGAACACCCAACTCAGCGTGCTGTGGAAACGGGCAGGCGCAGGCGAAAGCGCGCCGACGGTGACTGGCCCGAGCAACCACGCGGCGACCCGGACGATCTCGATCCGTGGCTGCCCGACCATCGGGAATCCGTGGCATGTGGTGGCCGTGGCGAGTTCGGCTACCTCGAGTACGGCGGCGAGCTGGCCCGGAGTGACGACCACCGTACCGGACTGTCTGATCCTGGAGATCATCGCGACCGGGACCGACACGACCATCGCGCAGCTCGGTGTGCTCACCAACGGCAACTACACCAGCATCACCGAGCAGATGGACAACTGGACCAACGTCGGCGCCGGCGGCGGGATCGGGCTGGTGTCGGCCACCTTCGCTGCCCAGGGGGCCACCGGCCAGTCAACGGCGACGCTGACCACGGCGGCGACGAAGGCGTACATGACGATCGCGTTCGTGGCGGCCACCGGCAGCGGCGGGGTGTTCGAGCACAAGCTGCAGCGTTCCCCGCGGCCGGCTGAGCAATTCAGCATCCGCGGCCCCTACGCCAATATCCCGCCATCCTCGATCCTTCCTGGAGGCTAACCAGTGGCCAGGCAAGCTGCCTCTTACCGCACCACCGGCATCGGGTCGGCGACGCTGCCAACGGCAAGCCTGTATGCCGGGGCGAACGGTGCGTTGTGGCTGGTCGAGGTCGGGATCACCAACACGAGCGTGACGATGTTCGAGATCTCACTGTGCCGACTGTCCAGCGCTGGAACGTCCACGGCGAAGACCGGCACCTACGAGGAAAGCGACGTGGGTTTCACGGCATCGGGGACCGCCCGCGACGTCCACAGCGGCACCGCGCCCACCCTTGGCACCGAGATCCGCCGCGCCTCCATCGGCGCGTCGATCGGGTCTGGGGTGATCTGGACATTCGGTGGCCGAGGGCTGTTCATTCCCTCGGGGGTGGCCAACGGGGTCGGGTTGCTCCCGATCTCGACCGCTGGCCAACTCATCGACGTGTACTGGTCCTGGGACGCTTGACGGTCGGGGGGTAGCCAATGCCATCCCCCCGCCGGGCACCCACCAAGCCCCGGCCGAAGCGGTCGCGGCTCGGGTCGCGGATCATCCGCGGCGCCAACCCGCCAGTCGAACTGCTGGCCGATGACTTCGGGGATGGCACGATCGATGCCGCCCTCTGGGACATCAGCGGCAGTCCTACCGAAGCCGGCGGGAATCTGGTCGTTCCCTCAGGCGCCGAGGTCATCTCCGACAACAACTGGAACCTGCGCGGCTCTGAGATCATCTGGGAAGTCGCCCAGATCGACGCTAGCGCCACCGGTGAGCAGTACATCCGGCTGCTGGCCAGCGGCAGCGACAAGCTCTGGTGGGGGATCGACAACAGCGGCCAGCTCCATGCTGTCGAGCAGGTCGCCGGCAGCCAGGATATTACCAACGTCGGCGCGTTCTCTCTCGGCAGCCATAAGTATCTGCGGCTGCGGGAGTCGGGCGGGACGACGTTCTGGGAGACCAGCGGCGACCGCAGCAACTGGACAACGCAGAAGTCCAAGGCGACCGCCGGGTGGGCCGGCTCGCTGAAGGCCAGCCACGTCAAGGTGGCCGGCACTACCGACCTGCAGGTCGCCGCCGTCAACGTCGCCCCGCCCTCCGGGACCACCGTCAACGCCGAGGCGGCCACGGTCACGGTCGCCGCCGCCGATGCGGTCGCGGCGGTCGGGGTCAACGTTGGTAGCGCAACGGTCCCGGCGACAGCTGCTGATGCGGTCGCCGCGGTTGGTATCAACGCCGGATCGGCCAGCGTCACGGTCGCCGCTGCCGACGCCACCGTCACGACCGGCGCAGCGACCACCGTCAACGCCGAAACGGCCACCGTCGGGTTCACAGCCGCCGCTGCCACCATCGCGGTCGGGATCAACGCGGAAGCGGCTGCCGTCACGCTCGACGCGGTATCTGCCGTCGCCGTCGATGCCGCGGTGGACGCCGGCGCGGCCACGGTCAACTTCGCCGCCGCTGACGCCACGGTCACCACGACCGGGGCGACGAATGCCCAAGCCGAAACCGCATCGGTTCCGTTCACTGCCGCTGATGCCTCGGTGGCTGTCACCGTTGCTGCAGGGGCTGCCACAGCCCCGCTGACAGCCGCAGACGCCGTCGCCGATGTCGGTGTAGCCGCTGGGGCTGCCAACGTCCCTGTGGCCGCCCAGGACGCCACGGTGGCCATCACCGCGAACGCTGGCGCGGCCAGCGTCCCGGTCACGGCGGCGGACGCGACCGTTTCGACGGCGACGATGACCAACGCCGACGCCGGCCCAGCGGCGGTCACAGTCGCCGCCGCCGATGCCACCGCGGGGATCGGTGTGAACGCGGGGGCTGCCGCGGTCCCGGTCACGGCCGCCGCGGCGACATTCCAGACGTTCACCGAGGTCACTGCCGGCACGGCCAGCATCACCCTCATAGCCGCCGACGCCGCCGCCGGGATCGGCGTGGTTGCAGGGGCCGCCTCGGTCACGCTCGCCGCCGCCAACGCGACCTTCGACATCCCCCCGCCGGTTCCGCCGCCGCGGTGGACCGAAGGGGCGGCCTCGGCTTCCGGTCTGGTCGAAGGCGCCAGCGGCGCAACCGGGCAGCTCGAGGGAGTTCTGGTCGGCGCCGGGATCGTCGAGGGGAGCGCGAGCGTATGAGACCGGTTCTGCTACCCCCACCAGTCCAGAACTGGTGGTGTCCCAACTGCACTGAGACCGCGGTGACCCACATCCCGCGGGGGACGCCGGCCAGCCAGTTCCATCCCTGCCGCGGTCTGCGTGGCCTGACCGCGCCGATGCTGCAGGAAGGCGTCGACGCCAAGGTCACCGCGCGGGAGTGGGAGGACTACGAGAACGGCGAGCTCGTCCAGCGCGACGGGGAAGGCCGCCCCATCTCGGCCGTCATCACCACCCGCGCCGACGGCTCCAACGACACCGCCGTACTGGCACCTACCGCCCGATGGAGCCTCGACTAACTGGCAGGTAGGCCATCGGCACCCCGCTCGGTTCGGTAATGCGGACGACCTCGCTGATGGCGATGGCCTGGAACACAGTCACATCGTCAGCAGTCCGGGCGTCGGCGATGTCCCCCGTGCTGACGTGGAAGGGCTCGAAGGCGCAGATCAGCGAGCCATCCGGTGCCGTCCACTCCGCTCGGGATACCGCCAAGTCGGCCGGGCCTGAGCGGTAGGCCACGAGGTACAGCTTGCCGCCTTCCGGCTTCAAGTCCACGACCTCGAAGGTTTGGTCGCCAACCTTCAGCGTCCCGAACTCCATGTCGCCTCCTAGGAGATTGCCCATGAGTGAGTCTAGCCCGCTGGCCGGGCTGACCGAACAGGAAGCCGACGAGGCCATCGACCGGTTCGCCGGCAAGGTCGAGCAGCAGGAAGAGAACCTGAAGGTGGCCAAGGCGCATCTGAAGGAGATGAAGGCGGCCCGCAAGGATCTCGTCCCGCCGCAGCCGACCGGTGGCGGCACCGTGGTCTATGCGGAACCGGCCACCATCACCGCTGAGGCAGGTGAAGTCGGATGACCTGGACCGCCACTGAAGGCAGCCACGTCTTTCGCGCGTTCGTCGCGGACACGCTGCTGGCCAACTCCTCCACCGGCTACACCGGCCTGGATTCCGATTCGGTCAAGTGCGCCCTGTACGGCAACACCGGCACGCCCGACCGGAACGTCGCTGCCAACCTCACCGGCTATAACACCGGCCAGTGGGTCACCGGCAACGAGAAGTCCGACGCTGCCGGGTGGGTCGCGACCGGGCTGGTACTGGCCAGCCCGGTCGTCAACCAGGGCACCGCCAATACCTTCTACTTCGACGCCGCCGACCGGGCCACCACCGGCAACGTCACCCTCACCGGCGTATTCGGGTGCCTCAACTATGACGACACCGTCACCGCCGGAACCGTCGCCGACGTCGGAATCAGCTTCCACTTCTTCGGCGGCACCCAGGGCGTCACCGCAGGGTCGTTCACGGTGATCTGGGCTGCGCCGACAGCGGCGATCTTCTCCGGGACTGTCTAGCCGATGCGATGGCCGGGTCTGTTTCTGGCTGCCCTCCTACTGGTGGCGTTGGTCGTCGTCCCATCGTTGGCGACCCCGCCGCCATGGGCGAACGCAGCCAAACCGACTACCACCACACAGCCGGGCGCGACGACCACGACCCGCAGACCACCCCCAGGAAAAACCACCACGACCACGACCGTGGCCCCGACGACGACGAGTACGACTATGCCGACTACTACCACCACCATGGGCCTCGGTGTCCCGGTTACCCCAGCCGATGACGTGCAGGCGATCTTGGACGCCAACCCGAACGGGACCGCGTTCAGTTTCGCGCCCGGGACCTACCGGCCACCCGCCCAGGGCGGCTACACCCCCAAGCAGGGGCAGCGGCTCATCGGCCGGTACGGCGCCATCCTGAACGGCGCGAAAGTGTTGTCCGGCTGGACGCAGGACGGCGCTGCCTGGTGGGCGTCCGCGTTCCTCCCCGGCAGCAACAACGGCACCGGCCAATGCGCCTCGGGGACGCTCTGCACCCACCGCCAAGACGTCTTCCGCGACGGCGTCCCACTGGCCCGGGTCGCCACCCAAGGGGAAGTCGCCGCCGGGGAGTTCTTCACCGACTACGCCGCCAACCGCGTCTACGTCGGTGACGACCCCGCCGGGCACCTGATCGAGCAGGCATGGAACAACCGGCTGATCACCGGCACCGCCAACAATGTCACCGTCCAGAACTTCGTGCTCCAGTTCGCCGCCAACGACGCCCAGACCGGCGTGGTCGAGCCGACCAGCGGCGCCAGCGGATGGACGGTCAACTACAACGAGGTCCGCTACAACCACGGCGTCGGTATCCATCACGGCACCGGCGGGCTGGCGACTGTCACCCACAACTACATCCATGACAACGGGCAGCTCGGCGGTGCCGGCCAAGGCCCCGGCGGACTCTGGGAAGCCAACGAGATCACCGCCAACAACCGGCTGCTGTTCTTCGCCGGGTTCGAAGCCGGCGGCACGAAATGGGTCAACACCGACGGGCTGATCGTCCGCGGCAACTACGTCCACGACAACATCAACGGCGCGCAGCTGTGGACCGACATCGACAACATCCACACCACCTATGAGAACAACTATGTCTCCGGCGGCACCGGCCCCCTGATCGAGCACGAGATCAGCTACGCCGCGGTCATCCGCAACAACACGCTGGTCCAAGGTGGCAGCCCCGACGGAATCGGCGTCCTGATCTTCGCCAGCCCCGACGTCGAGGTCTACGGCAACACCGTCTACAAGTGCTTCCACGGCATCTACGCGTTCCAGCAGGACCGCGGCACCGGCACCTACGGACCCCGCGAGATCCACAACCTCAACGTCCACGACAACACGATCACCCAGACCGG
>DASXTK010000268.1:0-15331 GCA_036505485.1 Acidimicrobiales bacterium
GAGGTGATAGTGCCCGCATGCGGGCACTATCACCTCAGCCCCTCGATCGTGGGCACCATTGCCTCGGGACAAGCCGCGAGCCGTCGTCTTCGCTCATGCCTTGACGGCTATATAACTGGTGCGGCATAGTGGGGGCATGGGCACGGTGTTCGAGGTGTTGGCGGAGCCGCATCGGCGGCACATCCTCGATGTGCTGCTAGAGGGGCCTCGGCCGGTGGGGGAGCTGGTCGACGTCCTGGCCATCAGTCAGCCGGCGGTGTCCAAGCACCTCCGGGTCCTGCGGGACGCCGGCCTGGTGGACGCTCGGACCGACGCCCAGCGGCGGATCTATCGGATCCGCACCGACCCCCTGCGCGACCTCGACACCTGGCTCACGCCGTATCGCGTGCTGTGGTCGGCCTCGCTGGACGCCCTCGAGAGTCACCTGGATGCCATGCCCGACCGCGCCCGCTGAGCAGAGGAGATCCATCGTGAACCCGAACGTGGAACAAGCCGAACGTCAGCTCGGAGACCTCCAACAGGTCGAGGGGCGCTGGCAGCTCCGCTTCGTGCGGCGACTGCAGCATCCGCCGGAGAAGGTGTGGCGGGCCCTCACCGAGCCCGAGCACCTGGCCGTGTGGTTCCCGAGCACGGTCGAGGGTGAGCGGACCGCCGGCGCCAAGCTGCGCTTCACCTTCCCCTTCGACGATGCCCCGGTCATGGACGGCGAGATGGTGGTCTACGAACCGCCCTCGGTGCTGGAGTTCACCTGGGGCGAGGGCGACCTCCTGCGGTTCGAGCTGCAGCCCGACGACGACGGCACAGTGCTCACGCTGCTCGACCGCTTCGACGAGCAGGGGAGGGCCGCCCGGGACGGCGCCGGCTGGCACGCCAGTCTCGACGTGCTCACGTACCACCTGGCCGGGGAGCCGACGCCGTGGCCTCCCGACGAGCGGTGGAGCCACGTGAACCAGCTCTACATCGAACACCTGGGGCCGGAGGCTTCGACCATCGGCCC
This sequence comes from Acidimicrobiales bacterium, assembly GCA_036505485.1. Taxonomy (GTDB): domain Bacteria; phylum Actinomycetota; class Acidimicrobiia; order Acidimicrobiales; family VFJN01; genus DASXTK01. Next base: position 998 of record DASXTK010000268.1, read on the forward strand.
ACCCAACTGGCACCCCGAGGGCTAGTCGTCAGCGGCCGAGCGCCTTGGCCGCGGCGCTGCGCCCGGACTGGATGCAGGCCGGGATGCCGACACCGCGGGCCCAGGCGCCGGCCACGAACAGGCCCGGGGCATCCCGGGCCAGATCGGCCTCCAGGGTGGCGACCCGGGCCAGGTGTCCGGGTCGCGGCTGGGGGAACGAGCGCACCCACCGGCTGATCCGGACGTCTTCCGGCGGGCCGTGCAGGTTCATCAGGTCCTCGAGATCGGCCAACACCGCGGCAACCAGCTCGTCGTCGGGGCGGTCGATCCCCACGGACGGATCGGCCCCATCCCACCCGACCGAGGCCCGCACCAGCGCCGTCAGCTTGTCCCCACCGAGGTGGGGCCACTTGGACGACGTCCACGAGCAAGCCGTGACCGTCCGCCCGGCCGAGTGCGGCACCAGGAACCCTGACCCGTCGAGCGGATGGTCGATGGCGCGCCGCGGCACGGCCAGCGTGATCAACGCCACCGAGGCGTGGTCGATCTGGGCCAGCGTCGTTCCCGCGGCGGCACTGTGGGGTCGGATGAGCGGGGCGGCTACCCACGCCGGTAGGGCGACCACCACCGCGGCCGCGGTGATCGCGGCCGGGTCGATCCGCCAGCTGGCGCCGCTGGGCTCGATTGCCGTCACCGCCTGACCGGCACGGACGCGGTCCCCCAGCCCCGACGACAACGCTTCGACTAGACGTCCCATCCCGTCCCTGGGGGCCAGGAACACCGGCGGTTGGTGCTCAGTGTTGGTCCGGCTCGCCGCCTCCCGCAGGGCCGCGGCGGCCTGGATCAGGCTCGGGCCCTCACGGCGAGCGTCGGCCAGCGCCGGGGTGGCCGTGTCCAGGGACAGGCGGTCGCAGTCACCGGCCCAGATCCCGCCCACCAGCGGAGCGACCAGCCGGTCGAGGACCTCGTCGCCGAGCCGTCGGCGGATCAGGGCGCCCACCGATTCGTCGCCGTCGGGCCGATCGTCGGGGCGGACGAGGTCGTCACGAGCCCGGGCCAGGCCGGCCGGGGACAGGATCCCGTCGGTGGCCAGCGCATCCAGGTCGGTCGGTACTCCCAGGAGCTGGGCCTCGGGGAGGGGACGGAGCTGCTCGTCGATCCACACGAAGGCCCGGCCGGAGCCCGGGGCGACGAGCTCGTCCTCGATGCCCAGCTCAGCGCACAGCTTGACCGCTTCGGGTCGGCGGGCCAGGAAGGCGTCGGCTGACTCGTCGACGGGGATCCCCCCGACATCGGAGGTGCGGAGCTTCCCGCCGGGCCGGCTGTCGGCCTCCAGCACCACGACGTCTGCCCCCCGCTGATGGGCCTCCCACGCCGCGGCCAGCCCGGTGATCCCGCCGCCGACCACGACCAGGTCAGCGCGGGTCATGGGCCTTGGCGGCGTCGAGGGCGGCATCGGCCAGGGCGGCCATGACCGCAGGCTCGTCGTTGATCGAGCGGGTCCGGGCGAACGCCAGGCCCTCCTCGGCCGCTACCCGGGCCGCGTCGATGTCCAGGTCGTAGAGCACCTCGAGATGATCGGACACGAACCCTTGCGGACAAACCAGGACCCCTTCGGCCCGGCCGGCCCGGGCGATGTCCCGGATCACGTCGAGGATGTCGGGTCCCCGCCACGGCTCCGGCGTCCGTCCGGCTGACTGCCAGCCCAGCGACCAGCCGTCGGGTTCGAGGCTGGCCCGTGCCGCGATCGCCGCCGCCGAGGCGGCCAGCTCGTCGGCGTAGGGATCGTCCTCCAACACCCGCTCGGGCAGGCTGTGGGCGGTGAACACCGCCTCCGTGGAGGCCGGCAGCGCGGCCAGCGCCTGGGCCACCCTCTCCGCCTGGGCGTCGAGCCACCGGGGCTCCTGGTGCCACGAATCGATCCCGACGTACGCCGCCCCCAGCTCGTGTGCCCGCTCGCCCGCCCGGCGGTGGTATTCGCCCACCGACCCGCGCGAATAGTGCGGCGCCAGCACCAGACCGACGACGAGGTCGGCGCCGGCCTCGGTCAGCTCGGCGATCGCATCCTCTACGAACGGGGCCGCGTGCTTGTTGCCCAGCGCCAAGTGCCATCCGTCCAGGTGCTGGGCGATGGCTCGGGCCTGGTCACGGGTGCGCTGGGCCAAGGGGGACACCCCGCCGATGGCGTCGTAGCGGCGCTTCAGATCGGCCAGTTGCTCGTCTGACGGCGGTCGACCTCGGCGGATGTGGGTGTAGTACGCCGCCACGTCGTCGGGTCCCGCCGGCGTCCCGTAGGCCATCACCACCAGGCCGTGAGCGGTCATCCGGCCTGGCCCTCGCTGTGAACCAGCTCGACGATGCGGGCCAAGGTGTCGGGGTCGGTGTCGGGGAGCACGCCGTGGCCCAGGTTGAAGATGTGGCCGGGCTGGCCCTGGTTGCGGGCCAGGATGTCCCGCACCCGCTCCGCCACCGCCGGCCAGGGGGCCAGGCACAGCGCCGGGTCGAGGTTCCCCTGCACCGCGATGGTCGGACCGAGCCGTCGGCGGGCCTCGTCGAGCGGCACCCGCCAGTCGACGCCGACCACGTCGGCTCCGGCCTTGGCCAGCAGGGGGAGCAGCTCGCCGGTGGTGACACCGAAGTGGATGGCGGGGACGCCGAGGTCGGCCAGTCCGGCGAACACCCGGCTGCTCGCCGGCAGCACGTGCTGCTCGTACAGGTCGGGGGACAGGCTCCCGGCCCAGCTGTCGAACAGCTGGATGGCCGCGGCCCCGGCCTCGACCTGGCTGCGCAGGGAGGTGAGGGCCAGGTCGGCCAGCCGGTCGAGCAGGTCGTGCCACAGCGCCGGCTCCCCGAGCATCATGGCCTTGGTCCGGGCCAGCTCCCTCGAGGGTCCGCCCTCGATCAGATAGCTGGCCACGGTGAACGGTGCGCCGGCGAAGCCGATGAGTGGAACATCCCCCAGCTCGGACACCAGCTGGCGGACGGTCTGGGCCACCCACGGACAGTCTTCGTCGGGCTCCAGAGGACGGAGACGCCGGAGGTCCGTCACACTGCGTAGGGGCTCGGCGACCACGGGTCCGATGCCGGAGGCAACATCCACCCCGAACCCCACGGCGGCCACCGGGACCACGATGTCGCTGTAGAGGATGGCGGCGTCGACGCCGTAGCGCCGCACCGGCTGCAGGGTGATCAGGGTGGCCAGATCGGGGTCCCGAACGGCGTCCAGGATGCTGCCGACCCCCCGGATCTCCCGATACTCGGGCAGGGAACGGCCGGCCTGGCGCATGAACCACACCGGCACCCGGGGGCTGGGCTGGTTGCGGCAGGCCAGCAGGAACGGGGCATCGGACGGTGGACGTGGGACTACGGACGGCACAGTCCCGAAGGTAGCTCGCTCGGTGGGCGGGTAACCCCCTGGGGTCGTCCCCAGACGTAGGGGGAAAGTCCTCATCGACAGGGCGGCCGAACGCCGCGACGATGTTCCCCATGCGTAGGCCAGACCACGACAGCTCCGACGCCACTGGCGACACCGGCGATCCCGGCGCGATCGGGCATGGCTTCGGCGTCGATGGCGGTGACATCCACTCCGGCTACGGCTCCGACGCCGGGTTCTACGGCGACGGTGACCAGCACACCGACGGCTCGCTGGGCAGCGACAGCTCCTTCGACGATGACAACTCGGTGGCCGTCGACGACGGGCCTGGGGAGATCACCGAGGACGAGGCCGAAGACGTCCTCACGGACGTCCTGGAGGACGACTACGGCGACCAGGCCGACGAGGTGCTCCAGGAGATGGAGGACTCGACCGGCATGAGCGCCACCGAGCTGCTCGAGGACATCACTGGTCTGGATCTCAACGGTGACGGCCTGGCCGGGGCGTCGCCCTACAGCGACACCGACGTCTTCGAGGCCGACGCCCAGGGCGGCTTCTCGCCTTTGGAGGACAACCCCTTCGAGCCCGTCGACCTCCCCGACGCCGACATGCCGGAGGTCGACATGGCCTCGTCCAGCGACTTCGATCTCAACAGCGACGGCCACGTCAACGTGGCCGACCTCCACGAAGCCGCCCACCCCTTCGACTTCCACGCCGGCCAATAACGAAGCAGAGCACAGTGTCGGCCAGAGGCCGACGCCGCCTCATCACGGTCTCCGGGGTGGGGGCCACGACGACGCCGGATGCACCGCGTGGCCCTCGGGGTCCCCGGTAGGCTTATTCGTTTCCTGACCGCCGGAGGGGCGTTTGGCCGTCCATCCCGACCTAGTTACGGAACAGGCGTACATCGATCGCGCCTATGACTGTCTCGACCGCGCCCGGCAAACGGCCACGAAGCTGCGGTCGATGGTCGAGGTGGGCAAGGGCGGCACCGAGCAGGCCCGCTGGGAACGGGAGATGATCGAGGAGAACATCGCCCATCGCCTCGATTACCTCAACGTCGGCGATGCCAGCCTGGTGTTCGGTCGCATCGACCGCACCCAGACCGACGGCGGCGACACCTTTTACATAGGGCGGGTCGCGGTGGCCGACGACACCCAGGAGCCGGTCGTGGTCGACTGGCGGGCCCCGGTGGCCGAGCCGTTCTACCGGGCCACCGGCCGGGCCCCGATGGGGCTGGTGCGCCGACGGCACTTCGCCACCCGAGGCCGCCGCCTGCTGGGCATCGAGGACGAGCTGTTCGGCGGGACGGCGGGACTGCTGGACGGCGGGCTGGCGGTGTCCGACAACGGGTCCGAGGTGCGGGGTCACGGTGCGCTCATCGCCGCGCTGGAGGAGGCCCGCACCGGCAAGCTCTCCGACATCGTCGCCACCATCCAGGGCGAGCAGGACGAGATCATTCGCTCGGACCTGCCTGGGGTGCTGGTGGTGCAAGGTGGTCCCGGCACCGGCAAGACCGTGGTGGCGCTGCACCGGGCCGCCTACCTGCTCTACACCTATCGGTTCCCGCTGGAGGGCCAGGGTGTCCTGGTCGTCGGGCCCAACCGGCTGTTCCTGGGCTACATCGAGCGGGTGCTGCCCAGCCTGGGCGAGGCCGGGGTCGAGCTGGCGGTGCTGGCCGACCTGCTCGACGGCGCCGAGAACGTTCGAGTCCGGGGCTACGACGTCCCCCGCACCGCCCGGATCAAGGGCGATCTGCGCATGTCCCGGGTTCTGGCCAAGGCGGTACGGGACCGGGAACGTCCGCTGCGGGCTCCGCTCGAGGTCGGCTACGGCGTCCAGACCCTGGTCCTGCCGGCCGAGCGCACCGCCGCGATCGTGTCCGACGCCCGCCGTCGGTTCCGCACCCACAACGCCGGGCGCCGGTTCGTGGAGAGCCAGCTGTTCGCAGCGTTGGCCGAGGTCAGCCGGACCCCGACCACGCCGGACGAGGTGCGTGAACGACTGCGGCTGGCTCCCCAGGTCCGTGAGGCGCTGGAGCGGATGTGGCCGGTGCTCACCCCGGCCGAGCTGCTGCGGGACCTGTTCGGCTCGCCGGCGCTGATCGAGCTGGCCGCCGGACGCCAGCTCGACGCCAAGGAGCGGGCCGCGCTGCTCAAGCCCCGCCAGGGCGAGATCGACCAGGTGATCTGGACCCACGACGACGTCCCGCTGCTGGACGAGGCCCGGGCGCTGCTCGGACCCAAGCCGCGCCGCCGGACCCGGGTCCCGGGTATGGACCCCGACGAGATCCGCACCTACGGGCACATCGTGGTTGACGAGGCCCAGGACTTGTCCCCGATGCAGCTGCGGATGCTGACCCGCCGGTCGCTGAACGGCTCGATGACCATCGTGGGCGACATCGCCCAGGCCACCGGGGTGTGGGCCCACGAGGACTGGGACAGCATCCTCGCCCACCTGCCCGACCGCCGTCCGGCCCGCCGGGCCGAGCTGACCATCGGCTATCGCATCCCCGGCCCGACCATGGATCTGGCGGCCAAGGTGCTGGCGATGGCGGCCCCGTCGCTGCGGCCGCCCAACAGCGTGCGGCAGGAGGGCGACGAGCCGCGGCTGGTCGCGGTCGAGAGCGAGCAGCTTTTCGCCCGGGTGGCCGAGGTGGCGATGGAGGAACGGGACTCGGTCGATCCCGGCAGCGTGGCCATCATCGCCCCCCAGACCCTGGTCGACCGGGTGGCTGCGGCCCTCGACGCCGCCGGGGTCGAGTACGGCCGGGCCGCCCGCCACGGCCTGGAGGCCCAGGTGACGTTGGTGCCGGTGAGCCTGGTGAAGGGGCTCGAGCTCGATGCCGCGGTGGTGGTGGAACCCGCGGCCATCGTCCAGGAGGAAGCCCAAGGTCTGCGGGCCCTCTATGTGGCCCTCACCCGGGCCACCAAGCGGCTCGCGGTTGTCCACGCCGCCCCGCTCCCCGAGACCCTGCGGAGCTAGGCACCGACGAGTCACGGCGCCAGGCCCTCGCCGTCGCCCTCGCAGAGCCTGGCGAGGCGGCGGAGGTTGGCCTGCCAGATCCGTCGCAGGATGGGTCCGGCCACCAGACCGGTGATCGGCCCACCGAGATACCAGGGGAAGCGCAGCTCCTCGCTCCAGGAGACTTCGGTCTGACCGGGCGTGATCGGCCGGATCGTGAACCCGCCTTCGCCCCGCACCAGCCCCTGATGGCGGACCCCGATCTCGGTCTCCACCACCCAGCTGGTGATCTCCATGCGGTCGTTGGTCCGCAGTGGCCCGATCCGGGTCACGCAGTCGAAGCGGGTTCCGGCACCTTGACGCTGATCTCCGACGAACGTGATGGTCTCGGCGTCGGCCATCCATTCCACATGGCGGGCGATGTCGGCCAGCTCACGCCAGACGGTCGCGGCCGGGGCCTGGACCACCGTGCCCACACTGATTCGCGGCATGGGCGGCTCAGGGAGGAGGAATGTTCGGATCCTCCGGCGGGGGAGGCAGGGCGGTGGTGGCTGTGGTGGTCGTAGTCGAGGGCGCCGAGCCGGAAGACGACTGGCGCGCCAGGAGGTGGGGGGCCAGCCAGGCGATGGCTTGGGCGGCGCCGTCGTCCGTGAAGGCCGAACCGGTCCGCAGCGTCGGGTTGAACTGGCCCCGCGGGGTGCTGTTCAACCAGGCATCCAGGTCGACGACGGTGAACCCCTTGCGGTCTCCGACGGTTCCGATGATCAGTTGGTTGAGCTGGTCGACCCGGCCGGGGTCGTTGTCGTCGAAGTCGGGCCACTGGGTGGCCGGGTCCTCGTCGTCCATGCGCACATGCGGGGTGGTGGCCCAGAACACCGGCGCTCCGGCTTCGGCCAGCACGTCGGCGGTCTCGTCGATCTGGTCGGCCAGCCAGCGGTCGTAGCCAGGGTCGCCGAGATGCAGCCATTTCCGCTCGATGCGGCGTTCGCCCAGGTCGGAGACGCCCATGACCACGATGATGGCGTCGAAGTCGGCGGCATCGAGGGTCTTGGGGAGCCGGGGTCGCCAGGCCTCGCAGTCCAGCGTGGGCTCGACCTTCTGGCCCAGGCTCATGCGGGTCTCGGGTCCGCCGAGGGGACAGTTCGGGGTCACGTGGGTGTCCACCCGGAACTGCTGGTCGGTGTTGTCGGGACTCCCGTTCCACGCGGTGAACCCGTTGACCAGGCTCCCGGCCATCTGGTCGCCCACGACGAGGACCCGTGCCGCCTCGGTTCCGCCGCTGGGCTGCACTACGTCGAGATCGCCCGGTCCGTCGCCGTTGTCGATGGCCAGGCTGATGCCGTGAGGCGGGTTCAGAGGCAGGACGAACACGACTGCTGTGAGCGCCGCCGCGGCGCCGGCGAACATTCCGCCGAGCTGGATGCGGGGCCAGCGGATCTGCCAGCGGAACGGGGTCTCCACGGCCCAATAGACCAGGAACGCTGCGCCCAGGGTGGCGCCGGCCCGTACACCGAACAGGGCCGGGCCGTCGAGGCCGAGCCGGTCCTCGTCGAGCAGAAGGTAGAGCGGCCAGTGCAGCAGGTAGGCGGCGTAACTCACCTGGCCGACATGGCGCAGCGGCCAGATGCCGAGCAGGCCGGCGGTCGGTCCGGGCATGGTCACCGCCAGGATCACCCAAGCGGTCAGCAGGGCGTTGAGGGCGGTTCCTCCGTGGAACACCCAATCGCTCTCGTAGGGGAGGAACGTCCACAGCAGCCCTAGTCCGACGAGGGCACCGAGGGCGCCGTAGCGGACGGTGCGCATGATGGGGGGCCGGCTCAGGAACCTACGGAACGACGGCGAGAGGACGGCGTAGCCCAGGACCACCCCCACCAGCAGTTCACCGACGCGGGTGTGGGTGCCGTAGTAGACGAGGTCACGGGTGTCCGGGTCGCCGCCCAGCGTCCAGGCCCAGGCGAACGAGGCCACGGCGCCGGCGCCGAACAAGGCACCGGCGATGCGCCATTGCCGGCCGGTCACCCACATCAGGCCCCGGAACAGCAGCGGGAACACCAGGAAGACCTGGGCGATGATGGCCACCGGCCACAGGTGGCGCAGGGCCGACAGCTCGCTGAAGCTGCGGGCGAAGCCTTCGGCCGGGAAGGCCAGGCGCCAATTGGTGGAGAAGCTCAGGGCGGCGAGGACGTCGCCGCGGAACGTCGGGACCGAGCCCACTTGCACGGCTACCTGCAGGATCACCACCAACAGCACGGTGAGCAGCAGGCCCGGTACCAGCCTGCGGGCTCGCCGTTCCCAGAAACGCCCCAGCTGCAGCCGGCTCGACTGGGACCACTCGGCCAACGACAGCGTGGCCAGCAGGAACCCCGAGAGGGTGAAGGCGCTGGAGGTGCCGAGGAACCCGCCCCGGCCGTAATCGAACCCCTGGCTGAACACCAGCACCGCGGCCAGGGCGATGGCCCGCAGGCCGTCGAGCCCGGGGACGTGGGGAAGTTCCGGCCCCCGGTCCACCTCGGGGCGGGGCGCCGGCTGGGGTGGCGGCATCTGGGGGGCCCGTCGGGGGTCAAGCCGCGGATCGGGCCGCCCCTGGGGGACACCCGGTTGAACGCCGTAACGTCGGTTTGCGAATCGGTCGTTCGTGACGGCCCGCGGTGGGTTCAGGATCCCTCCCGGTCGTGTGAAGGCCGCCAGAGCCTAGTGAACCCCCGGCCGAGGCAACCAGAGCCCGCCCCCCATCGCTGAGGAAGAGGAATGGTGTCGGCCTGGCGGCCGACTCGCCCTTTTGCCTCGCCGTCAGACGGCGAGGTCTTCTCCGGAGTGTGCGAGCGGGAAAGTTTGAGGAGTTCGAACAGGAGGGGCCATGAGAACACCTCCGCATCACCCGTTACTGATCTCCATCCGCGATCACCCCGAGGCCCCTCTGGTGACTCAGACTTCCAACGTCTCTGCGAGATGAAGCGTCCTCTGGACGGGGTCGGACAGGTTCGAACCTTGTCCGATTCCCCTATTTGCTGTGTGCCGCCTTTCAGGCGGCCTCATCTCTGGTCGCTCGAGCGGTGGAGCCGGCTCGATCAACGTCGGGGGGCTCCGGCAGGGGCCTCTGCCGCCGGACCCCGCCTCGGTCCGGGTGGACTGTTCGGGGCGTCAGCTTGGCGGAAACCCCGGCTTAGGCGACCAGAGCCCAGCGGTACCCTGGCTTGCTGTGACTGAGACTTCATCGGTGGAGAGCGCGGGCCACGCGGCGAGCGACGAGGGAAAGGCGCGGTTCTATGTGACGACGCCTATCTATTACGTCAATGACGCGCCCCACATCGGTCACGCTTACACGACGGTCATCGCCGATGCGCTGGCCCGGTGGCACCGGCTGTCGGGCGACGACACGTTCTTCCTCACCGGAACCGACGAGCACGGGCTGAAGGTGCAACGGGCCGCCGAGGCCCACGGGGTCACACCCCGGGAATGGGCGGACACCACGGTCGAGCGCTTCCGGGAAGCCTGGGCCCAGATCGGCATCTCCAACGACGACTTCATCCGCACCACCGAGCCGCGGCACTACGCCTCGGTCCAGACCTTCCTCCAGAAGGTCTACGACAACGGCCACATCGAGCTGTCCACCTATGAGGGCCTCTACTGCGTGGCCTGCGAGGCGTACTACACGGTCGACGAGCTGATCGACGGCGAGCTGTGCCCGATCCACCACCGGCCGGTCGAGCAGGTGCGCGAGGAGAACTACTTCTTCAAGCTGTCCCGGTTCGAACAGCCGCTGCTGGACTGGTTCGCGGCCCATCCCGATTTCGTGCAGCCCGAGGGCAAGCGCAACGAAGCCCTGGGGTTCATCCGCCAGGGCCTGCAGGACTTCTCCATCAGCCGGACCTCGATCGACTGGGGGGTGCCGATCCCCTGGGACCCCGGCCATGTCACCTACGTGTGGTTCGACGCCCTGGCCAACTACATCACCGCGGTCGGTTACGGCGAGGACGAGGAGCGCTTCTCCACCTGGTGGCCGGGCATCCACCTGATCGGCAAGGACATCCTGCGGTTCCACTGCGTGTACTGGCCGGCCATGCTGCTGGCCGCCGGGCTGGAACCGCCCCGCAACGTCTACGTCCACGGCTTCCTGCTGGTCGGGGGCGAGAAGATGAGCAAGACCAAGCTCAACCAGATCGCTCCGGCCGACCTGGTCGCCGATTTCGGGGTCGACGGGTTCCGCTACCACTTCCTGCGGGACACGCCGTTCGGACCAGACGGCGACTTCTCCTACGAGCGGATGGTCGAGCGCTACAACAGCGACCTGGCCAACAACCTCGGCAACCTGCTGTCCCGGGTGGCCACGGTGGTGGACAAGAAGTGCGGCGGTGTGGGTTCCGCACCCCGGCCCGACAGCCCGTTGGCGACCGTGGCCGCGGACGCGTACGCCCGGACCGCCGAGGCGTGGGCCAACGTCCAGCCCTCGGTGGCGCTCGAGGCCACCTGGCGGCTGGTGCGCGAGACCAACGCCCATCTCGAAGCCCACGAACCGTGGAAGCTCGAGCCCGGACGCGAGGTCGACGGGGTGATGGGTGACGCGCTGGAGGCGCTTCGGATCGTCGCGGTGCTGGCCAGCCCGGCCATCCCCACCACGGGCGACGAGGTCTGGGCCCGCATCGGGCTGACCGGGTCGCCGTCGGAGCTGCGTCTGCCCGAGGCCGCGACCTGGGGCGGCTATCCCGGGGGCCGCACGGTCACCAAGGGCGCGCCGCTGTTCCCGCGACTGCAGGCCTAGGAGTCCTGGCGACCACGATGCGCTGGACCGACAACCACTGCCATCTGGGCTGGGACAGCGATGGTCCCGAGTCCGATCCGGACGGGTTCGACGAGCACGTCGACGCCTTGGTGGCCGATGCCCTGGCGACGGGCATCGAGCGCATGGTCAGCGTCGGCACCGACGCCCTCGGGTCGGCCCGGGCCATCGCTGCCGCCCGGCGCCACCCGGGAGTGGTGTGGGCGACGGTCGGGCTGCACCCCCACGAGGCCCGGCACGGGCTCGACGGGGTGGTGGATCTTCTGGCCGCCCCCGAGGCGGTGGCGGTCGGCGAATGTGGCCTCGACTACCACTACGACCACTCGCCCCGGGACGGGCAGCGGGCCATGTTCGCGGCCCAGATCGCCTTGGCCCACCAGCACGACCTGCCCCTGGTGGTCCACACACGCTCGGCCTGGGACGACACCTTCGACATCCTCGACGCCGAGGGGGTGCCCGAGCGGACGGTGCTGCACTGCTTCACCGGTGGACCCGCCGAGCTGAAGCGGGGGCTCGAACGCGGCACGTACGTGTCGTTCTCGGGGATCGTGACCTTCCCCAGCGCGCAGGAGGTTCGGGACGCCGCGGCCCTCTGTCCGCTCGACCGGGCGCTGGTGGAGACCGACAGTCCGTACCTGGCCCCGGTGCCCCATCGGGGGCGGACCAACACCCCGGCGCTGCTGCCGCTGGTCGGCGCCGCGGTGGCCGAGGCCATGGGGCGGGACGTCGAAGAGGTGGCCGCGGCCACGTGGGACAACGCCACCCGGGTCTACGGGCTCGCTTGAATCGAACTTTTGTCGTGGATTCCGGCTATAACCGCCGGTAACCGCGGCATTTCGTGAGCTCGGGAGCGAACGGGGGATCGTGATGAGGACTCTGCGACGGGTGGTACCGCTGGTGGCTGGGCTGGCCCTGCTGGCGGCGAACGCCGGGTGCCAGTGGCCGGACGGGACGCGCTATGTCCACAAGGTCTTCACCGATGTCGAGGTGACCCGGGACATCGTGTACAGCTCGACCACGGACTACCAGGGCAATCCCATCGAGCTGAAGCTCGACATCTACCGGCCGGTGGGGGATACCGCGACCAACCGTCCGGCGGTGATGTGGATGTACGGCGGCGGCTTCACCTCCGGCGACAAGAACCAGCTGGCCTCGTACGCCGACGACTCGGCCAAGCGGGGTTACGTCGGGGTGGCCATCAACTACCGGCTCCGGGCCACGGCCGACATCGGCGCCATCATCGACGCCTGGACCGACTCCGCCAATGCCGTGGCCTGGCTGAAGGCCCACGCCGCCGACTACGGCATCAACCCGGACGTGATCATCGCCGCGGGGTACTCGGCCGGAGCGGTGAACGCAGTGCACCTGCTGTACCTGTCGGATCCGTCACCGGTCGCCGGGGCAGTGGCCATCGCCGGGTTCACCCCGGTGGCTCCGACCGCAGGTGATCCTCCGGTGATCATGCACCAGGGCCTGAACGACACCATCGTGTCGCCGTCGTCGTCCCAGGGAACCTGCGACGCCACCCGGAACGCAGGCAACGTGTGCCTGTACCACACCTATCCGTCGGACCATCTGATGACCTTCATCGAGCCGTACGCCACCCAGATCAAGGACATCTCGGCCACGGACATGTTCGAGCAGATCCTGCTTCAGCACGGCTACGAGCCCGAACAGCTCCCCGCCGCGGCCTAGCCCTGCGCTTCTGTGACCTGTATGCCGCGCCAGGGCGCGGCATACAGGTCACAGAACGAGCGCCTTGGCCCGGGCCGGACGGGCCGGGCTGCCGGTCGTCGTAGCCTGAGCTGGTGACCCTCAGTGGCCGTCAGGTGCGCGATCTGCTTACGCGGCACGGCCTGGCGCCGAGCCGGGCGCTGGGCCAGAACTTCGTGGCCGACCCCAACACCGTGCGCCGGATCGCCCACCTGGCCGGCATCGGTCCCGGTGACCGGGTGGTCGAGATCGGCGCCGGTCTGGGGTCGCTGACCCTGGCGTTGGCCGAGACCGGCGCGGGGGTGACCGCCATCGAGACCGACCGGCATCTGATCCCGGTGCTGCGGGAGGTGGTGGAGTCGGTCGGGGTCCGGGTGGTCCACGCCGACGCCCGGGCTGTCGACTGGACCGAGCTGCTGGAGCCGCCCGGTGACTGGGTCCTGGTCGCCAACCTGCCCTACAACATCGCCACCAGCCTGGTGCTCGACGTGTTGGAGCGGGTGCCTACGGTCGGTCGGCTCCTGGTGATGGTGCAACGGGAGGTGGGGGAACGGCTGGCGGCCCGGGTCGGCGACGATGCCTACGGCATCCCGTCGGTGAAGGCCGCCTGGTGGGCCGACGCCGCGGTGGTGGGACGCGTGCCCGCCACCGTGTTCGTCCCCCAGCCCCGGGTCGAGTCCGCCCTGGTCCGGCTGGTGCGCCACGACCGGCCTTCCGTGAACGACGACGTCGCTCGGGCCGATGTGTTCCGCTTGATCGACGCCGGGTTCGGGCAGCGGCGCAAGATGCTGCGCCGCTCCCTGGCCGCCTTGGTCCCGCCGGAGGCGTTCGTGGCGGCCGGAGTCCGGCCCGAGGCTCGGGCCGAGGAGCTGACCCTCGACGACTGGATCCTGTTGGGCTCCGCCGTCCAGCACGCTATGTAATGGTGGACGCATGACCGCACCACAGGACCCCTACGGGCAACAGGATCCCTATGGTCAGCAGCCTTACGGCCAGGGACAGGGCTACCCGCAGGGGTACAACCCACAGGCCTACTCCGGCGGCTATCCGACCCAGCAGCGAGCTTCGCTCGACCTGGCCAAGGTGATCAGCATCGGCGCGTGGGTCGTCCTCGCCCTGACCGCCCTGACGTACCTCTACGGCCTGACCGTGGAGCACGTCGACTTCGAGGACAAGTTCTTCGGCGGTTTGACCACCCTGGCGCAGGGCATCTTCTGGAGTGGATTGCTGCACGGGGTGGCCGTGTGGCTCGACAAGCAGAAGAGCAGCACCTGAGCACCGCCGTCGTTCTGGCTCCGGCCAAGCTGACCGTCTCGCTACGGGTGGTCGGACGCCGCTCTGACGGCTATCACCTGCTCGATGCCGAGATGGTCAGCTTGGACCTGGCCAACGAGCTCACGTTCAGCGACGGCGACGGGCTGGAGGTCGTGCATCCCGGTCCCGGCCGCTCGGGCCTTGGCGGAACCGGCGTCATCCCGGTCGGCCCCGACAACCTGGTTCGTCGGGCGTTGCGCGCCGTTAGGCGTAC
>DASXTK010000269.1:0-27580 GCA_036505485.1 Acidimicrobiales bacterium
GGCCGAGGCGCCGAGATCGACATCAGCCACGGCTCCCGAGTGCAACGTGCGGCGCAGCTCCCGGTTACCGGTCGAGGACACCACGACCAGCTCGTCGCCGTCGAGACCCACGACCACTGCCGCGACCGCTCCGCCGGGCACCAGACGCAGCCGGCCATCGCGGGCGGGGTGGAGCCCGAGCCCGGCCGGTGCCCCCTGGACCAGCCGGTCCAGCAACGTCGCAGACGAGCCGTCGCCGCGGGCCAGCAGGCGGGCCACGACCATGGTCTCGATCAAGGGTGCGCTGCCCAGACTGGCGCCGTGCTGCTCGGCCACGACCGCCAGGTCGGTGAGGCTGGCTCCACCGCCGCCCTGGGTCTCTGCCACCCCCATGGTCGGCAGCCCCATCCGCACCAGCGCCTGCCAGAGCACGTTGTCGAACCCGCTGGCCTCGGCCAGCCGAACCCGTTCGGGATGCGATTCCTTGGCGTAGAGCCGGCTGACCGCATCGGCCAGTGCGCTCTGCTCGGTCGAGAAGGAGAGGTCCATGCGTGGGTGTCGCCCGCTTCCAAGAATCTGACGGTGTGTCAGATAGTGTGGCACCATCGGCGCCGGCCGGGCATCCCGGCACGGTGCGACGGCCAGATCGGGACCGAGGAAGGGGCATGTCGTGAGCCAGCCGCTGTTGGCCGGAGTTCGGGTGGTGGAGTGCTCGTTGCTGGGCCCGGCTGCGATCACCACGCACCTGGCCGATCTGGGCGCCGAGGTCATCAAGGTCGAGCCGCCCTCGGGTGACTACATCCGCGAGATGACCTGGCCCATCGTCGAGGGCGTCTCGCTGATGCACCTCCACGTCAACCGGGGCAAGCGCTCGGTCACGCTCGACCTGCGGACCGAGGGCGGCCAGGCGGTGTTCCGGGACCTGGTCCGCGACGCCGATGCCGTCGTCGAGGCCATGCGCCCGGGTGGGCTGGAGCGTCGGGGCCTCGGCTTCGAGGCGTTGCAGCAGATCAACCCACGGCTGGTGTTCATCACCATCTCGGGCTTCGGCATGACCGGTCCCTACAAGGACCTCCCCAGCCATGGCGTGGCCTACGACACCTGGGCCGGTCTGGTGCGGCCCGAGACCGACGAGGAGGGGTTCACCGCCATCCCCGAACATCCCTCGATGGGCATCCACGCCGGACCGCTGTTCGGGGCGCTGGGCATCCTCGCGGGCATCGTCCGGGCCCGAGCGACCGGTGAGGGCTGCCGGATGGAGATCGCCCAAGCCGATGCGGCTGCGGCCATGGACTGGTTGCGCAGCGAGACCTGGAAGGCCTACGAACGGCCGGAGGCCGAGGTGACCGGCAACAAGTCGGACAACTTCGAGCGCCGCGCTCCGGGCACGGCGGGCATGCGCCATGGCGTCCGCTATCAGATCTACGAATCGAAGGACGGCCACGTGCTGTTCCAGGCGTCGGAACAGGAGTTCTGGCGGAACTTCTGCACCGCCGTCGATCGCACCGACCTGTTCGAGCGCTTCCCGGGATCGCGCTTCGCCGACCACGCTCCCGGCAACCGGGAGCTGCAGGCCGAGCTGCGGACCATCTTCGTGACCCGCACCAGCGCCGAGTGGATTGCTTTCGGGGAGGCCCACAACACCCCGATCGCGCCGGTCAACACCCCGCAGACCCTGGCCGACGATCCGCAGTTCCAGGCTCGTCTGCCGTGGCTGTCCCGCGACGTCCTGGGGGCGGAACAGCTGCCGTGCCCGATCAAGCTGCTCGACGACGAGCTGCCGATCCCGGCCAAGGCCCCGACCGTGGGCCAGCACACCGACGACGTCCTGCGCACCGCTCTCGGCTACGACGACGCTCGCATCGCCGCGTTGCGCCAAGAGGGGGCGTTGGGCTGATCCCTGACGGCACGTGCTGATGTAACTACTTTCGGTGGCATGGGCCGCCGAAAGCAACGCACCAAGGCCGTCGTGATGATCGCGTGTGCCTCGGTCACGTTGCTGGCTGCGGTGCAGTTCGTCGCCCTCGTGCACCACGTGAACGCCCTTCCGGCGATCCAGATCGACGAACCGGGGCTTGCCGCGGTCCCGGCCATGCTCGAACAGCAGGCCCCGCAGAACGAGCGCTCCGTCGAGGCGTACACCGGCTACGGCACCTGGGTCGACGTGTACGACTTCATGCCTGCGCCCGACCATCCGGGTTCGCCTCAGCTCACCGTGGCCTCGGTCGACGACATGGCGCGTTACGGGGTGAAGACCCTGTACCTCCAGGCGGCTCAGCTGTCCGAGCACGCGCCGGGCCTGCTGGTGGACCGGGCGGTGCTGGGCCAGATCCTCGTGCGCGCCCAACGCCACGGCATGCGGGTCGTCGGCTGGTACCTCCCCAAGTTCAAGGACCTCGACCGCGATCTGGCCCATCTGCAGGCCATCGCCGACTTCGAGGTCCTGGGCCACCGCTTCGACGGCCTCGCGGTCGACATCGAGTGGACCCAGGACGTCACCAACCATTCGGAGCGTTCGAACAAGCTGGTCGAGTTGTCGCGACGGCTCCGCTCCGGCATCGGCGCCGAGCCCCTGGGCGCCATCGTGCTGTCCCCGGTGCAGCTCGAGGTCATCAACTCGGACAAGTGGCCGAGCTTTCCCTGGCGGAGCCTGGCCGAGGTCTACGACGTGTGGCTGCCCATGGGGTACTGGACCCAACGCACCCCCGGCTCCGGCTACCGCGACGGTCGGGCGTACACCGAGGAGAACGTGGACCGCCTGCGCAAGGACCTTGGCGATCGGGAGGCCATGGTGCACGTCATCGGGGGGATCGGCGACGAGGTGACGCCACGCCAGGCCGCACGCTTCGCCGATGCGGTGTCCAAGACCGGTGCCGTCGGCGGCTCGATCTACGACTGGGTCACGACCAAGCGGGCGCTGCACGAGCAGATCGCCGCCCGCATCAACAGCGCCACCACCAAGTAGGGGAGTGCTCATCGGGCCATCTCGTCGGCGTTGAGACGGCCGAAGCCGGCGGCGAGGATCGTCTCGCAGATGTCGTCGGCCAGCGGCAACGGGAGCAGCTGCTCGATGCTCTTGGTCAGCAGGGGGAGCGGGGCCAGATCGGCGAGCACCGCCCGCGCGAACATGCCGTCGTCCATCCAGGCCGCCAGCTCGCGGGACATCGGGGGTCCGGTCGTCGGGACCACCTCGGGGTCCTGGCGCAACTGGCCCCAGGGCCAGGCCTCGGCCAGGGAGTGGGTGGCGTCGGCCACGGCCCAGGGATCGACCAGGCGAACCGGATCGATGGCCGCGGCGGGATGCAGCGCGGTCACCGTCTCCCACCCGTCGTACCGCCACGGTTCGTCGGCGAAGGTGACGCTCTCGACCACCCGGTCGAGCCAGATCCGCAACCACAGCTCCGCCGTGCTGGGCGGTGGTGGAGGAGTGGCCAGGTCGAATGCTCGCAGGCAGGCGTCGCCGATGATGCCGCCGGGGACACCGGGGAGCCGCGACGCCAAGGAGCCCTGCCGCATGAGCCCGGCCCCGGTGCCGGAGCGGTCGATCAACAAGGTGAACACGACCGGGGTCGGATCCTGCAGTTCGTAACCGGCGCCCAGGGGCATGTCGTCGTCGATCGCCATGGGGCGAAGCGGATAGGCCCGACCCACGCAGTGCATCCCCAGCGCGAGCCAGCTGGCGGGGGCCCGCAACCCGAGCAGCGAGTCGCTCGGGTGTTCACCCTCGAGTGGAAGGTAAGAGATCTGCGGTGGATAGCCGCTGAGCCGGAGCAAGGTCCCGCCCGCGGCGTCGTTGCCGTCGAGCCTGGCATCGATCTCGTCGACCAGGCGTTCCAGGGGCAGGCGGGTGGGCGTGGTGATGGACGGACGGGACGAACGTGAACGCGGCATGGCGCGCCTCCTCGGACTAGCACGGGAACCTGGAAGAGGCGATCGCTGCCCGGCCGTGACCTAGGTGCGCCGGAGGGGGATCACAAACCCTTGTGGCTGACGGTACGCAGGGGGTCTGACATTTAGGGCCGTCAGGGGTGCATGCGGCCGGTCTCCCAGGCCCAGGCGGCCAGCTCCACCCGGTTGCGGGCGCCGAGCTTGGTCTGGAGGCTGGCCAGGTGGCTCTTCACCGTGCTGAGGGAGATGAACAGCTCGTCGGCCAGCTCGGCGTTGGTCCGACCCCGGGCCACCGCCCGCAACACCTCCTCCTCCCGCTCCGACAGGGGCTCCAGCGGTTGGCGCCGCGGCTCGGACGCCGTGGCCCGGGCGAAGTGCTCGAGCAGGCGTACGGTCACCTTGGGCGAGACCAGGGCATCACCGCGCCCCGCGGCCCGCA
The DNA here is from genome assembly GCA_036505485.1 of Acidimicrobiales bacterium. Classification (GTDB taxonomy): domain Bacteria; phylum Actinomycetota; class Acidimicrobiia; order Acidimicrobiales; family VFJN01; genus DASXTK01. The sequence goes on from DASXTK010000269.1 coordinate 4,307, forward strand.
CCGCCTCCACCAACAGGGCCGCCCCCGCATCCTTGAGCAGGAAGCCGCTGGCCCCGTTGCGCAGCGCCCGATGCACGTAGTCGTCGAGGTCAAAGGTGGTCACGACCACGACCGGGATGGGTTCGGCCACCTCCGGCCCCGCCAGCAGCCGGGTGGCGTCGAGGCCATCCAGACGGGGCATGCGGATGTCGAGGAGACAGACGTCGGGCCGCAGCTCACGCGCCAGGTCGACCGCGGCCTGCCCATCACCGGCCTCGGCCACGACCTCGATATCGGGTTGGGCTTCGAGGATCATCCGGAAACCGGCCCGCACCATCTCCTGGTCGTCGGCCAGCAGCACACGCAGGGTCATTGAGCGATGGTTCCTTCGGTTCTGGCCGCCGGGGCATCGGTGCTCGGGGGTTCGTCGCCGTCGATCGGCAACCACGCTTGCATCTCCCATCCACCCGCGTCGGTCGGCCCTGCGGCCAGGGTGCCGCCCAGGGCCGCGGCCCGTTCCGCCATCCCCACCAGCCCGTAGCCACCTCGGGAGGCCGGTCGCCCGTGCGGGGAGGCCCCCGAGGCGTTGTCCCGAACCACGATCTGGACGCCGTCGCGCACCCGGGACACGACCACATCGACCGCCGTGACGTCCACACCATGGCGCCGCACGTTGGTCAACGACTCCAGCACGATCCGATGGACCGAGGTGGCGACCGCCGGCGGCAGCCGGTCGGGATCCACTCCTTTGAGCTGCAGACGGGCCGGGACCCCGGAGGCGTTGTACTGGTCGAGCAGATCCCGCAACCCCGCAGTTCCCGCCGGCGGGCCGTCGCCCGCGGCGTGGTCGGATCGAAGCGATCCCACCAGCCGGCGCATCGCCGTGAGTGCTTCGGTTCCGGCCTGTTCGATCTGGGCCAGGGCTTCGTGGGCCGCGGCCGGTCGTTGCGCGGCTACCACCTGGGCCGCCTGGGCCTGGACGACGATGCCGGTCACGTAGTGGGCCACCAGGTCGTGGAGCTCCTGGGCGAGGTCGAGCCGCTCGTCGCGGCGGGCGTCGGCGGCGGCCAACACCCGCTGCCAGTCGAGCCAGCGCAGATAGCCGCCCGAGGCCACGGCGATGGCGAACAGCAGGCCGAAAATGACCACCAGGCCTTCCGCTTCGGACCCGGTGCGCAGGGCGTTGCCGAGGATGGCGGCGCCGGTTCCCATGGCCAAGACCAACGCCGCGCTCCGCGGGGTCGACCGCACTACCACCGCGGTCAGCACCAGCAGCCCGACCACGTCGGCAGCCGACGCGAACACGTCGTGGTTCAGGGCAACGAGGCTGGCCGCCAGGCTGCACGCGACGGCCAGGGCAGTGGCGGTCTCCGGCCAACGACGCCGCATCGCCACCGCGCCCGCGGTGATGGCGCCGGTCAGCGGGGCGACCAGCGCGGCCGGCGTCGCCAGGCTGGAGGCGAGGGCGGCGTCGAGGAGGATCAGCAGCCCCAGGAAGCCGAGCAGAGCCAGATCGGCACCCTGCGAGAGCCCGCGGATCAGGGGGTGCCGGACACGCACGTCAGCAGGGTACGACAGCCACGCTGCGTAGCGAATCACCCATTCGGCCAGTCGCGACCGACCGAACGGGTGGGCGGAAACAGCCCGCCGACCGATGTGGCAGACCCGGCCCCGACGCCACGCTGCAGACATGTTCACCTTCATGACCATCGTCGGGGCGGTGGGGGCCGTGCTGCTGGTTCTGGGCGTGGCTGCGGTGCTCGTCGAGCAATGACGCCCGAAGCTGCCCAACCGGTGCTCTCCGGATTCGGGCTCGAGATGCACTACGACCGTGCCATCGCCCTCGCCGGCGTCGGACTCCACGTCAACGCCGGCCAGGCGGTGGCTCTCATGGGCCCCAGCGGGTCCGGCAAGTCGACGCTCCTGCAATGCCTGGCCGGGATCACCCGGCCCGATCGGGGCGAGGTGGCCAGCGCCCTCGTCCCCCCGGCCGATGCTGGCCGCTGCTACCGCCTCCGGCTCCGCGTGACCTGCGACAGACCCATGGTGGTCTGGATGGCGGAGCGGATGCGGTCCGGCTCATAGCCCTGGCTCCGCAGATGGGCGTGGAGCTCGGCCGCCAAGGTTGCCAGCACCACGTGGGCCCGCAGCCCGCCGTCATCGGTGCCCTCCTCTCGGAGCAACGCCGCGATGTGGGCATGCCAGAACCCGTACGCGCCGGTGTGGAACCGTGCACCTTCGCCGGGTCGCTCCGTTTCCAGCACCAGCTCGTCGTTGTCGCTGAGGAAGGCGAGGTAGGCGTCGACGAAGGCGCCCAGCCGTTCGGCCGGTCCGGGCCCGTATCCCAGGGGCGGCGGGCCGGTCAGAATCCGCTCCTGGAGCTCCCGCTCGGCCTCGTCGACCAGCGCTTCGGCCAGGCCGGCTCGGCTCCCGAAAGCGCGGTAGAGGGTCCCCTTGCCGACCCGGGCGGCCTGGGCCAACTCGTCCATGGTGAGCGCGCCGATGCCCCGCTCGGCGACCAGGCGGCGGGCCACGTCCAGAGCCCGACTGCGGTTGCGCTCAGCGTCGGATCGCCGCGTCCGCCCCGCACCCGTGAACCCAACGGGAACAGATCGCGGTGACGGTGCGTTGCTGACTCCGTCAGGCATAACCGGACTATAGTCCGCTTAAGGAGAACAGCATCATGGAGAGCATCGACTTCGGCTTGCTGGTCGTGCGGGTGGTGATCGGCGGGTTGTTCGTCGCCCACGGCGCCATCAAGTTCACCGAGCGCTTCGGGGGTCTCGGACTGGATCGGGCCGGCGCAGCTTTCGCCGGGTGGAACCTCCGGCCCGGTCGGGTCTTCGCCGCGGTCGCCGGGGTGACCGAGATAGCGGCGGGGACCCTCCTGATCCTTGGGCTTGCCACTCCTGTGGCCGCAGGCGCCCTAGTAGGCGTACTGGTGAACATCAACCGCACTGCGCACGCCGGCAAGGGCCTCTGGTACTGGAACGACGGCTGGGAGTACAACCTCGCCTTGCTTGCAGGAGTGGTGGCACTGGCGTTTACCGGTGCCGGAGCAGCGTCCCTCGACAGCGCGTTGGGTCTGGACCTCGCCCGCTGGGCCTGGGGAATCGGCGCCGTCGTGGCCGGAACTGTCAGCGGCGCGGGCGTCTTGGCGCTCCGCCGGCCGGCGACGGCGACCACGAGCTCCACCGCGCAGCCCAAAGCGGCATAGTGATGGCCTGGATGACCCTGCTGGCCGCGGGCCTCTTGGAGATCGCCTTCGCCAGCAGTCTCAAGCCGGCCGAAGGCTTCACCCGTGTCGGCCCGAGTCTGGCGGTGGTCGTCTTCGGTGTCGCCGCCGTGGTCATGCTGACCCGCACGCTCCAGACGATCCCGGTGGGCACGGCCTATGCGGTGTTCACCGGGATCGGGGCCGTCGGCACGGTGACGGTCGGCTTCCTCGCCTACGACGAGCCCGCCACCTTGGCCCGGTTCGGCTGCCTCGCCCTTGTGCTGCTCGGCGTCATCGGGCTGCACCTGGTCGACTCGTCGGCATGAGTCAGGGGAACAGCTCGGTGAACTGGATGTCGTGGGTGGCGTCAGGGGCCAGGAAGTCGAGCAGGCGGGCACCTTCGTCGGAGACCTCGGCCTCGACCTTCTTGGAAAGTGGGCTGTAGGACTGGATCTTGAGGATGGCCCCGCCGCGCTCCTGGTCGACCATCCAGGCGCAATTGGGGAATCCGTCGATCAGCACGGTGCCGGGAAGCGGCCCATGTTCGGTGAACACCCCGACCGGCGGTGGCACGTGAGAGCCAGCACGGCTGCGGTCATCGTGGGACAGGTTGATGTTGTCGAAGTCGTACATGAACCGGATCGGCGCCGGCGTGTCGGGATCGGGCCGAGGCGCCTCGGGCAGGTCGAACAGCTCACGGCCCGACTCATCACGAAACGCGACCAGCTGGGGCCGCAGCTGTTCCACCACCTCCCGTAGACGGGTGAGCCCGGACCAAGCCTGCACGTCCTTGACGCTGGCCGGCCCCAAGGCGGCGAGACAGCGCAGCACCAGGTGATCGACCGAGGGCTCGGACGTCACCGACCGACCCAGCCAGGTCTCGACGCTGGTGTGGGCCACCGGACCACTGCGCCCCCACACGCCCCGGGGCGGCACCTGCACCAGCGGAACCCAGGCCCTGATGGCCTGGGCCAGCGAGGCCGGGTTCCGGTCGGGCCACTGTTCGGCCAACAGCTTGCCCAGCTCGTGGAAGGTGCGAGGCTCCTCGTCGACCAGGGTCCGCCCGGCTGCGATCAGAGCCTCCCGATCGATGTCCACCAGATCGCGGCCGAAGACGCCCTTCATGCCCCGCTCGATCACCACGTCGACCAGCGGACGCCACTCCAGGCAGTCCCGGGCGGTGACCAGGTGGATGGTGCCGCGCATCAGCGCGATCCGCACGATCTCGCGTTCCACCAACAGCTCGGCCGCCTGCTCGGGCCGGAAGCCCTCGATGCGGGCCCACAGACCGACGTACCAGGAGTGGGGGGTCTGCGCCTGCATTCCCCCGATCCGCTCGATGGCCTCGGTGACCGGGACGTCCTCGCGCCGCAACAGCATCTGCCGGGCCAACGTCGCCCGGTTCAGCGCGCGGCGGCTCAGCACAGTTGGCTCCGGCATCTGGCCATCATCGCTCGCGGCCGGAGATCTGGTCAGGTCAGGTGACCGGGATCCACAGCAACGTCAGCACGGTGACCCGGATGTCGCTCTTGCGGGGACTGACCTCGACCGTGTCCACGGCTGCGGCCTTGCTGGCCCAGTCGGCGTCGATCTCGGCCAGCTGATCGGCCAGGTCGTTCTGCAGGGTGGCCAGGGCCTCCTGCTTCCGGGCGATCTGGTTGCGAGCGGACTCGACCCGACGCGACGCCTCGGCGCTGCGTCCCGATCCTCCGAGGGCGGAACCGATGTCGCGGGCCACCGAGCCCGCGTTGCGCCTGCGGCCGAAGACCGCGCCGAGCAGGGCGCCGGCCTGACTCGCGATCGCGCTCGTCTTGCGGGTGTTCTCCGCGGCCTCGGCCTGGGCCACCCGATCGCCGGCGATGCCGACGGCGTCCTGGGCCCGGGCGATGCGGGTGTCGAACTTCTTGGCCAGATCGGCCTTGGCCTGCTGTGCCGCCTCGCTTGCCGCGGCCTGGCACCGGGCGGCGAAGGCTTCCGGGGTCTCGCCGGACTCGGCGGTCAGCCCTACGTCTCGGTTGCGCAGCACCGGATGGGTGCGGGTCCGATAGAGCTGGTCGACGACGGCCTTCTCGGCCGAGCTGAAGAAGGTCTTGCGGTTCAGCGGGGCGTCGGTGAGGACGTAGGGGAGCCCGGTCGGGGCCTGGTCCCGGAGTTCGGTGTCGGTCGACGTGACCGCCACTCCGACGCTGGGATCGAAGCTGGGGCCGAGGGGGAAGAACACCCCGGACCAGTCCTCGTCCTGGCGGACGTCCAGCTTGCGGTCGTCGTAGATCAGCGAGGCCCGGGCCAGGATGGCCGGCGCCAGCTTGGTGCCGCCGGGGTTGCCGCCGACCTGGGCCGTCCATGCCGCGGCCGGATCCAGCCAGCGCACGACGATCCCGTCGGCCACCGGTGGCGCCACGGGCACGGTCTCGGCATCGGAACTCACCACCGGCGGGACCGCGGCAGCAGGGACCGCGGCGGCAGGGGCAGCCGCTGGTTCGGGCGGGGTTGCGACTTGTTCGGTGGCGGGCGCTGCGGCGTCCGCAGGTGTTATGGCCTCGGTCTGCGCCGGCGCCGGCGCCGCGGCAGGTGCAGCGGGAGCGTCGCGTTGGTAGCGGCCCTGCATCAGTTGGGAGATCTGCTCCCGGGTGAGCGGGCCCCGCAGGTAGCTCATGGCCCAGCGGGTGGTGAACAGGGACGGGGCGGAGCTTCCGGCGGACCGCATCATGAACTCCCGCTTGCCCAGGGAGCTGATGGTGTCGCCGGCCTCCTTGACGTCAACCTCACCGCCCGCGGACGTCAGGCCGTCCAGTAGGCGGGCCTTGTCCTGCTCGGTCTGCAGGCGGCCGATCATCCAGGTCCCGGCGTTGGACAGGCCCTTGTAGTCGACGTCGACCGGGTTCTGGGTGGCCAGCACCATCCCCACCCCGAAGGCGCGGGCCTGCTTGTACAGCGTGAGGATCGGCTTCTTGGCCGGCGGCGCCCCATTGGGCGGAACGAACCCCATGACCTCGTCGAAGTAGACCAGCGTCCGCAGCTTGCTGGTCCCGGCCTGCCGCCGCATCCAGGTGATGAGCTTGCCCAGCAGCAACGAAACGACGAACTGGCGCTCCTCGTCGGACAGGTGGCTGAGGCTCACGATGGCGCACGCCGGCTTGCTGTCGTCCGATGACCGCAGCAGCTGGTCGAGGTTCAGCTCCCGCCCCTCGGCCCAGGCCGTGAACGCCCGCGATGCCAACAACCCGTTGAGCGTCACCGCCAACTTGCTGCGTTCCTTGGCCGGATAGAAGGACTCGATCTCGTAGACACCCAGCTTCTTGATCGGCGGCGTCTGCACCTGGGCCACCAGGGTGGGTAGATCGAGGTCGGTGCCGGCAGCCCGGGCCTCCTCGATCAGATTGGTGAGCAGGATGTGTTCCTTGCTCGACAGCGGATCGGCCTCGATCCCCACCATGTTCAACAGCCCGGACACGAAGCCCTCGACCTCGTCGCCGACGATCTCGGGATCCGCACCCTCGGCCGGTCGGTTCAGGCTGCCCACGATGTTGAGCGGAACGCCCGAGATGGATCCCGGCGTATAGATCGTGAACTCTGCGGCGTCGCGCAGGCTCTGGATGCGCTCGGGCTCGATGTCCCACCCCGCGAGCCCGTCCTTCCACTGCGTGGCTACCTCGGCCGGGTCGCCCTCCTCGACCCAGGGGGCGAAGTCCTCGGGTCGGAGCTGCGGAAACGTCAGCAGCAGGTTCCCCAGGTCGCCCTTGGGATCGATTATCAGGGTGGGGATGCCCTGGAGCAGCGCCTCCTCGAGCAGCACCACCCCGAGACCGGTCTTGCCCGAGCCGGTCATGCCCACGATGACCCCGTGGGTGGTCAGGTCGGAGGAGTCGAGCAGGACCGCATCGCCGTTGCGCTTACGGTCCTTGGCGTCGAGGTTCTCGCCCAGGTACAGATGGCCGGCGGGGACATCGATCATGGAGCGGAGCGTACGAGCCGGCGACCACGTTGTGGGGTCTTGCCGTCACCAGATGTCCTCAGGTCGGGGTTATCTCGTCGAGGACCTGAGTGACCAGGGCCGCGACCGGGCTGCGCTCGGGTCGGGTGAGGGTCACGTGACCGAACAGCGGATGGCCCTTCAGGCTCTCGATCACCGACACGATGCCGTCGTGCCGTCCCACCCGCAGGTTGTCCCGCTGGGCCACGTCGTGGGTCAAAACCACCCGGCTGCCCTGGCCGATGCGGCTGAGCGCGGTGAGCAGGACCCCGCGTTCCAGGTTCTGGGCCTCGTCGATGACCACGAAGCTGTCGGTGAGGTTCCGGCCCCGGATGTGGGTGAGCGGCAGGACCTCCATCTGGCCCCGGCCGAACACCTCCTCGATCACCTCGACCCCGGCGATGGCCTCCAACGCGTCGGTCACCGCCGCGCCCCAGGGCGCCATCTTCTCGGCCTCACTGCCGGGCAGGAACCCGAGGTCCTGGCCGCCCACCGCATAGATGGGCCGGAACACCACGACCCGGTTGTGGGTGCGGGCCTCCAGGACGGCGTCGAGTCCGGAGGCCAGCGCCAGCACGCTCTTGCCCGTCCCGGCCGGTCCGCCGAGGCTGACGATGCCCACCTCGGGATCGGCGAGCAGGTCCAGGGCGATGCGCTGCTCGGCCGAGCGGCCTCGGACATCGAACAGGCTCCGATCGGTCCGGACCAGATGCACCCGTTTGTCCTCGTAGAGCCGCCCGAGCGCGGACTGGCGTCCGGCATGGAGCACCACGCCGCTGTTGACCGGAAGGTCGTGGGCCTCGACCAGGTCGATGGCCTGGCCGGCGAACAGCTCGTCCACCTCGTCGCCGGTGATGTCGAGCTCCACCACCCCCGACCAGGTGTCGTCGAGGGCCATCTCGCTGCGGTACTCGTCGGCGGCCAGACCCACGATCGACGCCTTGAGCCGCAGCGGCAGGTCCTTGGTCACGACGACCACGTCACGGGCCTCGTTCACCAGGTTCCGGGCCACGGCCAGGATGCGGTGGTCGTTGGAATCGGTGCGCAGCGCCGTGGGCAGCCCAGCGGTGTCCTGGTGGTTGACCTCGACCCGCAGGGTGCCGCCCTCGTCGTTGGTCGGCATGGGCTTGAGCAGCGAGCCGTGCTCCAGCCGCAGGGCCTCGAGGTAGCGCAGCGCCTGCCGGGCGGCCCACCCCAGCTCGGGATGGTGCCGTTTGGCCTCCAACTCGGTGAGGACGACCAGTGGAAGGACCACCTCGTGTTCGGCGAATCGGCCGGGTGCCCAGGGGTCAGCCAGGAGCACGGAGGTGTCGAGCACATAGGTACGGAGCCGCGTCACGGATCCATATTGGTCGATCCGCCCCCGCGCAGCCGGTGAACCTCGGCCGTAGTCAGTCGATCACGAGGACGTGGAGGCGGGTGGGGCCGTGGGCGCCCAGCGTGAGCAGCTGCTCGATGTCGCCGGTGCGGGACGGTCCGGTCTCGATCACCAGGGCCGAGGGCAGCGCATCTGGATTGTCGCCCAGCCGTCGGAGGAAGTCGGCCGGCGTGGCCACCAGCTGATCGACGGACAGGACGCAGAGATGGACCGCGGGCAGGAGCGACGCCAGTCGCCCGCCGGCCTGGCGGCTGTCGAGCACCACCGATCCGGTGACGGCGATCCCGGCGACAGCTGCGGTCACGCCGATGGCGGCGCGGGCGGCGTTCTCCGCCGTTGCCGGGGAGACCTCGACGCCGCGGCCGGCCAGGCGCTCGCCCAGGGCGACCGCGGCCGGCTCGGCCGACACCACGATCTCCCAGGCGTCGAGCTCGGCCACCAGCTGGTCGAGCAGGATGTCGGGGATCTCGCCCTCGATGCGATGGCAGATCCCGCCGGCCTCCTCGACCGCCTGGATGAAGGTGCCTACGACGTCGTCGGGGTCGAGGTTGGCGTAGGTGGGTTCGGGGACGTTGGAGCCTTCGCCGCCGATCCACGGCGGAGGCGGGGGTGGGGGAGGAGGCGGCGGTGGTGGATGCACCGCGTTGGTGGGGATCCCTCCCGCGAGCCGGCTCCGGGCCCCGGCCAGGAACTGACCCCGGTCGCCGTGCTCGGTGCCAGGAGGAGGACCGCCGGCTGCCCTCGGAGGTGGGGGAGGTGGCGGAGGTGGTGGATCGAACACCTCGTCACGCTGTTCGATCGTTGGCTCCGGTTCCGGCGGCGAGGCGGGCACATCGTCGCCGGAACCGGAATCCTGGGGCGGCGGTTCCGCGGTCGGAACGTCGTCGCCAGAAGAGGCCTCCTCGGCAGGAGTCATCTGGATGGGTTCCTCCGCCGTGTCGGCGTCGGCGGCGCCGCTGCTGAGATGGCGGCGCAACGCAGCCAGGAACCCGTTCACGGGGTCGAGGTCCTCGGGCGATAGATCGTCCATCGTCGGCCGCCGGGAAAGCGGACCCGCAACGGCGCCAGTCTCCCGCCGCACCGCCGGCACCGGCCGGGCTGCGATCTGCGGGCTCGGTCGGTGGGCGTGCACCGTCGTGGGCACATAACCCACGACCAGCGGCTGCGCCGGCTTCGGCGGCCGGCGTCGCACCAGGGCCACGCCGGGCAGCGGGCTCACAGGCGGAGGAGTGGTCGGCGCGGTGCCGAGCGAGCGGACCTGCCACGTCGTCGGGACGGCCTGGCCCGAGCTGGTCGAGGCCGACGACCCTGGGCTCCTCGGTCGACGGGGCAGAGCCGCCCCACCGACGTGCCACGACCGATCGCTGATCGCAGGAACCCGCCACGAGCTGCGGTCTCGGGCCGCGGCCACCCGCCAGGAGGTTCGGCCGGGTGACGTCTGTCCTGGTGCGTGGAACGGGATCATCACACCAGCCCCTTCCGCCAGCGGTCGCGGAACCGTTCCGACGCCGGTTTGGGGATGTCCCGACCTGAGGCCCAGGCCGAGGCCACGGGCAGGCGGCCCGCCAGCCCGGTGGCCAGGCGGCTCCACGTCGCGGCCCGGGTCGTGGCGTTGTAGCGCCACGAGTCCGACCAGGCCGCGGCCCACAGCCGCCAGGCGGTGCGCTCACCCCGTCCGGCATCGACGGTGTTGTGTCGGCGCTGGGCCAGCAGCATGTCTTGAAGCGGAATCTCCACTGGACACGCATCCATGCATGCGCCGCACAGGGTCGAGGCGTTGGCCAGCTCGCCGGCGTTGGGATAGGCGTCACCCAGCAGGGGCGTGAGCACCGATCCCATCGGCCCGGGGTACACCCAGCCGTAGGCGTGCCCGCCGACCTGGCGGTACACCGGGCAGACGTTGAGGCAGGCCCCGCAGCGGATGCAGCCCAGCATCTCGTGGTGCTCGCTGGCCAAGAGCCGGCTGCGACCGTTGTCCAGCACGACGATGTGCAGCTCCCGGGGACCGTCGGTCTCCCCGAGACCCCGCGGCCCGTTGAGGATCGTCGTGTATGAGGACAGCCGCTGGCCGGTGGCCGACCGGGCCAGCAGGGCGAGCAGCAGGTCAGCCTGGTGCCAGTTGGCCGCCAGCCGTTCCATCCCCAGCACCACTACATGGACGGGCGGCAGCGAGGTCACCAGCCGTCCGTTGCCCTCGTTGGTGACCAGCACGATCGACCCGGTGTCGGCCACCGCCAGGTTGGCGCCGGTGATTCCGACCTGGGCGTTCAGGAACACGTCCCGCAGACGCTCGCGGGCGAACCGGACCAGCTCGTCGGGCTCATTGCCGAGGGAACTGCTCGCTCCGGCCCGCTCCTTGAACAGCTCCTGGACCTGGTAGCGGTCGCGGTGCAGCGCCGGGGCGATGATGTGGCTCGGCGTCTCCCCGGCGAGCTGCACGATCCACTCCCCGAGATCGGTCTCGACCACCTCGGTGCCGCGGGCTTCCAAGGCCGCGGTGAGCTCGATCTCCTCGGTGACCATCGACTTCGACTTCACGACCCGCTCGGCGTCGTGGGAACGGACCACCCGGGCCACGTAGTCCCGGGCCTCGACCGCGGTGGAGGCCCAATAGAGGTTGGCGCCGCGAGCCGTCGCGGCATCGGCGAACCGCTCCAGCAGGTTGGGCAGGTCGGCGAGAACCTCCTGGCGGACCGCCCGGGCCGCGTGGCGCAGCCCGTCGGAGTCGTCCAGCTCGGCCAGGGCCTCGCTGCGGTGTTCCGTGAACCGGTCGACGGCGCGGGCCACGTTGGTCCGCAGCCGGTCGTCCGTCAGCGCCGACGCCATGCGGGAACGCAGGCTGGTGTCGACGATCTGGTGGCGTGCGTAGCCCAGCGCTGTGGCGGGCTCGAAGTGATCGGAGAGGTTGAACAGCGAGGTGTCGAAGCTCATCGCCAGCCCACCCCGGCCGGCAGCGAGTCTGCCAACACCTCGGCCAGATGCCGGACCTCGACCGGGTTGCCCTCGGCCTCGGCCCGGGTCCGCAGGTGCAACAGGCAGGAGACGTCGCAGCCGACCACGATGTCCACCGCGGGCTCGATGGCGGCGATGTCGCGCAGCTTCTCGTCGGCCATGGCCACCGATGCCTCGGGGAGCTTCACGCTGAACGTTCCGCCGAACCCGCAGCAGCGATCGGCGCCGTCCCAATCGGGAACGTCGCAGCCGACGACCTGCTCCAGGAGCTGGCGTGGCTGCTCGGTGACCCGCAGCTCGCGGTGGAGATGGCAGCTCTGGTGCAGGGCGGCCTTGATCGTGCGGGTGAGCCGCATCTCGGGAAGGGCGTCTCCCCGCTCGGCCAGCAGCTCCGACAGCTCGCGGGTGCGACCGGCGACCAGGCGGGCCCGTTCCGCCGCCACCGGATCGCCGGCGACGTCGAACAGCTCGGGCCAGAACAGCCGGATCATGGTGGCGCACGAACCGGCCGGGACCACCACGACGTCGGCCCCGCGCTCCAGCTCGGCCTCCAGGGCATCGAGGGTGGGCCGGGCCACCGCGGCCGCCTCGGCCGCGAAGCCGGCGTTCCAGGCCGGTTGGCCACAGCAGGTCTGCGAGAGGTCGCAGCTCACCTCGCAGCCCGCGGCCCGCAGCAGCCGGACCGCGGCCTCGCCCACCTCGGGCGCGACCACGTCGACCACGCAGGTGATCATCAGCGTCGCGCGCAGGGGGGCGACGTCCGACGCCACCTGTGTCTCCTTGCCGTCCGCCACAGCTATCGCCTTCTGTCCGCCCGCGCCGTCTCGGTTGAACAGTCACGCTCCTCATCCGCCTCAGCACTCAGCGCGACCTCACTCGTCATCATGCACGCCACGCGTGGTGATTTCCCGGGGAAATGGGGAGAAGTTGCACAAACCGTTCCCGCGCCGCGCTGAAGTCGTGGACCTCTACGCTCGGCCGCCATGCCCAGCACGGTCTCGTCGCCCAACTGTCTGTTCTGCGCCATCGTCGCCGGGACCCAGTCGGCCCATGTCGTGCTCGACGACGACGTAGCGGTCGCGTTCCTCGACATACGGCCACTCTTCCCCGGACACACGCTGGTTGTGCCGCGGGATCACTACGAGACGTTGGCCGATCTTCCCGCCGAGGCCCTGGGACCGTTCTTCGAACGGGTGCAGCGGATTTCGCGGGTGATGGAGATGAAGGAGGGGATGGGGGCGGTCGGGTCGTTCGTGGCCCAGAACAACCGAGTCAGTCAGAGCGTGCCCCATCTGCACGTCCACGTCGTCCCCCGGAACCGCAAGGACGGTCTCAAGGGCTTCTTCTGGCCCCGGACCAAGTATCCCGACGAGGCCACGGCGGCCGAGGTGGCGAGCCGGTTACGGGAGACGCTGGACGGTATGAGGGATTAGCTCGGGACAGAGCCGGCACGGGTAGCGAGCGTGGACCCGATGGAAGACCGTGTCCACGCCCAACAGGAAGAAGGTGCCGACGATCAACCCCGCGGTCACGTCGGAGAACCAGTGGACCCCGAGGTAGACCCGGCTGGCCGAGATGCCGAGGATGAGGGTGCCCGCAACCACGACCGAGGCCCACCACAGGGCCCGACGCTGGGTGTAGAGCCCGACGACCGCCGGGAGCAGACCCCACAAGGCCACCGCGGCCAGGACGTGGCCGCTGGGGAACGACGGACCGGTGCCGTTGACCATCCGGTGGAAGTCGGGGCGCGACCGGTCCACCACGATCTTGAGGCTGAACTCCAGCAGCGGCCGAGTGAGGGTCGCAGCCAGGAGGGCGAAGGCCACGGCGGAGCAACGTCGCCAGGTCGCCAGCGCCCCCACGCAGCCGAGGACCAGCACCGGGATGGTGCTGCCGAACCGCGAGATCGTCAGGAAGAAGTGGTCGAGACCGGAGTTGCGGTTGGCTTCGACCTCGCGCTGAATCGGCTCGTCCCACAGCAACAGCAACCAACCGTTGGCCACCGCGGCGGCCACCGCCAGCGCCGCCAGGAAGATCCCCAGGCCGAGTAGCAGACGCCGTCGCGGCATCAGGAGCGACGTCGGGCTCATCGGCGGGTCGGCGTGGACATGCACGGCCTCCGAACTTTAATCGCCCACCCTGAGAACCGCTCTTGCGGAACCTCAGAGTTCGAACAGAATCTTGGGGATCCCGGCCACTACGGTGATGGTGGCTGGCACGCCGAGTAGTCCAAGGGCCCGATCGCCGGACATCCCGGCGGCCCGGACCGAGACCACCTCGCCCTTGCGGGGTCCGGCCACGATGGTCAGCTCGATCCGGCAACCGGGTTGCTCCGCGTCCTCGTAGGGGGTGGCGTCGACCACCATGGCGTCGTAGCGACCGTCGTCGAGGAGGGGCAGCTCGGAGGGCATTTCAGCAGTCTGTCGCGCTGTCCCGGAACTGACACCAAAGACGCCGACTTGTCACGTCACCGCCTCCGTTTGGGGAGGTCGGAATGGGTAACGGGCTCCCCAAGAAGCTCCGTGAGGAGGTTCGGACATGTATCAGTTCGCAGTTGTGGCGCTGCTCGCGCTGGCGACCGTCAAGACCGTCGATTTCGTTTGCGACAACCTCAGCTTCGTCGAGCGCTTCCGCTCGCTGCTGACCTACGTGGTCGGCGTCGGCGCAGTGGTATGGCTCGACTTCTCCGTGTTCTCGGAATGGAACATCGGGATTCGCAACGACACGCTCGGGGTCTGGATGACCGGCTTCGTGGTCACCGGTTTCACCGTGCCGTGGCGGGCCGCCTTCCGGTGGTTGACCCACGATCAAGCCAACAGCGACGAGTCGCTCGGCGAGCACATGGGATTCCTGCGCAAGGCCGCATAACCCAGTGCACTGAAGCGCCATGCGTCCGGGGGCATGTCGGGACGACGAAACCATCCCGACGGCCCCCGTGTCGCGCTCGCCCCGCGGAGAGGGCATCCTGGAGGGGTGAGTGGTGGCGACGAGGCCGCGTCCTTTGTGGTCGGCAAGCTGTTGATCGCTGAACCGATGCTGGGGGACCCCAACTTCGAGCGCTCGGTGGTGCTGATGTTGGAGCACACCGACGAGGGTGCGCTGGGGGTCGTGCTCAACCGTCCGACGGATCTGCAGGTTGCCGCGGTCCTTGACGAGTGGGTCGACCTGGCCGCTGACCCGCCGGTCCTCTACGTGGGCGGTCCCGTCGAGCAGAACGGGGTGATCGCCCTCGGCCGTCGTCGGGGCGAAGGTCCCCCGCTGGGCTGGTCGGCGGTGATGGGCGACCTGGGCACCATCGACCTGCATCTGGAGCCCGGGGTCATCTCCTCGGATCTGGTCGGGATCCGGTTCTTCGCCGGGTACTCCGGTTGGGGACCGGGGCAGCTCGAGTCCGAGCTGGAGCAGGACGCCTGGATGGTGGTCGATGCGGCCGTCGACGACGTGTTCGCGCCCGACCCCGAGACCATGTGGCGATCGGTGCTGCGACGCCAGGGCGGCCGCCTGGCCATGCTGGCCAACTTCCCCCCACATCCGTCGATGAACTGATGGCGGAAGTTCCGGTAAGCCCCACCGAGGTGGAGGCCGCAGCGCAGCGCATCGCGGGACATGTGCGCCAGACGCCGGTCCTCTCGCTTGGCACTGATGCCGGGGCCTGGCCGTTCTCGGTGGTGTTGAAACTGGAGCTGTTGCAGCACAGCGGGTCGTTCAAGGCCCGCGGCGCCTTCAACTGGCTGCTCTCCCGGGCTCCCGACCTGCCGCGGGCCGGCGTGGTCGCGGCGTCGGGCGGCAACTTCGGGGTGGCGATGGCCTACGCCTCCCGGGAGCTGGGGGTTCCGGCCACGATCGTCGTCCCCGAGGTGACCTCACCGGTCAAACGGGCCCGGTTGAGCGACCTCGGCGCCAATGTCGTGGTGGTGCCCGGTGTCTATGCCGATGCTCTGGCCGCCAGTCAGGCCATGGCGGTGGAGACCGGGGCGCTGCTGGCCCACGCCTACGACCACCCTGACATCGTGGCTGGCCAGGGCACCTGCGGACTGGAGCTCGACCAGCAGGCGGCTGGAGCCATCGACACCGTGCTGGTGGCGGTGGGAGGCGGCGGGCTCATCGGCGGTGTCGCGGCGTGGTTCTCGGGTCGGGTCCGGGTCGTCGGGGTCGAGCCCGAACGGATCCCCACCCTGCACGCCGCTCTGGCGGCTGGTCAGCCGGTCGACGTCGAGGTCTCAGGTCTGGCGGCGGACTCGCTCGGCGCCAGCAGTGTCGGCGCGGTGCCGTTCGCGGTGGCCCGCCGTTTCGTGGACCAGGTGGTGCTGGTCTCCGACGAATCCATCGCCCAGGCCCAGCGCGATCTCTGGGCCCGCTGCCGGATCGCCTCCGAGCCCGGCGGCGCCGCAGCCTGGGCCGGGGTCCTGGCCGGCGGCTACCGACCAGAGCCGGACGAGCGCGTTGCCGTGATCCTCTGCGGCGGCAACGTGGACCTCACAAGTCTCGGATCAGCTTGAAGGCCTCGCCCTGGGGGGCGTCCGCGAGGGTGCCGTGCTCGGTCAGTTCCTTGCGCGCACGGTTGCGGAAGGCGTCGAGCTGGTCGCGGCCTTCAGGGGTCTCCTCATCCACGAACATGGTCGAGCGGAACTGGCTGCGATGGGCCTCGAGGGCGTCGAGCTTGCGGGCCACCTGGGTTTCGTCGACCAGCTCGACGTGATCGGCCTCGTCGGCCTCGAAGAGCAGCAGCGCGTCCGGGCGGTGGTGGGGGATGGCGTGCTCGGGGAAGAAGTGCGGATCCCGGGCCGCGACCACACCGTCGACGGTCAGGAAGCCGGCGTGGCGGTGGTCCGGGTGGAGGCGGTAGCGCTTCCAGGGATCGTGCCCCACCACGACGTCGGGGCGAAGTCGGCGGATCCAATAGCTGACCTGCCAGCGTTGCCGTAGCCCTGAGGCCAGTTCGCCGTCGGGCCAGCCCAGGAACACCACCTCGCCGGTGGCTCCGATGGCCTTGGCCGCCGCTCGCTGCTCGATCTGTCTCATCGCCACCAGTTCGGCCAGGTCGGCCTCGGGGTCCCACGTTCCCTTTGAGCCGTCGGTGCAGATGAGAAGGTGGACCAGGCAGCCGGCGTCGGCCCACTTGGCGAGGGTGGCTCCGCAGCCGAACTCGATGTCGTCGGGGTGGGCGCCGATGGCGAGGGCGCGTTCCGGGACGTCCAGGTTGGTGGAAACCGATGGCATCGCTGATGCTCCTGTCACGTACGCGCTTCGCTGCGGGGACGTTCGGGCCACGCGAGGTCGCGGGGGAGGTCGACGTCCCAGCCGAGGTCGGGGTCGCCGACGATCCGGACCGGGAGTCCGAGCCTGGCCGCCTCGGCCCGATGCCGGGCGAACGATCCGCCCCCGTAGGCGAACTCGAACCCGGCGTCGGTGGGGACGGCGACCACGTTGGTGCCGACGCGGTGGCGGTCGGGGACCAGCGTGATCCCGGGGAAGTCGGCGGCCCAGGCCAGGCTGGTGGCCAGCGGCAGGTCGGCGTGGGCCACGATGGCCATCTCCACCCGTCGGGCCCGGAGCCAGCTCACGCCGTCGGACACCGCTCCGTTGAGTCCGCGGTCGGGACACCACACGACGGTCGCGCCGGCGGCCTCGGCCCAGTCGCGGACCTCGTCGTCGTCGCAGACCACGACGGTCGGCAACGGTGCTGCCGCAGCCAGGACCACGTCGCCGAGACGACGGGCCAGTGCGGCCCGAGCCGGGGGATCGAGCGCGGACGCCAGGCGAACCTTCGCGGCTCGGAAGGCTTTGACCGGCACGACCACCGCAGCGGACGCCATGGCGGCCCAGCGTAACGGCGTCACCCCAGCCCAAGGCCCCAACGACCCGAACTTCCGGTGGCTGCACCGAGGAAACGATGGCTCCCAAGCCAGCCCCTCAGGGGCTGGCTCATTCCAGTGTGTCCCGGCACCTGTCCGGGCCGTCAAGGGCGCAGCCCGCCGGCCCGATCGCTTCGCTCCGTGCCGTCGACCTGTCCCTTGACCGCCCTCGGTGGTCGAGATCGGAAATTGAGGCGTTTCTCGCGCTTATAGCGCGGCAAACGCCTCAATTTCCGGCGAGGTCACCGAAACTGGGACAGAAAAGCCGCCATACGCGGCGAAACTGTCCCAATTACGGCTCTTGTCACCGACCACGGTGCGCAGTCATGGGACAGGCCAGCCCCTCTGGGGCTGGCCTACGAGCCTCGTTGCTCTCGGCAGGATGTCCGCGGACGCAAGGGGACGACCTTCCGGCCGCCGTATGGCCCCTCAGTTGAGGGCCATGAGGAGGACGATCACTACGAGGGCGACGGCGACGATGGCCAGGATGACAGCGGGGTTGGGGACTAGCTGGTACAAGAGTGCTCCGGCAACGCCGAGGCTGCCCGCGAACAGGGTGACGATGCCGATCACGTGGCGGCGGTCGCTGGCCGAGTCCACCCGTCGGGGCTGTTGCCGTTGCGCCGTGGACGTCGGCTGTCGTTTGGTTACGTCACGCGGAGGTCGGGCGGTCTGGGTTGGGGCCCTGAGGGGTGCGGACACCGGCTCCGTCGGAAGGGTCGGGGGCGCCGCCAGAAGGGTGCCGCGGTCGTGACGGAACTGGCCCAGGAGGTCGGCCGCACCGATGGGTCCGTGATCACCGATGAGCGCCGCCACGAGGTCGTGCCAGTGCGGGTTGAGGCGGGACGAGATCACCGGCGGGGTATCCAGGATGAACTTCACGTACTCGCTGTCGGTCGTGCCAACAGAACGGGGATGGAGGCGCAGACCACACAGCGCCTCGTGCACGGTCACGCCGAGGGCGTACAGATCGGCGGCGGCGTCCTGGCGGCCTCGATGGGCCGCGGGCGACATGTACGGGAACGTTCCCACCACACCGGTGCGCGGGTGCGACTCGCCGGGCGGGATCAGCCGAGCCGTACCGAAGTCGCACAGCTTCCAGACTCCCGAGGAGTGCAGCAGGATGTTGGCCGGCTTGATGTCCCGATGCACACAACCGCTCAAATGGGCCGCAGCCAAGGCCCCGAGCATGGCGTCGAGCACGTGGGTGCACTCCGCCGCTGTGAGCAGATGGTTCGGGCGCCGGCGCAACTCGTCGGCCAGGGATCGTTCGCACAGCTCGGTGGCGATCCAGGCGTAGTCGTCGTACGGGCCGTCGTCGGAGACGATGTCGGCGTCGTAGAACCGCACGATGTTGGGGTGCGACAGCTCCTCCAGCCGGCTGATCTCGTGACGCCAGCTGCTGAACGCGCTCTCGCTCGAGATCGGGATGAGCTTCAACGCCCGGAACAGGTCGACATGCCGTCGCCGGGCTTTCCACACCTCGCCGAACCCGCCTGAGCCGAGGCGTTCCTCGAGGATCCAGCCCGCCACGACCCGGTTGGTGGGGTCCATCCCGGACAGACCCTATCCACCGGCGGCTTTCGTCGGTGTCCGGGCGGACGCTGACGGTAGGCTCGCCGTCCATGTCGATGCGGGTAGCCGTCGTTGGCGGTGGCTCGTGGGGGACCACGGTGGCGGCGCTCGCCTGTGCCAAGGCGCAGACCACCTTGTGGTGCCGGCGTCCCGAGCTGGCGGTGACGATCAACGACCATCACTGCAACCGGGACTATCTCCCTGACTTCGTCCTGCCCGAGCAGATGGTGGCCACCTCGTCGTTCGAGGAAGCGGTCGCGCCCGCCGATGTGCTGGTGATGGGGGTGCCGTCGCACGGGATGCGGGCGACGCTGCGGGAGCTGGCGCCGCACGTGCGGCCGTGGGTCCCGGTGGTCAGCCTGGCCAAGGGGCTGGAGCAGGACACCCATCTGCGGATGACCGAGGTGATCACCGAGGAGCTGCCCGGACACCCCACCGGGGTCCTCACCGGGCCGAACCTGGCCAAGGAGATCCTCTCGGGCCACGCCGCGGCCTCGGTGGTGGCCTTCAGCGACGACCACGTGGCCAATGAGCTGCAGCGGATCCTGTCCGGCGACCTGTTCCGGGTCTACACCAACCCCGACGTGGTCGGGTGCGAGATCGCCGGGGCGCTCAAGAACGTGATCGCCATAGCGTCGGGCATGGCCGATGGCCTGGGAACCGGGGACAACACCCGCGCCGCGGTGATCACCCGCGGCCTGGCCGAACTGTCCCGGCTGGGCCTGGCCATGGGCGGCCTGCCGATGACCTTCTTCGGCCTGGCGGGGATGGGCGACCTGGTCGCGACGTGCATCTCCCGTCAGAGCCGCAACCGCTACGTGGGCGAGCAGCTCGGCCTGGGCCGCACCATCGAAGCGGTCATCGCCGAGATGAACATGGTGGCCGAGGGGGTGAAGACCTCCAAGGTGGTGGCCGAGCTGGCCGGTCAGTACGGAGTCGACATGCCCATCGCCACCGAGGTCTACAACGTCGTCCACGAGGGCCACACCGCGGTCGACGCCTACCGGGGACTCCTCAAGCGAGCCTCCGGCCGCGAGCTCGGCTGACAGATCGTCAACTGGCGCCGACGCGGACCAGTTCTGCTTCTTCGGCCAGGTTGCGGTGGGCTCGGGCGGCGGTGGCGCAGCTGACCTCGTCGGCGGCCTCGATGGCGGAAAGGGCCCGCCGCTCGGTCTCCAGCACGTCCACGACCAGGCCCCAGTACGCCGCCGGGGTGTCGTCGGCGACGTCCATGCGGTGCTGGACCCGCTCGGTGATCGCCGCGATCCGGTGCTCGAACAGCTCGCGCAACCAGCTCACCCGCTCCGGAGCCACGGTGGTCGTCGCGGCCAGGGCGTCGAGTCGACCCAGGGCGGTGCGGGCGGCGGCCAGCCGGGCATCGGCCTCGTACTGCAGGCCCGCGGGTCCGGCCTCGCTGCCGTTGGGAGGAGACACGCCCGTCAGCGTGTCCCGCTCGATCCGCAGCAGGGTGACCAACAGCGCCCAGCTCTCCGGGGTGACCTCCTCGCCCGGATGCTCCATGCGGTCCACCGCGTGACCCAGGAAGGCGATCCGGTCGGTCAACACCTGGCGCAGAGTCCCCAACTCCGCGGCCGGGACGCGCGCATCCGCCACCAGGACGTCGAGCCGGTCCAGCGCGGCCCGCGCCGCCCGCATCCGGACCTCGGCCTCCTCGATGGCATCCGCGGCGCCCAACCGGCTCATGCCGAAGCTCTCGCTCAGCCCGTCGAGCGATCCGGCCGTGGTCCGCAACGGCACCTCACGCAGGAACAAGGCGATCACCAGCCCGACCAGCGCCACCGGCACGGCGACCAGGAACACGTCGTCGAGCGAGTTGGCGAAGGCTTCGATGTAGGGACCCCGCACGCCTGCGGGGAGCTTGGCCAGGTCCGCCGGCCCGCCGGTGAGGCTGTCGACCCCGCCCCCGCTGAAGTGCCGGGCGAACGAGGCGTTGAAGATGGCGCCGAACAGGGCCACCCCGAACGAGCCGCCGATCGAGCGGAAGAAGGTGGCCGACGAGGTGGCGGTGCCCAGGTCCCGGGTGTCCACGGCGTTCTGGACCGCCAGCACCGTCACCTGCATGACGCATCCGAGCCCGATGCCGAGCACCAACATGTAGCCGCCGAGGACCCAGGCGCTGGTGTCCACCGTGAGCCGCGACAACAGCAGCAGCCCGAGGGCCATGCAGCTCATGCCGATGATGGGGAAGATCTTGTAGCGGCCGGTTCGGCTGATCAGGAACCCGCTGCCGATCGAGGTCGTCAGCATCCCCAGCATCATCGGTGTGAGCTGCAGCCCGGACATCGTGGCCGACACTCCTCGCACGATCTGCTGGTACTGCGGGAGATATGTGATCGAGCCGTACATGGCGATGCCGGCGACGAAGGCGATGGCGCACGCCACCGAGAACACCGGGTTGCGGAACAGCCGGAGCGGCAGCACCGGCTCGCTGGCCCCACCCTCGGCCCTGATGAACAGGCCCAGCAGGACCAGCCCGCCGATCCCCAGTCCCACGATCATCGGTGAACCCCAGTCGTACTGGGTTCCGCCCCAGGTAGTGAGCAGGATGAGGCAGCCCACGCCCCCGGCCATCAGCGCTGCGCCCAGGTAGTCGATGGTGTGCTGCACCCGCTCGGTGTTGGTGTGCAGCACCGCTGCGATCGTGGCCAGGGCCACCACCCCGAGGGGCAGGTTCACGTAGAACACCCAGCGCCACGAGCTGTTGTCGACGAAGAAGCCGCCGATCAGCGGACCGGCCACGCTCGACACCCCGAACACCGCGCCGAACAGACCTTGGTAGCGGCCGCGTTCCCGGGGGGAGACGATGTCGCCGACCAGGGCTTGGGCACCGACGATGAGGCCACCACCGCCCAGGCCCTGGAGTCCCCGGAACGCGATCAGCTGACCCATGTTCTGGCTGAGCCCGCACAACGCCGAGCCGACCAGGAAGATGACGATCGCCGCCTGGAACACCCGCTTGCGGCCGTAGAGGTCGCCGAGCTTGCCGTGCAGCGGGGTCGAGATGGTCGACGAGAGCAGGTAGGCGGTGACCACCCACGAGTAGTGGTTGAGTCCGCCCAGGTCCCCCACGATCGTGGGCAGCGCGGTTCCCACGATGGTCTGGTCCAGCGCGGCCAGGGCCAGGGCCAGCATCAGCGCGGCGAAGACCACCCGGATGCGGCGGGCCGACGGGGCGGACTCTGTCGGCGCCGGGGCGGTCGCAGTCGCGGTCACGGGCGACATTCTTCCCCACACTCGGTGTGACTCAGACGACGCAACGTGCTGACGGCGGTCGGGCCGCCGATCCGACTGGGGCCGAATGAGTTCCCGGGGTCCGACGGGTTCGTGAGAGCCTGTGGCGATGTCCGTGCGAGGTTGGATGGCGCGCCGCCTGCTGGGGCGACTTCGCATCACCCCGGTTATGCGCTGCTGATACGTCCTACAGTTCTGGGGTATGGAAGTTGTAGGCGTCTACGCCCGGTTGTCGAAGCTCCGGGGCCGCACCGAGAAGATCGAAACCCAGCATGAGCTGGGATCCGAAGCCGCACGCGGACGCTGGCCAGAGTGCGAGGTCCGCCTGTACGCGGACCCTGACGCATCCGGGGAGCGCGAGGACGTCGTCCGAGACGACTACGAGCGACTGAAAGCAGACCTCCTCGCCGGGGCTCTCACGCAGGTGGCCACCTCGGACCAGGAGCGCCTCACCCGCCGGCCCGACGAGCTGGAGCGGCTGATCACGGTGTTCCGCACCGCGGGCGTCCCGGGGTTCCTCGGCTACCGGGATGGGTGGACGTCGCTAATCGATGGCCAGTCGGCGGGCGCCCGGTATAAGGGCGTCGGCGCGAAGGAGTATGTCGAGGGGATGCGGGTCAAGACGAACGAGCGGCTCGCCGTGCTGGCTGCCGCTGGCCGGCCGGGGCCCGGGACCAGTTTCGGTTACCGGCACCAGCGCGACGCGTCTTTGCGGTCGTGGCTGGTGGTGGTCGAGGCGGAGGCGGCGGCGGCGCGGTGGGGGGCGGAGATGCTGCTGTCGGGCTGGAAGGAGATCGAGGTAGCCCGGGCATGGGATGAGCGTGGCATCGAGGGGCGGCGTGGCGGTGGCCCGTGGGCTCTGAGTCCGGGCCGGGTGATGCGGGCTCTGACTTCGCCGACGATCGCCGGCAAGCGGGTGTATCGCGGCGAGATCGTCGGCGACGCCGAATGGGACCCGATCCTCGACGAGGTCACGTGGCGGCGCGTGTGCGCCCTAGCCGAGTCACGGAAAGGGAACCACCCCGCCCGCCGCTACCTGCTCACCTCGGGGCTTACTGAGTGCGCCGAATGCGACCGGGCGATGAAGGGCATG
>DASXTK010000270.1:0-4126 GCA_036505485.1 Acidimicrobiales bacterium
CTCCTTCTCCTTGTCGCGCAGACGACCGGCTTCCTCGAAGTCCTGCTGCTCGACCGCCTTCTTCTTGGACTCGACCACGTCAGCCAGCTCGTTCTCGAGATCCTTGTAGTCGGTCGGGGTCTGCATCCGCTTGATGCGCAACCGCGACCCGGCCTCGTCGATCAGGTCGATGGCCTTGTCCGGCAGGAACCGGTCGGAGATGTAGCGGTCGGCCAGGTTGGCGGAAGCCACGAGCGCCTGGTCGGTGATGGTCACCCGGTGGTGGGCCTCGTAGCGGTCACGCAGGCCCTTGAGGATCTCGATGGTGTGGCTCACCGTGGGCTCGTCGACCACGATCTTCTGGAAGCGCCGCTCGAGGGCCGCGTCCTTCTCCAGGTGCTTGCGGTACTCGTCGAGCGTGGTGGCCCCGATGGTCTGCAGCTCGCCCCGGGCCAGCATGGGCTTGAGGATCGACGCGGCATCGATGGCGCCCTCGGCGGCACCGGCGCCCACCAAGGTGTGGATCTCGTCGATGTACAGGATGATGTCGCCGCGGGTGCGGATCTCCTTGAGCACCTTCTTGAGGCGCTCCTCGAAATCACCGCGGTAGCGGCTACCCGCGACCAGCGCACCGAGATCGAGGGTGTAGAGCTGCTTGCCCTTCAACGTCTCGGGAACGTCGTTGGCCACGATCCCCTGGGCCAGGCCCTCGACGATGGCGGTCTTGCCGACACCCGGCTCACCCACCAGAACCGGGTTGTTCTTGGTGCGGCGGGACAGCACCTGCATGACCCGCTCCATCTCGCGGGTGCGGCCGATCACCGGATCGAGCTTCTTCTCGCGGGCCAGCTGGGTCAGGTTGCGGCCGAACTGGTCGAGGACGAGCGACCCGGTGGGCTGGCCGGCCTCGCCGGCGGGAGCCCCCGACGGCGCCTTCTCGGTGCCGGAACCGGGCGAGCCCTGGTAGCCGGACAGGAGTTGGATGACCTGCTGCCGCACCCGGGACAGGTCGGCGCCCAGCTTCACCAGAACCTGGGCCGCCACCCCCTCACCTTCGCGGATCAGCCCGAGCAGGATGTGCTCGGTGCCGATGTAGTTGTGGCCCAGCTGCAGGGCCTCTCGCAGGGACAGCTCGAGGACCTTCTTGGCGCGCGGCGTGAACGGGATGTGACCTGAAGGCGACGAACCACCCTGACCGATGATCTCTTCGACCTGGTTGCGCACAGCCTCGAGGCTGATGCCCAGGCTCTCGAGCGCCTTGGCCGCGACACCCTCACCCTCGTGGATCAACCCCAGGAGGATGTGCTCGGTGCCGATGTAGTTGTGGTTGAGAAGCCGAGCTTCCTCTTGGGCGAGAACAACCACCCGTCGAGCCCGGTCGGTAAACCGTTCGAACAAGACCTGCCTCCCACCCGTCTGGGGGATCCGTAGCGGGAGTGTACCCCGCGGCCCTAGACGTCCACCCTCGAAGTCCGCCTGGTCGCACTCCGTAACCATCCCGTCCCATACGGCAGCCGTGTGCTACGGGTCCGCGGTGCCGCCGGCGTCCCTCAGCCGCTCGGACAGCCGGGTTTTGAGGGCCTCCACGTCGATGCCCTGGTCACGGAAGGCCTGGGCCGCGCCGCTCTCGCTCTGGTCCAACAGCCACAGCACGACGTGCTCGCTTCCGAGGCGGTCGTGGCCGAGCTCGAGCACCCGCTGGGTGATGCCCGCCAGCATGGAACCGACAAGTGAGGACGTCCCCACGCGGAGTGGTGGGACGTCCTCCGCGGACTCCCGTGACGAGGGGTCGAGGACGGCCTCGATCGTCCGCTCCCGCACCCGGTCCAGGTCGGCACCGAGGCGAGCCACGATCTTGGCTCCGAGGCCTTCGCCTTCCCGGATCAGCCCCAAGAGCACGTGCTCAGTGCCGATGTAGTTGTGGCCGAGCTGCAACGCCTCCCGCAACGACAGCTCCAGGATCCGCTTGGCCCCCGGCGTGAACGGGATGTGGCCCCAGGGAGTCTTCTCGCCTGGACCGACCTCCTTCACGATCTCGGCCCGCACCCGCTCGGTGGTGATCTCGAAGGAGGCCAGGACCCCGGCGGCCACCCCCTCATCGATCTGGGTGAGCCCGGCCAGGATGTGCTCGGTCCCGATGTAGTTGTGCTGCTGGAGACGGGATTCCTCCTGAGCCAGCACGACCACCCGCCGGGCCGAATCGCTGAAGCGCTCGAACATCCCGTGCCCCCTCTCGCTGCCCGGCCACCGTACTTCCTATGCCGACCAGGTTTTTGGGGGTTCGGGAAGGCTCCCCTACCGTGACGGTCGTGCTTGCCCCGAACCCGTTGCTCGACCTGCCGGGCATGGCTGAGCTCCGCAACCGGATCGAGCGGCAACTGCTCGCCGCGGTCGAGGCCCCCGACCCGAACCTGACCGAGATGACCTCGCACCTGATCATGGCCGGGGGCAAGCGGCTCCGTCCGATCCTGTGCGCCCTGTCCTGCCTGGCCGGCGACGCCGGGACGTCTGGGACGTTTGGGGACGTCCGCGACGATGCGGTGATCGGCGGGGCCGCCATCGAGCTGGTGCACGTGGGTTCCCTCCACCACGACGACGTGATCGACGAGTCGACCACCCGCCACAACGTCGACAGCGTCAATGCCCGCTGGGGGAACTTCCGGGCCATCATCTCCGGCGACTTCCTGCTGGCCCGGGCGTCGGAGCTGGCCGCGGGGCTGGGGACCGAGGTGGCCCGGTTGCTGGCCGGCACCATCGCCCGGCTGTGCGAGGGCGAGGTGCGCGAGCTCCACCTCGCCTACCAGGTCGACCGCAGTGAGCGGGACTACTTCGCCGCCATCGACGGCAAGACCGCAGCGGTCTACACCGCGGCCTGCCGCATCGGGGCCATGGTCAGCGACGCCAGCCCCGACCAGATCGAGGCTCTGGCCGAGTTCGGGCTGCTCTACGGCATGGCGTTCCAGGTGATCGACGACGTGCTGGACGTGGTGTCCACCGATGCCGACCTGGGCAAGCCGGCCGGGCACGACATGGCCGAGGGCGTCTACACGCTGCCGGTGCTCCGAGCCATGAACGGCTCGTCCCAGGCTGGCGAGCTGCGCGCCCTGCTGGGCGGACCGCTCAGCGACGACCAACGCCTGCGGGCCCTGAACTTGGTGCGGCAGAGCGACGGCGTGCCCCAGGCGATGGGTGTGGCCCAGGACTACGTCGACCGGGCAGCGGCGGCGCTTGATGGGATCGAGTCCGGGCCGGCCACCGAGGCGCTCGAGGCCGCAGCGCGGCACCTCGTGGCCGCCGTCCCCGCTCCAAAATAAGTTCGGCGCCGGGGCTCGACGCGAGAGGCTGCCGGCGTGGGAGATCTCGAGAAGGACACGACCGTCGTCGCGGTCGACGGGGCGGAGGGCCAGTACACCGCGAGGCTGAGCGACGACTGGGCCATCTGGGGACCAAACGGCGGCTACGTCTCGTCGATCGCGCTGCGGGCCGCCGGTCTGGCCAGCGGCCGGGCCCGCCCGGCCAGCATCGTGACCCACTACCTGGGGGTGGCCCAGTTCGACGAGGTGGAGCTCAGCACCACGATCCTGCGCCAGTCCCGGGTCGCCACCTCGCTGCGGGTGACCATGGAACAGGACGGTCGACCCATCCTCGAGGCCCTGGTCTGGGGTGTGGACGACCCGACCGCGGGATCCGAGCTGGTGCACGAGCTACCGACAATGCCCGAGGTCGAGGGTCCCGAGGGACTGCTGTCGTTCGAGGAGCACATGGCCGCTGTCGACCAGGAGAGCCCCTTCGTGTTCTGGAACAACTTGGAGCACCGGCCGTTGGCCTGGCGGGACGACTGGCCGCCCCCGGGTCCGGTGGAACCCACCGCCCGGTGGTGGATGCGGTTCCGTCCCACCGCGGTGTTCGACCATCCCTGGGTCGACGCCTGCCGCCTGCTGATCCCGATCGACACCATGGGCTGGCCGGCGGGGTCCTCGGCCCACGCCTACCGGGAGCCGTTGGGCGTGATCGCACCCACCATCGACCTGTCGGTGCGGTTCCACCGGGCTGCCCGGCCCGACGACGAGTGGCTGCTGGCCGACGCAGTGGCCCCGGTGGCGGCGGGTGGATTGCTGGCGGCGACCGGACGGATCTGGAACCGGCG
>DASXTK010000271.1:0-5464 GCA_036505485.1 Acidimicrobiales bacterium
GCGGTCCTGCTCGTGCGGACCGTTGCCACACCTAGCCGCATCGACTATCATCAATATTGATGGATGTCGATAGAGCTTCGGCCGAGGTGTGGGCGAGCTGGTTCCGGTGTCTGGGCGAACCGTCGCGGGTGTTGATCTTGAACCGCTTGGCGTTGGGCCGGCGGCCGATGAGCGTGGGCGAGATCGTCGACGCCGTCGACGTGGGCCAGCCGACGGTGTCCCACCACCTCAAGATCCTGGCCGAGGTGGGGTTCGTGCTGGTGGAGCAGCGGGCGAACGTCCGCTTGTACCGGGTGAACGACCACTGCCTGGAGGTGTTCCCCTCGGCGGCCGAGCTGGTGATGGGCCAACTCCCCCGCTACACGCCGGTGCCCACGGAATGCCGGCCGCCCTGGCAGCAGTCCGCAGAGCCCCACGGCAGCGGGTCTGTGACCACACAAGGAGAAGCGACGGCATGAGCGACGACGCACTGGTGGAGAACCTGCAAGCGCACTACGGGACCGCAGCCCGACGGGCAGCAGCGGGCGAAGCGGTGGCCGACGACTACTGCGAACCCACCACGACGACCGACGGCGCCGGCTGTAGTCCAGCGGTCGACGCGTGCTGTGGCCCCGTGGTGGAAGCAGCGGCGACGGTCTTCGGGAGCGGCCTGTACGAGGCCGCCGAGTTGGAGGAGTTGCCGGCCGAGGCGGTGGCCGGCAGCATCGGCTGCGCCAACCCGGTCGCTCTCGCCCGGCTCGCCGAGGGCGAGATGGTGCTGGATCTCGGCTCGGGTGGCGGCATCGACGTGTTGTTGTCGGCCCGCCGCGTCGGGCCCACCGGCAAGGCCTACGGCGTGGACATGACCACCGAGATGCTCGAGCTGGCCCGGGCCAACCAGGTCCGCGCCGGGGTCACGAACGCGGAGTTCCTCGAAGGCCGCATCGAAGCCGTCCCGCTGCCCGACGCCAGCGTGGACGTGGTCGTATCGAACTGCGTCATCAACCTGTCCGCCGACAAGACAGCGGTATTCACCGAGGCCCATCGGGTCCTCCGGGCGGGGGGACGGGTTGCGGTGGCTGACGTAGTGGCCGACGTCGAACCCGACGAGACCCTCAAAGCGGATCCCGAGGCGTGGGCGGGCTGCATTGCGGGGGCGGTCACCCGCGCCCAATACACCGCCGGTCTCACCGATGCCGGGTTCACCGATGTCGAGATCACCGACAGCCACCCGGTCCAGGACGGCTTCTGGTCGGTGTTCGTCCGGGCCCACAAGCCATGATGGACCTCGACGAGTTCTTGCTCGCCAAGCAGTACGCCCATGTCGGCGAGACCCGGGTCGCCTACCAGGACCACGGCACCGGCCCGCCAGTGGTGCTGCTGCACGGCTGCCCGTTCTCCAGTTTCGTGTGGCGCAACATCCTCCCTCCGCTCGCCGCCGCCGGGCACAGGTGCCTGGCCCCGGACCTGTTGGGCCTAGGCGACACCGAAACCCCGCCCGATGCGGACTGGTCGCTGCCCGCCCAGGCGGCCACCGTCATCGGCTGGCTCGATGTGCTGGGCCTGGACCGGGTCGCTGTGGTTGGCCACGACCACGGCGGCGCCGTGGCCCAACTCCTCGCCGCGCAGCACCCCGAACGGATCGACCGGCTAGTCCTGTCCAACGTCGAGGCCTACGACCACTGGCCCTCGTCCGACGAACGCCCCTTCATCACCGCCACCCAACTCCCCGGCGTCGGCCGGCTGGTGTTGTGGGCGTGGTCACGACCCGCTCTGTTGCGCCTGGCGCTCGCCGCCGGGCACGCCGTTTCGGACCGTTCGGTACTCACCGCCGAGCTCGCCCGCGGCTATGTCCGGGCCAACCTCTCCGACCCGCATAAACGAGCCAAGACCCGCCGGTTCCTGGCCGGCCAGATCGACCCGGCCAACAACCGGGCCACCCTCGACGCCCTCGACGGGCTGCGCCACTTCGAGCGCCCCACGATGCTGTTGTGGGGAAGCAACGACCCCCACTTCGGACCCCCCTGGGCGCAGCGGCTCGCCGCCGACATCCCCGGCGTCGAACGGGTCGAAGTCCTCGACAACGCCGGGCATCTGCTCATGGAAGACCAGCCACAGCACGTGGCCGACCTCCTCACCCAGTTCCTCACCGCCCCGCCCGCGATACCCGATCCCCTCGAAGCCGGGAGCGCCCGACCATGACCGACGACGAGCCCGCGATCCAAGCAGAGGGACTCCACAAGCGCTTCGGAGCGGTCCACGCCGTCAACGACGTGTCGCTGACGGTCCCGGCGGGGACGGTGCTGGGCCTGCTCGGCCCCAATAGGGCATGTCATCTGGTCCTAATCCTGGGTGAGTTATTCGCGCTCCCAGGAGGGCGCGAAGGCCGCGTGCGCCGGCCCTGGAGAAGCTGGCGCAGGACATCGTTGGCAAGGTCAAGCTGGTCAGGGTAAATGTGGACGGTTGGCCCTGCCTGTCGGAGCTATTCGGCGTCCAGGGGATCCCAACTGGTCGTAGTCAACGGGGCCCGCCGGGTCGTTGCCCGACAAACCGGTGCCGCCACCGAGCACGCGCTCCGGGCGTGGTTGGAGCAGACCCTGTCTTCGCTCACCGCCCGTCCTACCAGAGGTGCGATGGGAGGGCCCTGAAGTCCTGATGTAGCGTCGGCGCCGTTCTGGGATGTTTTGGGAAAATGGCGGGCGAGGGGTGGATGGCGACGGGCGACATTGGGCTTTCTGTTCAGCTGCACAGCGGTGACGCGCCACGACAGACCGAGGTCGCCAGGTCACCGGTGGAGCGTCGGCGCCCGGCACTCCACGTCGAGATCCGTGTCCGGCTGGCCTTGCACGGGGTCTGGCTACTCGGCCTTGGCGTGTGGATGGTCGTAGCGTCCGGGCGTTTCGGCTTCAATCCGACGGATCAAGGTTGGAATCTCGCCTATAGCTGGCGGCTGCTCCACGGCGAGGTTCCTCACCGCGACATCGTTTCGGCCCGTCCGCTCGGATTTGCCGTATTGCATATGCTCGATTTTGCGCTCCCGGGCCCGTTGTTCTTGACCTCGGGTTTGGTGACCATCCTGGAGCTGTCCGTCGCCACGGTCGCGCTGGCGGTCCTGGTGACGGGAAAGCCACTGCGTTCGTGGGGCATCCTGCTCACCGGCGCTGCGGCGTCGGCCGCGCTGGTGAACCTGCACACCTTTCCTCTCACCGCCTGGTACACCATCGACGGCATCTTTCTCACGGCCTCGGGGTGGTGGGCGCTCGATAGTGGGCTGCGCGTCGACCGGGTTGCGCTACGCCGCGCTGGGCTCTTTCTGCTCGGGCTTGCGGCGTTCACCAAGCAGAGCTTCGCTCTCGCGCCGGTTGTCGGGGTGCTCATGTTGGCGGCTCATCCGCAAATACGGCACTCCGTCGCTCTGCGCAGTCGACGCTGGTGGGTCACCACCATTGTCGACCTCGGGTGGCTGGCGGCCTTTCCATTGGCCTATGTCGGATGGGTCACGGTCGCCGGCGGATTCCCCGACATGGTGGAACAGATGACCAGCGCCAAGACCACCTGGTTCGAGCGAATGTTCAACATATGGGACCTGCCGAGTGCCCGCCCCGATCTGGTGCTCCTGGCGGCAAGCCAGGCGCTGCTGGCCATGCTCGTGGTGTTGCGGCCCAAATTGAGCGGACGGCAGGGCCACGCCGCCGCGGCGATTGGAGCCGCGCTGGGTGCATGGCTGGCGCTGGACATTCTCGTCGAGGGTCGGCTGAGTCTGAACGGGGACTGGGCCGTCCTGCTCTTGTGGGGTCTGCTCTTCGCTGCTGGAGTCGACGGCATCCGTCGACGACGTGTCCCGATCCGTCCGTTGCTGGTCGCCCTGCTCGCATGGATGACCAGCCTCTCGTGGGGCAATGACTCGCCATCACTGCTGGGCGGCTCGTTGACCCTCAGCATCCTGTGGCTCCTTACCTACCACCTGCCGATGGACCAGATCCGGGCGGCGTGGAAGGGGCGGGCGGCTACTGGGTTGACCCTGGTGCTCGCGATGGGTCTCGTGGGGGTCACCGGTCGGCTGGTGACCGACCAGCGCGAACGGTTCCACTATCGCGACCAGCCACAACCGATGCTCAACTCCAGCCTGGGTGAAGTTGCCGAGACGATGCGCGGGATCAGGACAAATCCCACCACCTACGAATACATACGGCAGATCCGCCAGTGCACCGAGCGCTATCCGGCCACATGGGTGGCGGTCCTGCCCGACAACGGTTTCATCTATCCGGCGCTCAGCCTGCGGAACCCCTTCCCCTTGGATTGGCTGTTCACCGATGAACTGGTGGGTGACGCCCAGGACCGCGTGCTGGAGGAGGCAGGGCGGCTCAACAACCAGGGAGACTTCCTCGTCCTCTTCCAGACCGTCCCCGCAAGTTCGCTACAGAGCGCTCCGCTCCCCCCTGACGCGGCTGTCGATGCCCCAAACTGGGGATACACCGGGCTGGAAAGCGGGCTTCGCCAACAACTCGACGGCCAGGACATTGCCTGCGGCAGTTTCGTGGGTGTCTGGTCGCCGGCCGACTGAGTCGCCCCGACCCGTTCGGGTCATTTGGTGTTCTGTGACCTGTATGTCGCGTCAGGACGCGACATACAGGTCACAGAACGCCACAGCGCCGGTCCTCACCCGTTCTTGCGGCGCCGCAAGGCCGAGGTGCCGGCCGGCTCCATGGTCGGCTACATCGACCCCAAATAGGGGATGCTGACTACTCCTCATAGGCTCTTGCGCTTCCAGGGGGCAGGGCCTGCCCACCCTGGCCCCACCTCCAAAGGCCCGCAGTGTTGATCGGCCCCCGTGCTGGGCTCGGGCCAGTGGTGTCAGTCGTACGGGTTTACGTACGAGCCTTAGCTGGAGGTGTCGGTGATGCGGTCGAGGACTTCTTGGGTGAACTCGTGGCATCCACGGTCTCACTCACCTGGCATTGACCACGGAGTTCGAGATTGGCAGATGAACCGCTGTGGCGTCCGGACCTTCGCGTGCCCGATGGCCGGAGGCTGGGCTCGTCTACCAGTCGTGTGGATCGTACGGGTTTCCGTACGAGCCCTTGCCGTCGGATTCAGAGTTGATGGCGATGGTGCCGTTGGAGATGAGGGCGAGTTGGAGGTCCGCTTCGGTCAGCGGCTCCGTGGTGATGACGGCGGGAGTGCCGGCTTCCCGGAGGAGGATGGCGAGGTGGCAGAGCAGTGAGCCACCGTCGAACACGAACCCGGCGACGTCACCGATTAGAAGGGAGAGGACGACGTAGGGGCGCCGTACGTGGATGATCGGCTTGGTGGGGAGCGCTCGGATTCGGGCTTGAAGCTCAGCGATGTAGGCGCTTTGAGGGGCGTCGGCGCGGAAGTTGACGCTGATGATCGGAGCCACGCTGAGCTTGGTCAGTTCCTCGGTGTCGGCGAGGTGAAGCAGAGGGCCTTTGGCGGTGCCGGGACTGACGACGGTGCCGGCGCT
>DASXTK010000272.1:0-14019 GCA_036505485.1 Acidimicrobiales bacterium
CATCCTGGCGGCAACCAGGGCCCCCACGCGGGTCCCCAGGAACCCGACGCGGTCGATGCCGCAGCGATCGTGCAGGTGGTCGACGGCGCGGCGGGCGTCGTCCACCAGACCGGCGAAGCTGATCGCACCCGGGTTGCCGTCACTGTGGCCGGTGCCGCGGTAGTGGAACCGCTGGGCCGCCACTCCAGCCCGGGCCAGCCAGCGCCCGACCCGCACCTCGCGGTGATAGTTGACCTCGGCGTCGCTGAGCGTCGGCGGGCAGATCACAACACCGGTGGTTGCCCCGGCCGCGGGCATGTGACGGCAGCCGAAGAGCAGCTCGGGGCCACCGAACAGCTCGATCTCCTCATGCCCATCTGTCCCTGGACCCAGGAACGGTGCGAGCGACGATTCCTGCCACCCGTCCGCCACGACGCCCATCAGCCCTCCGCTCATTGGCCCCGTGCCCGCTACATGGGACCCCAGTGGCAACGACCCAGCCCGCGTTCCGCCCGGAGTGACATCAATGCCGACGTGCATTGTCGTGCAACGAGGCCGCGTTCGCAACGCCGACGACGTTTCCGACCTGTTGGGTAGACAATGCCAGTAACGTGGCAAGCCTTGAGGGGGACGGCGGGGACTGCTGGGAAGCAGTTGAGCAAACGGCTGGCGCGGGTGGTGCCGATCGGCGCGCGGCAGAGGGTGAAGAAGCGGCTGCCCCGCGGCTGGGTCTCGTGGTATCGCACCGCCCGGGCCGACGTGTACCTGGTGTCGTTCCCCAAATGCGGCCGAACCTGGCTGCGGGTGATGGTGGGCCGGGCGTTCGAGGATCACTTCGGGGTCAGCGACGAGCGGGGGCTGGTGGAGCTGCACCGGCTGGCCGAGCTGCGTCCGGGCATCCCCTGCATCCACGCCACCCACGACGAGGCCCTGCTGCGGTCGGCCGAGGAGTTCGCCGGGAGCACCGACCGCTACCGGGACGCCCGGGTGATCCTCATGGCCCGGGACCCCCGGGACGCCTTCGTGTCCCTGTACCACCACCGCCAGGGCCGGGAGCTGCACTTCGACGGCTCGCTCGACGAGTTCCTCGACGAACCCGTCGGCGCGCTCGACTCGTTGCTGGCCTTCTACGACACCTGGGCGGACCGGCTGGCCGACCCGGGCCAGCGCACCCATCTGGTCCGCTACGAGGACCTGCACGCCGATCCCGCCGGCCAGCTCCGCCAGGTGCTGGAGTTCGCCGGCGTCACCGTGGCCCAGTCGGTGCTCGAGGACGCGGTCCGCTTCGGCTCCTTCGACAACATGCGCCAGATGGAGGAGTCCGACGCCCTGGGCAGCGACAAGCTCCGGCCCGGCAAGGTCGGCGACTACAGCACCTACAAGACCCGCAAGGGCAAGGTCGGCGGCTTCCGGGACGAGCTGACCGCTTCCCAGATCGAGCGGCTGGAGGCCCGCATCGCCGCCTCCAAAGCCTCTCGTTTCGGCTACGCCCAGCCCTAGCCCGCGCTTCTGCCCGCGCTCAGCGCGGGCAGAAGGACGGGATGGGGGTCACGGCCGGGCGGTGACGGTCAGGTGGCTGGCCGCCTCCACGACCAGGTCGATCCGATCGGTGGCGTGGTCTAAGTCAGGATCGGCCACGGTGGTCGGTCCGCCGATCGCTCCATAGCTCTGGCCTCCGACGGTGAGGTCCTGGAAGACCTCGTCGCCGGCTACCTCACGGCCACTCACGACCAGCCGGAGATGGCCCGACTACTCATCTGAGACGGCCTGACCTCCCCGCGGCGGGGCTCGACGAGGCCGGGGACCGAGGACGAGCCACCCGAGGTGGCGGACCTCCGGCGCCGTCAGGCCGAGGGCGAGCTGGCCGCCGCCTCGACCCCGGGTTCCTGCTGCTGGCGCATGGCCGCGGTCGCGGCCGGCATCACCCTGCCCGGCATGGCCGCCCGCGTGACCGGACTCGACCCGCAGACCCCGGATTTCGTGGAGCGCTACGGCGAGCAGCTGCGGCTCCTCGTACGCCGCCTCGCCCAGCCGCAGCCGAACTAGTTGCCGCCTCCCGGTTACCGTTGGCTCGAGCCGGCGGGGCGGTGGGAGCTATGACGCAGTCCGGGGGGACAGTCCGTGGGTGGTGGCGGGATTACGTCGCCTTGGTCGTGGTCTCTGGTCTCCTGGTCACGCTGGGCGTGGCCGCTCCTCGAAGCTCGCTGGGCAGCCGGCCGGGCGAGCGGGTCGAACCGACGCTGGAGTCCCAGGTCGGGGAGCCGGCGACCGGGTGGGGGAGCGACGTCACCGCGTGCCCGGACCGGGAGTTGCAGGTCGAGTCCAGCCGCTACTCCCCGCCCTGCTTCACCTTCACGGGTGACAACGGCGGGAGGACGACCCGCGGGGTGACCGCCGACACCATCAAGGTCGCCTTCCGGACCAACGACAACCCCACCTTCTTCTCGTTGCTGGCCCGACTCGGCAACGTCTCGTTCGACGAGTCGGTCCGAGACTGGGAGCGGACCGCCGTCGGCCTGGTCGACTACTTCAACGAGAACTTCGAGTTCTACGGCCGCCGCCTCGAACTTGTCCCCTACTTCGGTCGGGGCCAGATCGCCGAGGAGCTGACCGGCGGCGGGCGGGACAACGCCACCAACGATGCCGTCCGGGTGGCCCAGGACATCGGGGCGTTCGCCGACGTCACCGCCCTGAGCCGACCGTACGCCGAGGCCCTGTCGGACCGCGAGGTGGTCAACATCGGGGCGCCGTTCATGCCACGGGAATGGTTCACCGACAACGCTCCCTATGCCTGGAGCAGCCTGCCGAGCTGCACCATCGGGGCCGAGGCCGGAGCGGAGTTCGGGGTCAAGCGACAGCTGGGCAAGCCGGCCGCGTTCGCCGGCGGCGAGCTCCACGACCGGATCCGCACCGTGGGCGTGGTCATCCCCAACGATCAGGAGTGGAAGCGCTGCGGCGAGACCGGGCGGCGGATCCTCCAGGACGCCGGCTACGACACCGATCTCCGGCTGGAGTACGTGCTCGACCTGACCACCGTGCAGACCCAGGCCGCCGATGCCGTCGCCAGGCTCAAGGCCGCGAACATCACCTCGGTGGTGTGTGGTTGCGACCCGCTCATGCTGATGTACATGACCGCCCGGGCCGAGGAGCAGAACTACGAGCCGGAGTGGCTCATCCTCGGCACCGGGTTCATCGACCTCGACCTGATCGGCCAGATGATCACGGCCTCGGCCGGCGACCAGTGGCTCCACGCCACCGGGAGCAGTCCGCTGGCGACCCCCGAGCCGTCGGGGACCGGTGAGGCCTACCGGGCCTACCGCAGCGTCCGGGACGACGAGCCGTCGCTGATGGTCGACCTCCTGTACCACCAGCTCCTGCTGCTGGCGATTGGGATCCAGATGGCCGGACCGGACCTGCGGCCCGAGACGTTCGAGTCCGGGATGTTCGCCTTCCCCCAGCGCAGCGGCGCCGTCGGGACGTGGAAGTTCTCAGCCGACAACTACACCGGCGTCATCGACGCCCGCGAGATCTGGTGGGACCCGGATGCCATCTCCCCCTGGAACGGCCAGCCCGGCACCTACCTCGACAACGGCACCCGCTACGAGATCGGCCACCTCCCCACCAAAGAACCCGACATCCACCGCACCGCCGACGGCTAAGGAACGAGCAACAAACCCCGGAGTTGGGCGGCGACGGATTCGGGAGAGAACTGTTGGGCTCGGCGGATGCCGGTCTGGCCTAGTTGGTCGCGTAGGTCGGGGTCGGCGGCCAGGCGGACGATGGCCTTGGACGCGGCTTCGGTGTCGCCGGCGGGATACACGATTCCGGCTTCATCGGCGCCGAGGAGCGCTTGGATCGGTTCGAGGTCGCTGCCCACGACCGGGATCCCGTTGAGCATGGCCTCGGCTGCCACCCGGCAGAACGACTCCAGGAGCGAGGGGCACACCACGATGTCGCAGCGGGCGTAGGCCTCCCGCACATCGGTGAACTTGCCTTCGATGGACACCGGATGGGTGGACTCCATCTCCCGCAGCCGGTCCCAGACCTCGGAGAGGTGGTGATCGGTCTGCTTGGAGAAGAGTAACCAGCGCAGGTTCGGGTCGGCCTCGGCCGTACGTTCGATCATCTCTGGGAGGAGCTGGAAGCCCTTGTACTCCAGCGGAGTCCCCAGGAACGCCACCCGCACCGCTCCGTTCTTGTCGGGCAGATGCTCTGTGGCCTGGACATCGTTGGGATCGATGGGGTTGGGGACGATCTCCACATCCGCGGCGCGGGCCAGTCCGGCCTGGACCACCAGATCCCTCGCCAGCGGCGACACGGCCGCGAAGCGGACCTGGGTCCGGCGCAGCACGATCCGCCACAGCCAGCCGAAACGGCGCACCGACGGCGGGAGCTTGAAGTTGTGGATCCACACGACGAGCGGCACCCGGCCGACCGACGCGGCCAAGGCGGTCAGGCTCAGCTCCTTGAGCCCGTTGGCGTGGATGGCCCGGATGGTCCCCCGGTTGCGCCGGACGAAGCGCACCAGCTGCAGCGCCTGCCACGCCCGCCGCGGCGGCCGAGGCGACTTGCTGTTGATGATCGGCAGATGGACGTCCGCAGCCTTCAGATCGGCCACCAGGTCCACGAACCGCCCCCCAACCGGAGCCGCCAACACCCGCGACACGTTGTCAGCGTCTGAGGTGGAGCCGAAGTACGTCAGGACGTTGGCCATGGAGCGGGTGGAGCCGCCTACGCCGACGGGGACGCTGACGAAGAGGACCGCCGGGCGGTCGGTGCTCAGCTTGGTGCGGGGACCTGCGGTCTCCATCAGACTTCCGCGATTTCCCACGAGGCGGCGACGTGGACCGGCGACTGCCGCACCAGACCCGGAGGTCCGGCGTCGAGGTCCATGCCGGTCACGTCGAAGTGGGCCACCGGATGCCAGGCCATGATGTTGTTGGTGCCCCGGAACACGCCGGCCCACAGGAAGTAGCGCCCCCGGGGCAGGGGCAGGCGGTCGATGTGGCAGCGCACCTCGACCAGGCCCTCAGCGGGCATCGGCACGTCCCGGCGCAGGAGGAAGATCGGCGAGGGCGTGCCCTCGCTCACCCCGATGCACACCCCTGCGCTTCGGGCCATGTCGCTCTGCAGGACCAGCTCGATCTCGCAGGGCTCCTGGGAGCGGGGAACCTGCCCGTCCACCCCACTGACCGAAGCCTTCACCGGGCGCACCGGGCCATCGGTCAGCTCCAGCTCAGCCACCTGCTCCAGGGCCTGGCGGTAGCTGTTGAGGACCTCACGGGCCGGGCCGTCCTCCCGGGTCAGACCGCCGTGCAGCCACACCGCCCGCTCGCACACGCCCTCGACCGCGGCCAGGTCGTGGGATACGAACACCAACGTGGTCCCCTCGGCCAGCACATCGCGCATCCGGTCGATGCAGCGTTGCTGGAACGAGGTGTCACCCACGGCCAGCACCTCGTCGACCAGCAGAACATCCGGCTGCAGGAAGGCGGCCACGCCGAAGCCCAGCCGCATCTGCATGCCGCTGGAATAGAACTTCACCTGCCGGTCCACGGCATCGCTGAGCTGGGCGAACTCCACGATCTCGTCGAAGCGGCTGGCCACGTCCTTGCGGGCCAGACCCAGCAGAGTGCCGTACAGGTGGATGTTCTCCCGCCCAGTGAGCTCGGGGTGGATACCGGCCCGGACCTCGATCAGCGCCCCGATCCGGCCCCGCACGTCGACCCGGCCGGCGTAGGGGTACATCACCTGCGTGAGGATCTTGAGCAGCGTCGACTTGCCGGATCCGTTGATGCCGACCAGCCCGACGGACTCGCCCGGGTTCACGTGGAAGTCGACGTCCTGCAGGGCCCAGCGCCAGCCCCGGCGCCGCTCCCCCTTCAACCGCTGCCCCAGCGCCCCGATCTGGGCTCGGAGACGGGCCTGCACCGGGTCGGCCCGGAAGCGCTTCCAGACATGGGTGGCTTCTATCGAACCCTTAGGCAACGTCCGCAAACCCCGTCTCGAGCTTCTTGAACACCAAGTAGCCGCCGATCAGATACACCAAGCTCGACACCGAGGCGATGGCCAGCAGCCCCAGCCGCGGCGGCTCGCCGAACAGGATCGTCCGCCGGTAGCCGTCGATCACCGGGGCCATCGGGTTCAACGCCGAGGCCACCGGCTGCCACGACTTGGCCACCAGGTCGTCGAGCCCCACCATCACCGGCACGGCGAAGATGGCGAACTGCAGGATCATCGGCAGGACCTGGCGCAGGTCCCGCAGATAGACCACCAGCGCCGACAGCAGCACCGTGACCCCGATGGTGAAGGCCACCTGGATCAGCATCAGCACCGGCACCCAGACCGACTCGGCCTCGGGCATCACCCGGTAGCCGGCGAACAGCCCCACCAGGATCGTCGCGGCGATGCCCAGGTCGATGACCGCACCGGCGATGGCCGACAGCGGGAACACCTCCCGGGGGCAGTACACCTTGTTGACCAGCGACATGTTGCTGATGATGCTGACGCCGCCCTTGTTGAGAGAGTTCTGGAAGAACGTCCAGGGCAGCATGCCGACGTAGAGGAACACGGCGTAGGGGAACCCGCCGGCCTGCACGTTGGCGGCCCGCCCGAAGAACACGGCGAGCACCACCATCATGATCAGGGGCGTGAAGAACGCCCAGGCGTAACCCATCTTGGTCTGCTTGTACCGGGCCCTGAACTCACGCTCGGTGAGGGCACTGATCAGAGGCCGGGCGTGCCAGAGCTCCCGGGCCATCTGGATCGGGCGTATCCGCCGCTTGTAGATCAGTTCGGGTGCCGGCCCGCTGAGGGCTGGCGCCGTGCTACTCATCGATTACCCGCCATTTCCGTCCGCGCTGTTTCGTCGGTTGACTGGCCCTGAACCCCGCCGGTGCGCCACGATCAACACGACTCAAAGCGTACGTTCTTAGCGCGTGGGCGGCTCCAGGTGCAATGAGGCCCTGGTCAACACAGAAAGTGGTAGGTGGGAACCAACGACGCCGAGTCCGGAGGCGGGGGCTCACTCCATGTGATCACAGCCAGCCAGCGAAGGGGCGCGGAGCTGTTCGCAGTTGATCTCGCCGCGGCCTTGACCAACGGCGCCACCCTGCGGTCGGCACGCACCGAGCGGGGCAAACCACGGGTCGTCGCCCTGACCGAAGGGCCCGAGGGCAACGCCCTGGGGGTGGACATCCTGGGCACCCAGCCGTATGGCCTCGCCACGTTGCGAGCGCTCCGGCGGGCCGCGGCGGAAGCCGACGTCGTGGTGGCCTATGGGTCCAAGACCCTGCCGGCCAGTGTGTTCAGCCTGCTGGGAACCTCGACACCCCTGGTGTACCGCAACATCGGCGACCCGCAGGTCTGGTCCGGGAAGGGCTGGCGGCGCTGGCGGACCGCTGCGCTCATGCGCCGAGCCGCGCACATCGTGGCCGTGTGGCCCGGAGCGGCCGACACCCTGGTCAAGGTGCACGGCATCCGGGCTGACCAGATCACCGTGATCCCCCGAGGCGTGCC
Organism: Acidimicrobiales bacterium; assembly: GCA_036505485.1. Classification (GTDB taxonomy): domain Bacteria; phylum Actinomycetota; class Acidimicrobiia; order Acidimicrobiales; family VFJN01; genus DASXTK01. The sequence continues at coordinate 7,498 of DASXTK010000272.1, forward strand.
CGCCGACCAGTACCCGGTGCCGAGTCGTCTTGAGCGGGTCGCGGCCCGTAAGGCCTTCGGGCTGCCCCCAGGACAGACCGTGGTGGCCTGCATCGGAGCCCTCAGCCCCGAGAAGGACGTGACGACGGCCATCTCCGCGGTAGCCACCCTGGACAACGTGCACCTGCTGCTCGCCGGCGACGGTCCGGACCGGGCTGCGCTGGAACGGCACGCTTACGCCGCCGCCCCGGATCGGATCCACTTCGCCGGGGTCCTGCCCGGCTCCCAGCAGGCCCTGGCCGCGGCCGACGCCATCCTGCTGACCAGCCGCACCGAGGGCATGCCCGGGGTGCTGATCGAGGCCGGACTGGCCGCCCGCCCGGCGGTGGCCAGCGACGTGGGCGGGGTCCGCAGCATCGTTCTCGACGGCCGGACCGGGGTGGTGGTCAAACCTGGGGACGTCGACGGCTTCGCGGACGGGCTGCGCACCGTGCTCACCGAAGCCGCCCCCCTCGGCGCCGCCGCCCGCGACCACTGTCTGGCCAATTTCGAGTTGGGCGTGGTGGCAACCCGCTGGGCGGAACTCCTGGAGGGCCTCACCCGCTAACCTAATTCGGTGCGGCGGGCACAGGGCGAGGGCTTTCCTTCAGCTAGTTCCGATCCGGGCCCGAGCGGCCCGCCGCCGCTCGCGGCGGCACGAGCGGGAAACAACGTCGATCCGGCGAATTCGGATGGTCGTGAGTTGTCCGCGAACCCGCAACGTGTGTTGATGCTCACCAAGGGTCTGGGGCGAGGTGGTACCGAGCGTCTCCTCGCTGGCTCGGTGCGTCACATCGACCCCACCCAGTTCCGGGTCGAGGTGGCCTACCTGCTGCCGTGGAAAGACGCGTTCGTGGAGGAGATCGAGGCCGCCGGCATCACCGTCCACTGCCTCGACGCCCCCCGTCCCACCAGCTTGGGATGGATACCCCGCCTGCGCCGGCTGGTGGAGGAACGCCACATCGACCTGGTGCACACCCACGCCCCGCTCCCCGCGGTCGCGGCCCGGCTGGCTCTGCGCCGAAGCACCACCGTGGTCCACACCGAGCACAACCTGTGGGACCGCTACCGCTGGCCCACCCGCTGGGCCAACGCCGCCACCTACCGCCGCAACGCCCGGGTCATGACCGTGTCCGAGGGCGTGGCCGGTTCGATCCGGTCGTCCGTCCCGGTAGACGTGGTGATCCACGGCATCGACGCCGCGGCCATGCACCACGGGGACGCGGCCCGGGCCGAGGCCCGCCGACGCCTGGACCTGCCCCTCGACGCGCCGGTGCTGGGCACGGTCGGCAACTTCACCGCCAAGAAGGACCACGCCGGACTGCTCGCGGCCTTCGCCACCGTCGTGGCCGAGCGCCCAACCGCCCGACTGGTGCTGATGGGCACCGGACCGCTCGAGGACACGCTCCGCACCCGGGTCCACGACCTGGGCTTGGACGACGCAGTGCAGTTCACCGGATCCCGGGATGACGTGTTCGAGCTGCTTCCCGCCTTCGACGTGTTCGTGCTCAGCTCGCGGTTCGAGGGCCTGCCCATCGCTCTGCTCGAGGCCATGGCCAGCGGGGTCGCCCCGGTGGCGACGCGCGTCGGCGGAATCCCCGAGGTGATCACCGACGGGGTCGATGGACTGCTGGTCGAGCCCGGCGATGCCGGAGCATTGGCCACCTCCTGCACCAAGCTGCTGGCCGACGACGGGACCCGCCGGAGCATCGCCGGGGCGGCTCAGACCCGTGCCGCGGACTTCGACCTCAGCGGGGCCGTGACCACCATCGAGGCCGTGTATCGCCGGGCCCTCGGGGGTCGATCCCGATGATGTCGATGTCGTCGACCTCCAACGCGATACGGCGGATCCCCACCCCGACCACCAAAGAGATGACCAACTTCATGTGGATCGGGCTGGCGGCGACCTACATCGTGCTGCTCGCCGCGGCCATGACCCGGCTGTCCTACGACGTGTGGGGCGGGCTGGTGCTCATGCCGGTGCTGGGTGGGATCTCGCTGCCCGTGATGCGCCGGTCCATCCGCAAGGACGGCCAGTCCATGCTGAACATCATCACCGTGGCCTTCGTGGCCAAGATGATCGGCACGATCGTCCGCTACTACGTGACCTTCGAGGTCTATGGCACCGGCGACGCCACCGGCTACCACGGAGCCGGGAGCCGGCTGGCCGCCGGGTTCTGGGACGGCAGCTTCTCCGACGTGTACCAGCAGGAGATCCCCAAGCTGATCGGGACGGACTTCATGCGGCTGACCACCGGTCTGCTGTACATCGTCACCGGCCCGACCAAGCTGGGCGGATTCGTCGCCTACTCGGTGCTGAGCTTCTGGGGTCTCTTCTTCTTCTACAAGGCGTTGCGCACCGCCTTCCCCGATGCCGACTACCGGCGCTACGCCATCCTGCTGTTCTTCCTGCCCTCGCTGCTCTATTGGCCGTCGAGCATCGGCAAGGAAGCGTGGATGTGCCTGACCATCGGCCTGACCACCTACGGCGTGGCGCTGATCCTCCAGCACAACCCCATCGGCTACCCCTTCGCCGGCTTCGGACTGTTCGGCACGGCCATGGTGCGCCCCCACATCACCGCGCTGTGCATGGCCTCGTTGCTGTTCGCGTATGTGCTGCGCCGCCGATCGTGGCGTGACAGCGCCTCGGGGCCGTTCGGCAAGTGGATCGGCATCGGCGTGATGCTGCTGGTCGGGGGGTTCGTGCTGGGGCAGGTGGCGACGTTCTTCAAGCTGGACGACATCGATAGCAGCTCGGTGGACACCGTGCTGACCTCCACCGAGGAGCAGTCCGGGCAGGGCGGCTCGGAGTTCGAGACCATCAAGGTCGGATCACCCGCCGGCTATCCCATGGCCGCGGTCACGGTGTTGTTCCGCCCGTTCCCCTGGGAGGCCGGCAACGCCAACGCTGCCAGCGCCGCCGTCGAAGGCTTCGTCCTGGCCGTCGTGTGCCTGTCGTCTTGGCGCCGGTTGCTCCGGGTGCCGGGGTTCGTGTTCCGGGTGCCGTACCTGAGCTACTGCCTGGCGTACGCGGCGATGTTCATCTTCGCCTTCTCGTCGATAGGCAACTTCGGCATCCTGTCGCGGCAGCGGACCCAGGTCTTCCCCCTGGTGCTCGTCCTGCTGGTGGTTCCGGCGCCGCGCATCGACGACGGCGACGACCTGATCGACGACGGCCGCCGCATCAGCCTCAGCCAGGTTCCCCGCCGCGGACGGTAGTCAGTGAGCCTGCTCGACTAGCCTCTCGGCCGGAAGACATGAGGGGCCTGTCGACTCGACAGGTGGCGGAAGGGGAACAAGTGGGGGGAGTCAAGGCTGGGGCGCGCCGCGCGCTGCGTTGGGGCGAGAGACGACAGCAGAAGGTCGAGGATCTGGCGGCCGCCACCGAGGTGGACATCTCGGGTGTGCAGACGGTGTGCCTGTTCCTCGGTCCCTACCGGAACCTCACCACCATGACCGCGGCGGTGCTGTTCCTCCATCCGAACTGTCAGGTGCTCAACCATGCACGGGATCGGATCTTCGGCGACAAGCGGCTCGACTTCCTGGCCCGCTACGACGACGACACGTTCGACAACTTCGTGCGCTTCGCCATCCGGATCTCCGGCAGCGGCAAGGGTGGGGTCGAAGGCGGGTCCATCACGAAGTCGCATGCCTTCGGTGAGGAGTACAACACCCGGGCGGCGTTCGAGGCGTCCGCCCTCGACCTGGTCAAGCCCGAGGTGAAGGCCCTGGTGTGGAAGGAGTCGATGGCGACGTCGAACCACATCCGCGACCACAAGGTCGATCTGGATGCGGTCTTCGATCAGAACCAGCGACTGCGATTCCTCATGCCGGTGCGCCACCCGCTCGACAGCGCGGTGTCGAACATCAAGACCCGCAACACGCGGTTCCTGGCCGGCGTGAACCACCACTCGTCTCCGGCCAGGGTGGCCGATGCGATCCTCGACGAGGTCGCCTGGTTCCGGAGCCTCCAGACCCGGCATCCCGATCGGTTCTTCAGCTTCTACGAGCACGACGACGGTCAGGCCACGCTGGTGCGCATGGCCGAGTTCCTGGAGATCGACCCGTGCGACGAGTGGCTCGCCAACGCCGGGGAGACCTTCGATCCCAAGAAGCGCTACAGCGAACATCCGGCCGAGCTGGTCGCCCACTACGAGCGATCGGTGGCCGAGCGCTTCGACGATCAACCCGACGTCAAGGACGCCCTACTGCGTTTCGTCCCTCCGTCTACGGCCTGAGGAGCTTCGGATTGGCGACCGCCAGCTTGTCGCCGACGGTTCGGAGCAGGAACCCGATCAGCTCGTCTTGCCGGTCGTCCAGTTCGGCGCGGGCCACCTTGGCCGCCAGCTCAGCTTCGGAGCTGACGCCCAGGCCGGCCAACCCCTCGGCGTAGCTGGCGGTCTGCTCGGCGCCGAGCTCGATCTCCCGGGTCACCATGCCCACGACGTTGGCGGCCACCCGGGCGTGGAACCGGACCCGGCCCTCGGTGGCCTCGGCCACGTCCCCTTCGAGGAACTCCCGGACCGCGCCCAACAACTCCACCGCGGTCGGGCGGCCGTGCAACCCCCGAAATTGAGGCGTTTGTCGCGCTATATGCGCGCCAAACGCCTCAATTTCGGAGAGTTCGTGGAGGAGGTCCCACTCTTGCTCGCAGACCCGGCGGCCGATGGCGGCCAGCTCGACCGAACGGACCGCGCCGAGCAGGTGGGCCACGGCCTGCCCCATGCAGATCACGCCCCAGCGCAGGGTTCCGAACACCAGCCACCAGTGCAACGCGGCCCGATCGACCGGGCCTCCACCTGTGGCCTCGTAGGCCCTGACCAGCTCGTCGATGGTCCCGAAGCCACCAACCGCAGGCTCGGCGCCGAACCGCCAGGCCTTGGTGCACAGCCAGCCCAGGTCCTCCAGCGGATCGCCGAGATGCACCAGCTCCCAGTCGAGCACCGCCCGCAGGCCGTCGGTCCCGACGATGAAGTTCCCCAGCCGGAAATCGCCGTGCACCACCGTCACCCGGTCACGGACCGGCCGACGGGTGTCCAGCCAGCGGAACGCCAGCTCGAAGGTGGCGCTGGGCGTGTCGTCCAAGGCCGCCACCATCTGGTCGTACCAGAGCCGCAACGCGGTCAGGGCATCCTCTTCGTGCAACCCGGGGACCTCCCGCGGCGGGATGCTGTGCAGACGGGCCAGGAACTCGCCGCACTGGCCGGTCATCACCGCTCGGCCCAATGCGTACTCGTCGTCCCGGAGGATGCGGCGGGCGATCGACTCACCGGCGATCCGCTCCATCACCATCCCGGCCGAGCCGAAGCTCGCGCCGCTCGCGTCGTCGACCAGCACCACCGGCACCGGCAAGCCGGCGCAGTGGGCGGCTCGGAGGGCCCGGGCCTCCAGCGCCATGCCGCCCGGGGCGCTGGGTCGGCCGGGCGGATCCCGTCGCAGCACCAGCTCGTGGCGGATCCCATCGGCGGTGACCGCGTCGAACTGCCAGGTCTCCCGGGAGGCGCCGCCGCTCAGCCGCCGCAACCCCTCGACCCCCACCCCCGCACCGAGCGCCGGCGCGAGCGCGTCCTCCAACCCCTGAGGGCTGGGTCCCTTGGCCATAGCCGCCGAATCTAGACCGACAGGCCGACGGCCCTGCCGTCGACGATCTGGTCGAGGTACTCCGACAAACCCGAACCGACCAGCTCACCGCAGCGCCAGGTGGTCATGCCCTCGACGATCCGGGTGGTCTGGCCGTGGCGGCGGTTGCGCAGCGGGATGCTCGACCACACCGCGCCCTCGATCTCGTAGCTGGCATCGTCGGTGGCCGCGGTGAGATGGACGGCCCGGTGGTAGTCGTGGTCGTCGTAGTCCGAGCTGACCTCGACCGTCCGCAGCGGAACCAGACGGTCGGCGCCGTAGCGGTCACGGTCGAAGACGAACCCGTGGGTGGCCCGACTCCCGGCCTCGGTCCCGATGACCGTGACCCCCAACCCCAGGTCGGGACCCAGGTTGATGGTGAGCCAGCGATACCACCAGAGGCTCTGCCAGTAGCGCGGCCCCCAGGAGTGGTCCCGCAGCCCGGTCCCGGCGTCCAGGGTGAAGGCCTCGTCGCCAACGGTGACGGTGCCGGTCACGTGCATGTGCTGTTCGGTGTGGCCCTTGGCGAAGGACTGCTCGGGTGGAACGTCGGGTAGTACCTCGCCCTCGTCGGCCTCGGGCTCCCCGCCGAAGACCGGTCCGAGTCTGTGATGCGCCAGCTCCAGGCTGCAGGAGACCGGAGCGTTGTTGGCGAACGCGGTGCGGGGATCCTCCATGTCCCGGGGCTCGGCCAGCACGACGACCTTGCCGTCATAGCTGACGCGGTGCTCCAGGAACGGCTCGATCACCTCGAAGCGCAGGCCCCCGGCATCGTGGGCGTCGTTGGTCTCGATCGGCGGCCGGCCGTACATGAACGCCACCCGCCCATCGGGCAGGTAGAGGCACACGGTCATCTCGGCGTAGCCCTCGTTGACCCGGTTGCCC
>DASXTK010000273.1:0-4703 GCA_036505485.1 Acidimicrobiales bacterium
CACCGCGACGACATCGGTTTGCGACCGGTGCTGCCCTCGGCGGTCACCGACATCCCCTGGGACCTGACCGGACACATCGTCGTGCTGGTCGACGACGTGCTGTTCACCGGGCGCACGATCCGGGCCGCACTCGACGCGGTCCACACCTACGGACGGCCCCGGGCTATCCAGCTGGCGGTGATAATCGACCGGGGGCACCGCGAGCTGCCGATCCGGCCCGACTATGTGGGCAAGAACCTGCCGACCCGCCGTGACGAGGTGGTGAACGCCACCCTGGACGGAGTCGACCTGGGCGAGATGTACAAGGACGGCCGATGAAACACCTGCTCGGTGTGGCCGATCTGTCGGCAGCCGAGATCGACCATCTCCTTGGTCTCACCGATCACTTCGTCGAGGTGACCCGGCGACGGATGCCCAAGGTCCCGGCGCTGCAGGGTCGCACGGTGTCTTGGCTCTTCTACGAGGACTCGACCCGCACCCGCCTGTCGTTCGAGCAGGCGGCCAAACGGCTCTCGGCGGACACCCTCAGCTTCACGGTGTCGTCGTCCTCGGTGCGCAAGGGGGAGTCCCTGCGCGACACCGCCCTGACGATCGAGGCCATGGGCGTCGACGCCATCGTGGTGCGGCACCGCTCCGCCGGCGTCCCGGCCCAGGTGGCCCGGTGGGTGTCGGCCAGCGTGATCAACGCCGGCGACGGCTGGCACGAGCATCCGACCCAGGCCCTGCTGGACTGCTACACGATCCGCGAGCACCTGGGGTCGCTCGACGGACACCGCATCGCCATCGTCGGCGACATCGCCCACAGCCGGGTGGCCCGCAGCGACGTGTGGGCCTTCACCAAGCTCGGCGCCGAGGTCACGGTGGTGGCGCCGCCCACCCTGCTGCCGCCGAGCCTGGCCGGCTGGCCGGTGCGGGTGGAGGTCGACCTCGACCGGGTCCTGCCCGATGTCGATGTGGTCTATCTGCTGCGCATGCAGCAGGAACGCATGACCGAGGCGCTCATCCCCTCGCTGCGGGAGTACACCGCACGCTGGGGGCTGACTCGCCGGCGGGTCGAGCTCCTCGACGAGAAAGCGATAGTGATGCACCCAGGACCGATGAACCGCGGCGTCGAGATCGCCGCCGATGTGGCCGACCTGTCGCGAGCGGTCGTGATCGACCAAGTCCGCAACGGCGTCGCCGTGCGGATGGCGGTCCTCTACGACCTGCTCGGCTCGGGTTCCGACCTCGGAGGCCGACCATGAGCGCCAGGCAGCGGGTGCTGATCCGGGGCGGTCGGGTGGTTGACGGTTCGGGGGAACGGGTGGCCGATGTCGCCATCAGCGATGGCCGCATCGCCGCGGTGGAGCCGAACCTGGAACCGAAGTCCGGTGATCGGGTCCTCGACGCCGCCGGATGCCTGGTGATGCCCGGTCTGGTGGACATCCACACCCACCTGCGCCAGCCCGGCAAGGAGGAGGCCGAGACCATCGAGACCGGCGCCCGGGCCGCGGCGCTGGGCGGCTACACGTGCGTGCTGGCCATGCCCAACACCACCCCGGCCATCGACTCGGCCGGTGTGGTCCGCGAGGTCCTGGAGCTGGGCCAAGGCACGTGCTGCGACGTGCGCACCTCGGCCGCCATCACCATGGGACGGGCCGGCGAGCAGCTCACCCCCATGGCCGAGCTGGCCGAGCTGGGAGTCCGGTTCTTCACCGACGACGGCAACGGCGTGCAGGACGTGCGGCTGATGCGGCGGGCCATGGAGTACGCCAACGGGCTGGGTCTGACCCTGGCCCAGCACTGCGAGGACGAAGCTCTCTCGGCCGGCGGGCACATGAACGAGGGCGAGGTGTCGGCGCGCATCGGCATCCCCGGGGTCCCGGCCGAGGCCGAGGAGCTGATGGTCATGCGCGACATCGCCCTGGCCCGCCTGACCGGGGCCCGGGTCCATTTCCAGCACCTGTCGACCCAGGGCTCGGTGGCCATGGTGCGGGCGGCCAAGGGCGGCGGACTCCACGTGACCTGCGAGGCCACCCCGCACCACTTCACGCTGACCGATGAGCGCTGCGCGAGCTTCGACCCAGTGTTCAAGGTCAACCCGCCCCTGCGCACGGAAGCCGACGTAGCCGCGGTCCGGGCCGGGCTGGCTGATGGCAGCATCGACTGCATCGCCACCGACCACGCCCCGCACGCCCCCGAGGCCAAGGAGCAGCCCTTCGATGAAGCCCCGCCGGGGATGCTGGGCCTCCAGACCGCGCTGGCCCTGGCGTTGACCCACCTGGCCCTGGCGCCGGCCGACCTTGTGGGACTGCTCGCGGCGCGACCGGCCGCCATCCTCGGCGTCGAGGACATCCACGGCGGGCCGGTCGAGTCCGGCCGCCCGGCCAACCTGTGCGTGGTCGATCCGGCGGCGACCTGGGTGGTCAGCGGCACGAAGCTGGCCAGCCGCAGCCGCAACACGCCGTACGAGGGCATGAAGCTGACCGGACAAGTCCGGCACACCTTGCTGTGGGGGGAACCAGTGGTCGTCGACGCCGAGGCCCAGCGATGACCACCCCGTCGTCCCCCTCCTCCCTGCGGGCCGGAGCCCTGGTGCTGGCCGACGGATCGGTGTTCGAGGGAGAGCTGATCGGCGCCGTCCCCGAGACCGGGGTCGCCGGCGGCGAGGTGGTCTTCAACACCGCGCTCAGCGGCTACCAGGAGATCATCACCGACCCGTCCTACGCCGGGCAGATCATCACCTTCACCTATCCGCACATCGGCAACTATGGGATCAACATCGAGGACTTCGAGTCCCGCCGGCCGTTCTGCCGGGGCGTGGTCGTGCGGGACCTGGCCCGACGCCACAGCAACTGGCGGGCCCAGGGCGACCTCGAGGGGCTGCTGCAGACCTACGGGATCCCCGGCATCGCCGGCATCGACACCCGCCGGCTCACCCGGCTGATCCGGGACCAGGGCGCACTGCCCGGCGCCTTCGGGGACGCCGGCGAAGCCGCGCTGGCCGCCGCGGCGAGGGCCGAGCCCGGAACCGACGGCATCGACCTGGTGGCCCAGGTGACCACGCCCGAGCCCTACCTGATCGAGAACGCCCATCCCGAGGCGCCCCTGGTGGTCGCCTATGACCTGGGCATCAAGCGCACGATCCTGCACCACCTGGGTCGGCGCTTCCGGGTCGAGGTGGTGCCGGCGTCCACCACCGCAGCCGATGTCCTGGCCCGCGAACCCGACGGGGTGTTTCTCTCCAACGGACCAGGCGACCCGGCGATGGTCCCCTACACGGTGGACGCTCTGCGCGAGCTGCTGGGCCAAGTTCCGGTCTTCGGGATCTGCCTCGGCCACCAGCTGCTGGCCCGGGCCATCGGGGCCGAGACCCACAAGCTTCCGTTCGGCCATCATGGTGCCAACCACCCGGTGCGGGACCTGCGCAGCGGGGCCATCGCCATCACCAGCCAGAACCACAACTTCGCGGTGAGCGCCGACAGCCTGGCCGGCAAGGCCGAGGTCACCCACGTGAACCTGAACGACGGCGTGTGCGAGGGGATGCGGGTCCTCGACGCTCAGGCCTGGAGCGTGCAACACCACCCCGAGGCCGGCCCCGGCCCCCACGACGCCACCTACCTGTTCGACGAGTTGGCCGACGCCCTCGGTGGCGTCGAGGCCGGGATGTTCGCCTGATGCCCCGACGCGACGACATCGAGTCGATACTGCTCATCGGGGCCGGTCCGATCGTCATCGGCCAGGCTTGCGAGTTCGACTACTCCGGGACCCAGGCCTGCAAGGTGCTGCGGGCCGAGGGCTACCGGGTGATCCTGGCCAACTCCAACCCGGCCACGATCATGACCGATCCGGACTTCGCCGACGCCACCTACATCGAGCCGCTCGACGCCGAGCACCTCACCCGGATCGTGGAACGGGAGCAGCCCGACGCGGTGTTGCCGACCCTGGGTGGTCAGACCGCGCTCAACTTGGCCATGGAGCTGGTGGCGGCCGGCGTGGTGGGCAAGCCGGGCACGCCTGAGCTCATCGGCGCCAACGCCGAGGCCATCGCCACGGCCGAGGATCGGGAGCGGTTCAAGCTGGCCATGCAGGAGATCGGGCTCAACGTCCCGTCCTCCGCCGTGGCCCACACCATGGCCGAGGCCCACGAGGTGATCGACCGCATCGGGTTGCCGGTGGTGATCCGCCCGGCGTTCATCCTGGGCGGCAAGGGCACCGGAATCGCTACCACCCCCGATGAGTTCGCTCGGATGGCCCAGTACGGGCTCACGGTCAGCCCGATCAGCGAGATCCTGATCGAACGGTCGATCGCCGGCTGGAAGGAGTTCGAGCTCGAGGTGATGCGGGACCGCGCCGACAACTGCGTGGTCATCTGCTCCATCGAGAACCTGGACCCCATGGGCGTCCACACCGGCGACTCGATCACCGTGGCGCCGGCCCAGACCCTCAGCGACGTCGAGTACCAGTTGATGCGGGACGCGGCGTTCGCCTGCATCCGGCGGGTCGGGGTGGAGACCGGCGGCTCCAACGTCCAGTTCGCGGTCAACCCGGCCAACGGCGACATGGTCATCATCGAGATGAACCCCCGGGTGAGCCGGTCCTCGGCGCTGGCGTCGAAGGCCACCGGGTTCCCCATCGCCAAGATCGCGGCCCGGCTGGCCGTGGGCTACACCCTCGACGAGATCCCCAACGACATCACCGCCAAGACCCCGGCCAGCTTCGAG
>DASXTK010000274.1:0-9211 GCA_036505485.1 Acidimicrobiales bacterium
GGTTGCGGCGCGACATTCCCCACGGGTCGCAGATGATAGAGCCTGCTACCTAGGCTGCCCGACGTGACCGAGCGCCAGGGGAAACGCACCGAGGGAACCCCGTCCGTCGACGACTGGCGCGAGCTGGCAGCCAAGGATCTCAAGGGCGCCGACGTCGAGTCCCTGACCTGGCACACGCCCGAGGGGATCGACATCAAGCCGCTCTATACCGCGGCTGACCTCGACGGCATCGACGACGTGGACTCGCTTCCGGGAATGGAGCCGTTCCTGCGGGGCGTACGGGCCACGATGTACGCCAACCGGCCCTGGACCATCCGCCAGTACGCCGGCTTCTCCACCGCCGAGGAGTCCAACGCCTTCTACCGGCGCAACCTCGCAGCTGGACAGATGGGGCTGTCGGTGGCCTTCGACCTGGCCACCCACCGGGGCTACGACAGCGACCACCCCCGGGTCGAGGGCGACGTCGGCAAGGCCGGGGTGGCCATCGACTCGGTCGCGGACATGAAGATCCTGTTCGACGAGATCCCGCTCGACCGCATGTCGGTGTCGATGACCATGAACGGTGCGGTGCTGCCCACCATGGCCTGCTTCATCGTGGCCGGCGAGGAGCAGGGCGTCGATCAGTCCAAGCTCAGCGGAACCATCCAGAACGACATCCTCAAAGAGTTCATGGTCCGCAACACCTACATCTATCCGCCCGAGCCGAGCATGCGGATCGTGGCCGACATCATCGAGTACACGGCCGAGCACATGCCCCGGTTCAACTCGATCTCGATCTCCGGCTACCACATGCAGGAGGCGGGGGCGACGGCGGTCCAGGAGCTGGCGTTCACCATCGCCGACGGCCTGGAGTACGTGCGGGTGGCGCTCGACCGGGGACTGGACATCGACCGGTTCGCCGGACGCCTGTCCTTCTTCTTCGCCATCGGCATGAACTTCTTCATGGAGGTGGCCAAGCTGCGGGCCGCCCGCCTCCTGTGGCATCGGATCATCAGCGAGTTCGAGCCCCAGGATCCCCGCTCGGCCATGCTGCGGACCCACTGCCAGACCAGCGGCGTGTCGCTGACCGAGCAGGATCCGTACAACAACGTGGTCCGCACCGCCTTCGAGGCCATGGCCGCGGTGCTGGGCGGCACCCAGAGCCTGCACACCAACAGCTTCGACGAGGCCTTGGGCCTGCCTACCGATTTCTCTGCCCGCATCGCCCGCAACACCCAGCTCGTCCTGGCCGAGGAGACCGGCGTCCCCAACGTGGTCGACCCGCTGGGGGGCAGCTACTACGTGGAGGCCCTGACCAACGCGCTGGCCGAGAAGGCCTGGGGTCTGATCCAGGAGGTGGAAGGGCTGGGCGGGATGACCAAGGCGGTCAGCTCCGGGATGCCCAAGCTGCGCATCGAGGAATCGGCGGCCCTACGGCAGGCCCGGGTGGACCGGGGCGAGGAGGTCATCGTCGGCGTCAACCGCTATCAGCCGAGCGACCCCGAGCACGTCGAGATCCTGGACATCGACAACACCAAGGTCCGGGAGCAGCAGATCGCCCGGTTGCAGCAGGTGCGGGCCGACCGGGACGAGACTGCCTGCCAGGCCGCCCTCGCCGCCCTGACCGCCGGGGCGGGACAGCGGGGCGGCCAGGCCAACCTGCTGGCGCTCTGCGTGGATGCGGCCCGGGCCCGGGCGACGGTGGGCGAGATGAGCGCGGCGATGGAGCAGGTGTTCGGACGGCACAAGGCCGAGATCCGGTCCATCGCCGGGGTCTACGGCTCGGCCTACGAGGGCGACGAGACCTTCGCCGGCATCCAACGCCAGGTCGCGGCGTTCGCCGAGAGCGAGGGCCGCCGTCCCCGGATCCTGGTGGTGAAGATGGGACAGGACGGCCACGACCGCGGCGCCAAGGTCATCGCCACCGCCTTCGCCGACATCGGCTTCGACGTCGACGTCGGCCCGCTGTTCCAGACCCCGGCCGAGGCGGCGCGCGACGCCGTGGACAACGACGTGCACATCGTCGGGGTGTCCAGCCAGGCCGCTGGGCACAAGACGTTGGTGCCCCAGCTCGTTGAGGAGCTGAAGCGGCTCGGGGGCGGCGACGTCGTGGTGGTGTGCGGGGGTGTCATCCCGCCCCAGGACTACGACGAGCTGCGGGCCGCTGGGGTCGCGGCCATCTTCGGTCCGGGCACCAACATCCCCGAAGCGGCCAGCGAGGTGCTCGGGCTGCTGAAGAGGCGCGACCCCGCCGCGTAAACCCACTCGCCCTCGAATGCGTCCTATTCCATGATGGCTGGCGGTCCTCACGAGGTGTGCCGTCAAGGGCACGCCGGCACGGCGCTACTCGGCGTGCCATAACTCGGCCTTCGGCCGTCCCTTGACCGCCCACCGCGGTCAGCCGCCGAAATTGAGGCGTTTGCCGCGCTTATAGCGCGAGAAACGCCTCAATTTCGGGAAGGACCCGCCACCGACCACCGAGGGCCGTCACTGCCGGGAACACACTGGTGAGAGCCAGCCCCCAGGGGCTGGCTTGGGAGCCTCGTTTCCTCGTTGCAGCCATCGCAGGCCCAGCGGGGCGAAACCGTAAGCTTGCCCGCCGTGGACGTTGCGGCGACGGTTGCCGAGCTGGCGGGGTTGGTGCGGGCGGGGGACCGTCGGGCGCTGGCTCGGTCGATCACGTTGGTCGAGTCGACCCGGGAGGACGATCGGGCCGAGGCCACGGCGCTGCTCGACGAGATCCTGCCGGACACCGGTCGCGCCATCCGGGTCGGCATCACCGGGACCCCGGGGGCCGGGAAGTCGACCTTCGTCGAGGAGTTGGGCACCCGTCTTACCGGTGAGGGGCACCGGGTGGCGGTCCTGGCCATCGATCCGTCCAGCCGGCGCAGCGGCGGCTCGATCCTGGGCGACAAGACCCGCATGGAGCGGCTGGCCCGCGACCCCGACGCCTTCATCCGGCCCTCACCCTCCGGGGGCACCCTCGGCGGGGTGGCCCGGCGGACCCGTGAGGCCGGGCTCCTGTGCGAGGCCGCGAGATTCGACGTCGTGGTGGTCGAGACCGTCGGCGTGGGCCAGTCCGAGACCGCGGTGGCCGACATGGTCGACTGCTTCGTGCTGCTGGTAGCTCCGGGCGGTGGCGACGAGCTGCAGGGCATCAAGCGGGGGATCATCGAGCTGGCCGACATCATCGTGGTCAACAAGTCCGACGGAGATCTGGCGCCCGCCGCGGGACGGGCCGTGGCCGACTACCACAGCGCGGTGCATCTGCTCCGACCCAAGCACCCTGGCTGGGAGGTTCCGGTGTTGCCGGCCTCGGCCCTGGAGGGCACCGGCATCACCGAGGTCTGGGACGCGATCGAGCGACTTGAGACCCACCTCGGCGCTACCGGGGTACGAGACGGGCTACGGTCGGCACAAGCTGTCACCTGGCTGTGGGACGAGATCCGCGAGACCTTGCTCGATGACTTCCGCGGTGATCCGCACGTGTCGACTCGGTGGAGCGCCATCGAAGCCGCGGTCCGCAACGGCCTTCAGACCCCCGCCGCGGCGGCCCGGGAACTTCTACGGGAGAGATCATGAGCAACAGTCTGGGCACCACCGCTCGGCGCATCGCCGGCGGGGCCTATCGCCGCATCGATGCCCTGGGCCACCGCCTGGCCGGCGACGAGGGCACGGCCCCCCAAGCCATGCCACCAGCGTCCGATCCGACGAGCGAAGCAGAAGCAGAAGCCAAGCCTCTGGCCGACGCCTTCACCGTGCCGCCGTGGGAGCCGCTGCTGGTCGACGGCCAGGGTGTGCTGTGCAACATCTGCCGTTGGACCGGAGAAGCCTTCGCCGGGCCGCGGCACTCGGAAGGGGCGATCTGCCCGGTGTGCAACTCGATCGCACGCGATCGCTTCCTGCACTGGTCGTTCACCCAATGGGCCGAGGTCCATCCGGCGCTGCGGGTCATCGAGTGCAGCCCCCGGCTCGGCCCCGAGTACCGCGGCGCCATGGCCACCTGGTTCTTCTACCGGACCAGCGATTACGACCTCCGTGCCCACCAGGGCAACCTGCAGCTCGACCTGCAGCGCATCGACCTGCCCGACGACTCGCTCGACGTGATGCTGTGCGCCCACGTCCTCGAGCACGTCCCCGACACCGACAAGGCGCTCGCCGAGCTCCAGCGGGTGATCGCTCCGGGCGGCCGGCTGGTCCTGCAGGTCCCGGTGCTCCAGGGCTTCACCGCTCCGCCCGCCGAGCCCGAGTTCCACGGCGACAACACCCCGGTGTTCTGGCGGTTCGGCTTCGACCTCACCGCCCGCCTGCGGGACCACGGTTTCGACACCGCGCTGCTCTGCACCGAGGAGCTGGCGGACGCGGTCGCCTCAGGGCAGAACCCGTGGACCGAGTGGTCGGGTGAGTTCGACGTCCCCGACATGCTGGCCGGAGCGATACCCGAGGACCTGACCGTGGCAGCGGACCGGCAGCAGTCGGCCCGGCTGGGCATCGAGCCCGGCTACCAGTTCCTCACGTGGGACTGCCGCGTCCCGCAAGCGTAGGAACCTCTTCCTCGGAGGGAGCCGGCGCCGGCTCGGCCATGTGCCCGGCCCGGACGTAGTGCGTGGGCTGGACCCCGAGCTGCAGCTCGAGCCGTCGCACCCGTTCCAGGGTCCGCTGCGACACCTCGCGATGGGCCCCGATCAGGTCGGCGATCACCCCCAGGGCGAACGTCTGGATCGATGCCACCAGCAGCACCCCGCCCAGGATGATCGACTGCACGTGACCGGTGCGGTCGCCGTGCACCAGCCAGCCCCAGAGATAGGGCGACCAAGCGGCGAGGGCGGCGCCGAACAGCATCACCGCCAGCACGGTGAACACGAACAACGGCGAGTACGCGGCGTAGATGCGGAACAGGCCGACGCCGTTGCGCCGGACGTAGTGCCACATGGACCCGAACAGCCGGGACTCGCGCATCTTCTCGTTGGTCGCCACCGGCACGTGGGTCACCGCCGCGAAGCTCTTGCCCGCCTGGATCAGCGACTCCAGCGTGTAGGTGAACTTGGACACCACCACCAACGACAGCGCGGCCTCACGGTTGTAGGCCCGGAAGCCCGAGGTGGCGTCGGGGATGTCGGTGCCCGATGCCTGCCGCACGACCCAGCTCCCCAGCCGTTGCAGCTGCTTCTTGGCCATCGAGAAGTGCTCGATCCCCCGCACGTTGCGGTCGCCGACCACCATGTCGGCCTCACCGGCCAGGATCGGTGCCACCAGCGCCGGAATGTCGTCGGCCGAGTACTGGTTGTCGGCATCGGTGTTGACGATGACGTCGGCGCCCAGCTTGAGCGCGGCGTCGATGCCGGCTTGGAACGCCGTGGCCAGGCCCTTGTTGTTGGTCAGCTTGACGATGTGGTCGACACCGTGGGCCTGCGCCACCTCGATGGTCCGGTCGGTCGACCCGTCGTCGATGATCAGCCATTCCACCTGGTCGAAGCCGTCAAGCTCGCGAGGCAGCGCCCCGAGCGTTACCGGGAGCTGGTCCTCTTCGTTGAGGCACGGAATCTGGACGATCAGCTTCATGTGGGGTGTCCCAGACGGTAGTGGCCCAGCGCCCCCGGGCGCTCAGCGCGAAGCAGCAGTTCTCTGTAACCAGAGATTCCCACCAGGGTCCTTGGCCATGAGCGGGAGTCGCCCTTCCAGCAGCGGCCGGTGGTGGAGCCACATGTAGTGCTGGAACCAGCGGATCTCGTACTGGGGGTTGAACATCAGGAACGCCCGCAGCAGGTAGATCTCCTGCCAGGCCCGGCCCTCCATCACCCAGTCCTCGCGGTACTCGAAGGGCCAGAACACGTCGTGGAAGTGCACCCACACGCCCGGTGCCAGGTAGGGCAGCACGTTGAAGAACAGGTGGTTGACGTCGGACCCCGGCCGGACCACGTGGGTGGTGTCGAGGAACAGCAGGTCGCCGGCCTCCAGGCTGGCGAAGACGTTCCAAGGCACGTCCTGGGTGGCGATCGGCAGGATGGTCACCCGCTGGGCGTCGTCGGGCCGCATCACGTCGTGCAACAGCTCGGGGTGGGGGTCGACGAAGGTCACGTCGACGTCGCCGCCCAGCCAGCCCTCCACGGTGTCGAGCAGCAGGGCCGACGAGTAGCCCGAACCCAGCTCCACGACCCGCTTGGGGCGGATGTGCCGCAGCATGGCGTGCAGCACGATGCCGTCGGCCCAGCCGTAGGCCGGGTTGTCGAACCAGAAGCGGAACTCGGGATCGGGATCGGCCGGGAACGGGATGTCCTCGGCCAGACCGGCCAGCCCGGTGAAGAAATCCACCTGGGCGGCATCGCGCAGATCGATGCCGACAGGGCGCACCGAGTTGTCGAAGATCTGAGCTCTTCGCGCTGCCACCTCGGCGATGTCGGGGTACGGCGAATAGAAGTGTCCAGGCGGAACCCACGTCTCGAACGTCGTCCGCAGGTGGTTGGCGACCATCACGGCTTCGTGGTGACGGGCCGAGAGGTCGTCGAACCTCTGTATGAGATCGAGGTTCACGTGCGCCAGCTCGTTGTGACGTACGCCTAGTTCTTCGTGTCGACGAGCCAGATCCGCATATGTGCGTCCTGGCACAGCGATCCTCGCTAGGCGCCGCCGAATCCGCCGACCAGCCTTCTCCAACATCCGCGCCCCACTCTCTCTCGCACGGTGCGGGGAAACACAGTAGTTCCTAGCTGGGATTACCCGTGGCTCCAGCGCGAACGCGCTCGACGATCGACCGCAAACGACCCTCGAACGCTTCGACCGAGAACTCCTTGGCCCGAGCTTGGGCAGCGGCGGACATCTCCGCTCGGAGGGCATCGTCCTTGGTGAGGGTCTGGGTCCGCTGGACCAACTCGTCGAGCGTCCGGAAGTGGAACCCATCGATGCCGTGCCGCACGGTCTCGAGCTGCCCGGCCAGCCCGATCACCACCGGGACCGCCCCGGCGGACATGGCCTCGGCGGTGGTGATCCCGAAGTGCTCCAGCCGATCGGGGTTGCGTTGCGCATCCTCCCCGAACCCGGAGGCGTGCCAGTAGATGCTGGCCCGGCCGTAGAGCGCCTCCAGCTCCTCGCCGCTGGCGTTGGGGTGGAGCTCCACCGGATAACCCTCCGCGAGTCCGCTGACCCGATCGAAGTACTCCTGGCCCACCGAGACGAGCCCGCCGACCAGGTGCAGGCTCCAGCCCTCGACCCCCCGGTCACACAGGTTGCGGAACGCCTGGACCAGCTCGAGCTGCTTCTTGGAATGGCCGTGCTTGGAGTCGAAGAAACGGCCGACGTTGAGGATCATCGGCTCCTTGGCCTGGGCCTTGTGCAGCACCACCGGCGGGAACAGCACCTCGCTGTCACAGTCCCACCAGCGCTTGACCCAGCCCTTGGTGAACTCGGAGTTCGACACCAGGGCGCCGTAAGAGCCGGCCCAGCGGGACGAGCCCGGGGTGGCGAGGACGTTCGGCATCCAGCGGGTCACCGGAGCCCACGGACCCATCCCCACCCGCATGCTCTTGAGCGGGACCCCGAGCCGGCGCCGGTCGTTGCCCCCGAGCACCTCGGCGGGGATGAACGTGTCGGAGATCACCTTGACCTCGGCGGGGACCTCGGCTGTCGGAGCCTTGACCTTGACGCTGGTGGCCACCCCGAGCTGGGCGTGCAGCCGCGTCTTGGGCGGCGCCAAGGTGAACTCGCGGGCGGTGCGCCCGTTGACCTGGATCCGCACATCCGTCGGGCCCAGCTCGGCCGGACGCTGATGACCGAACACCAGGGTCAGGGAGATGGTGCGACCGGGCGGGATGTCGAAGTGCAGGGTCCCCTCGCCGTTGGTCCAGCCCAGGTTGCCGGAGCCCGGGTCACGGTGGTGGAACCCGTCGCCCCATTCCATCCCCACCGGGAGCAGCGCGTGCATGAGCCGGTCCGACCGGGTCACGAAGCGGCTGATCGGCCCGAGATGCGAGTCGAGCGGTGACGGGAAGTGGATCACGTACAGGCTCTGCGGGATGCCGGCCCGATCGATGCTCATGTACGAGACGTTGACGAACAGGTCGTAGTCGGTGCTGGCCTTGGTCAGGCTGCCCGGCTCGTCATCGATCAGGCGCACGTCGACCCGGCTCAGGTCGAGGTGGAGCCGGTCGGCCAGCCAGTCGACGTCGACCGGATCATGGGTGAGCAGGTCCAGCGGACCGTCGGCGGACAGCACCTGGGCGATGACGCCGCCATATTTCTCCGCACCACCGCCGGTCGACCAATACCGGTTGTAGACCGCCGTCCTCACCGCTCCACCACTCCTTCCCGGATCCGCCAGCAGGGGGCGCGACGAGACCGCGGTCCCAGCAGCGTACGCGCATCGGGTTGGCGAACTGAACCTGTGTGACCAGAGGCTGACGCCCCGGCTTGTCCTTCAGGGTCGCCGCAGCTCACTACAGTCGACCCGTGGCCCTTCGCACCCTGCCCGCTCGCGATGTCGCCAGCGAGCTGCCCACCGAGCTGCTGTGGAACCTGACCCTGCGCGAGCTCCGGGGCAAGTTCAAGCGGACCACGCTCGGCTGGCTGTGGTCGATCATCAACCCGGTCTCCAACATCGCCATCTACACGATCGTGTTCGGGGTGTTCTTCGGGATGACCGCACCCCCGGGCGATCCCAGCGGCCTGAAGATGTACGGCTTCTTCCTGGTCTGCGGGCTGCTGCCCTGGACCTTCCTCACCAACGTGCTCAGCAGCTCGGTGATGTCGATCGTGGGCAACGAGGGCCTGATCAAGAAGGTGTACTTCCCCCGCTCGGTGCTCCCGATCTCCACCACCCTGGCCTGGCTGGCCAGCTATGGCGTCGAGCTGCTGGTGCTCGGGGTGGCGCTGCTGATCGTCGGGAACATGGTCGTTCCCTGGATCCCCGTGGTCCTCGCGCTGATGGTGCTGGAGACGGCGTTCGTACTCGGGCTGGGGCTGCTCCTGGCCGCGGGCAACGCCTACTTCCGCGACATCCAGCACTTCCTGGGCATCGCCCTCAACATCTGGTTCTACGCCACGCCGATCATCTATCCCCGTGACCTCGGGACCATCCCGGGGCCGATCAAGAAGCTGCAAGCGTTCAATCCGATGACGCAATTCGTCGAGGCCTACCGTGACGTGCTCTACGACCTACGCTGGCCTTCTGCGGGCACGTGGCTGGCCTTGATCGTCATGTCCGGTACCACCCTGGTGATCGGCGCCGCGGGATTCCGTC
>DASXTK010000275.1:0-10343 GCA_036505485.1 Acidimicrobiales bacterium
GCCCGGCCGGTGCCCGCCCTGATCGGTCTCCGAGCGGTCGACCTGGCCGCCGGAGCCCAGGTCCCGGGTTTGGCTCCTCGTGTCCAGGCCGCGGCGCACAGTGCCGCGGCCGCACTGCATCCCGACCGCGCCGGCGAGACCCAGGCCACCGGCCGGCGCCCACACCGCCGGCGGCGTCCGAGAGGAGGGATAGCGACGTCGTAGGCGCGAACCGTCGGCTTCAACGGGCAGCGGCCTCGCCTGTCCGGGAAGGAGTGGGAATCAGTGGCCGACCTCTTGCTGTTCTCCGGCAGTCCGCCGGTGGCAGGCATCAACGACACTCTCGGCCAGTGGGCCGAGAACTTCATCGGCGTGTTCCGCCAGGGTGGGGAGACCTTCGTCGGCCTGGTCACCGGCATCATCCCCCTGCTGATCGTGCTCCTCACCGCGGTCCATGCCCTGATCAAGATGATCGGGCCGGAGCGGATCGACAAGGTCGGTGAGATGGCCGGGCGGCCCGGCCTGCAGTACTACCCGATCCGCTATCTTGTCCTGCCGGTCCTGGCCGTGTTCTTCCTGACCAATCCGATGGCCTACACCATGGGCCGATTCCTTCCAGAGCGGGACAAGCCGGCGTTCTACGACGCGGCGGTCAGCTTCGTCCATCCCCCGCTCGGGCTGTTCCCGCATGTCAACGCCGGTGAGCTGTTCGTCTACGCCGGCATCGCCGCCGGGATCACGAAACTCGGCCGGCCGCTCGGCGACCTGGCCGTCCGGTACTTCTACGTCGGCCTGATCGTGATCTTCATGCGTGGCATCGTGACCGAGACGATCAGCAGGATCATGTTCGCGCGCCGCGCCCGCGAGGCCGAGGAGCCCGAGGTGGCGACCACGGCCGGCGAGCGCCCGGCTCCCGAGGGGGCGTGAGCATGGAAACGATCAACTCCCTGCTGAACCGCATCGGCCGGACCGTCGGCGGGGTCGTCGGCGCGCTCTACCAGTCCGGGCGTGAGGCCATCGACATGGTGATCCGCAACGTCCTGCCCTTCATGGCTTTCATCTCGCTGATCATCGGCTTCATCCTGGCCACCGGGATCGGCAAGTTCATCGCCGACCACCTGACCCCGCTCGCCTCCAGCCTGCCCGGGCTGCTGCTGATGAGCATCATCTGCGCCCTGCCCGTGCTGTCGCCGCTGCTGGGGCCGGGCGCGGTCATCGCCCAGATCGTCGGCACGCTGATCGGCGTGCAGATCGGCCAGGGCAAGATCCCGCCGCAGTACTCGCTGCCTGCCCTGTTCGCGATCAACCCGCAGGTCGGCTGCGACTTCATCCCGGTCGGGCTGGCCCTCGGGGAGGCCGAGCCGGAGACGGTCGAGGTCGGGGTGCCGGCGGTGCTGTTCTCCCGGATGGTCACCGGGCCCGCGGCCGTGGTCATCGCATACCTGTTCAGCTTCGGCCTGTACACGGGCTAGGAGCGGCTCGACAACGAGGAGGCTCGAGGAATGGCGGAGTACAAGGCAGTGCGGGTCGAAGCCGGCCGTGGAGGCTGGGGCGGCCCGCTCACCATCAAGCCAACCGCGGAGCGGTCGCTGATCTACTCGGTGACCGGCGGTGGAATCCACCCGGTGGCGCAGAGGATCGCAGAGATGACCGGCGGCGAAGCCTTCGACGGCTTCAAGAGCTCGGCGCCCTTCGACAAGATCGCGGTCGCGGTCATCGACTGCGGTGGCACCGCCAGGGTCGGGGTCTACCCGATGAAGAAGGTCCCGACCGTCGACGTGCACGCCACCAGCCCGGCCGGCCCGCTGGCCATGTTCATCAAGGAGGACATCTTCGTTTCCGGAGTGGGGACGGAGAACGTCAAGGA
The DNA here is from genome assembly GCA_036505485.1 of Acidimicrobiales bacterium. Lineage (GTDB taxonomy): Bacteria > Actinomycetota > Acidimicrobiia > Acidimicrobiales > VFJN01 > DASXTK01. Next base: position 1,847 of record DASXTK010000275.1, read on the forward strand.
AGCCTGATGACCCCACCGCAGACACGCTATGCGACCACGGTCACCGCGGTGGGGGAACAGGTCGCCGAGTTCGTCGCCCAAGGCCTCCTGATCTGGTTCGCCGAGGGCGCACCCGAGGAGCTGCACTTCTTCGCCGTGCTGCACCAGCCGACCGTCACCACCGGCGGAGTGCGCCCAGGTGATCTTGTCCGCATCGACGACCTGGAGTTCCGGGTCACCGCGGTCGGTGAGGTGGCGAACGACAACATGGTCAACCTCGGCCACATGGACCTGAAGGCCAACGGCGCCGAGGAGGCGCCGCTGCCTGGCGACATCTGCCTGGAGGAGCTGCCGCTGCCCGAACCGCGGCCGGGCAGCACGCTCCTGATCGAAGGAGAGGCCGCCGAGGCCGATCCCACAAGAAGGTGATGCGCATGAACCTCTCCACCCGCCTGCGGGATCGTGAACGGGAGCTCGGTCGGCCGGTTCGGATCGGCCTCGCCGGCGCGGGCCAGATGGGCATCGGATTCGTCGCCCAGGTCCAGCGGATTCCGGGCATGGAGACCGCGGCGATCGCCGACGTCCTCCCCGGGCGGCCGCAGGCCGCGTTCGCCCAGGCCGGGATCAACGGCGTCGTCGAAGGCGACGACCCCGACCAGCTCGCCCAGGCGGTCGCCGACGGGCGGCCAGTCGGCCTTCCCGACGCCCGGATGCTGATCGACCTGCCGGTCGACGTGGTGGTCGACGCGACCGGTGTGCCCGACGTCGGCGCCCTGCTGGCCTACAGCGCGTTGCTGGGCGGCAAGGACGTGGCCACGCTCAACGCCGAGGCGGACGTGACCATCGGGCTGCTGCTGTCGCGGATGGCCCACAGCAGCGGCCAGGTCTATGCCCTCTGCAAGGGCGACGAGCCGGTCGAGGTCAAGGCGCTGTTCGACTTCGTCATCGACATCGGCTTCGAGGTGGTGTGCGCGGGCAAGGGCAAGAACAACCCGCTGCGGCCCCACGACACCCCGGACTCGGTCGCCGATGAGGCCGCCGGCAAGCACATGAACCCGAAGATGCTGGCCAGCTTCGTGGACGGCTCCAAGACGATGATCGAGTGCGCCTCGATGGCCAACGCCACCGGCCTCGAGTTGAGCCGGCGCGGCATGTACGGCCCGAAGACCACCGTTCCCGAGCTGGCCAACGTGTTCCGTCCGGCCAGCGATGGCGGGGTGCTGGACCGGCCGGGCGTGGTGGACTATGCGACCGGTCCGGTGGCGCCGGGCGTGTTCGTGGTCGGCCGCGCCGATCACCCGACGGTGATCGAGGAGATGGCCTACCTGGGAATGGGCAGTGGGCCCTACTACGCCTTCTATCGGCCCTACCACCTGGCCAGCCTGGAGGCCCCGCTGACGGTGGCCACGGCCGTGCTCGACCGGGTCTCCACGCTCGAGCCGGTGGCCTGGAAGGCCGAGGTGGTCGCCACGGCCAAGCGCGACCTGCACGCCGGGGACCGGATCGACGGCATCGGCGGCACCACCGTCTACGGCGTCGCCGACTCGGCCGAGGACGTCGCGGCCAATCAGCTGCTGCCGCTCGGCCTGGCGGCCAGGGCGACCGTGATCCGCGAGGTCCCCATCGACCAGCCGCTGACCTACGACGACGTCGAGCTCGACGACGGCTCGACCATCCTGCAGCTGCGCCGGCTTCAGGATTCGCTGCTCAGCAATGGCCCGCCAGCCTCGCGCCCGTCGGTCCCGGGGACCTGAACCAGCCGCAGGCGCCTCCGGATGTTCGCCAGTTCCACCCCGTCCGCGCTCGACCACCACGACGAGCAAGGGCTGCTGTTCAGCGTGGTCGCCGCGGGCACGATCGAGGAAGTCAGCGAACACATCCTTCACGATCTTGCCGAGGTCACGAGGCGCGCCCCAGCTGCCCGCAGCCAACGAGATACATCGAGGTTCGAAGGAGTTGAAGTCCCGTGACCACACTAGCTGAATCACCGGAAGACGCCAGGCGTGTGCTGGCCACGATGTGGGCCATCCGCCGGTTCGAGGAGGCGGTGGACGAGATGTTCGCCCGCGGTCTGCTCTACGGCACGATGCACCTGTCGATCGGGCAGGAGGCGTCGGCCACCGGCGCGTGCCTGGCCCTGCGAGACGACGACGTCATCACCTCGACCCACCGGGGGCACGGCCACTGCATCGCCAAAGGGGCCGACCTCGGCCGCATGATGGCCGAGCTGCTGGCCCGGGATACCGGTTACTGCCGCGGCCGGGGCGGTTCCATGCACATCGCCGACGTGAGCAAGGGCAACCTGGGCGCCAACGGGATCGTGGCCGGTGGGATCCCGATCGCCGTCGGCGCCGCCCTGGCCCTGAAGCTGCAGGGCACCGACAAGGTGGCGCTGTCGTTCTTCGGCGACGGCGCGACCAGCGAGGGCGCCTTTCATGAGAGTGTCAACCTGGCCGCCATCTGGGACCTGCCGGTGGTGTTTGTGTGTGAGAACAACCACTACGGGATGTCGATGTCGGTGGAGGAGGTGTCCCGGCTGGAGCGTGTCGCCGACCGGGCCGCCGGCTATGCCATTCCCGGGGGGAGCGTCGACGGCAACGACGTCGAGGCCGTGTACCAGGGTGTCAGCGAGGCGGTGGCCCATGCCCGGGCGGGTCGGGGGCCGACGCTCGTCGAGGCGATCACCTATCGCTGGAAGGGTCACTCCAAGAGCGACCAGAACCTGTACCGCACCCGTGAGGAGATCGAGTCCTGGCGGGCTCGTGATCCGATCGACCGCTTCGAGCAGGCCGTGGTCGAGGCGGGGACCCTCGACGAGGCCGACCTGCAGAAGGTCCGTGACCAGGTCCGCGACGCGGTGCGTGACGCCGTCCGGACTGGGCAGAGCGGCCCGCCGTCCTCGACCGACCTGCTCGCCGCCGTGTACGCGCCCAGTGAGGTGGACGCGCTGACCGTCACCGGTGACGGCGCGCCGCCCGCGTCTGGGCCGGCTGCGGCGCCCACGTCAGGACCGGTCGCCGCGGCTGCCGGAGTCCGGGGGGAGGCCGAAGCGCCATGACCACGACCGAGACTCAAGTGGAGACGATGACCTTCGCCGAGGCGATCCGAGCTGCGCTGACCGAGGAGATGGAGGCCGACGAACGGGTCTTCGTCCTCGGCGAGGACATCGGCGTCTATGGTGGCGCCTTCGGGGTGACCACCGGGATGCTGGACCGGTTCGGTGCGGAGCGGATCCGGGACACGCCGATCGCCGAGGAAGCGATCGTGGGGGCCGCCGTCGGCGCCGCCCTGTGCGGCATGCGCCCGGTGGCCGAGATGCAGTTCTCGGACTTCACCGCCCACGCCATGGATCAGCTGGTCAACCAGGCCGCCAAGGTCTATTTCATGCTCGGCGGGGCGGTCAGCGTCCCGCTGGTGGTCCGGCTGCCGTTCGGTTCGGGCACGGGCGCTGCCGCTCAGCACTCCCAGAGCCAGGAGGCCTGGTACGCGCACACGCCCGGCCTCAAGGTGGTGATGCCGTCCAACCCGGCCGATGCCAAGGGCCTGCTGCACGCGGCCATCCGTGACCCGAACCCGGTCGTGTTCATGGAGCACAAGCTGCTGTACCGGACGGCCTCGGGTCCGGTGCCGAAGGGGGATACGGTCATTCCTCTCGGTGTGGCCGCCGTGCCCCGCGAAGGTGGCGACCTGACCATCGTGGCCACCGGGATCATGGTGTCGCGCGCGCTGGCCGCCGCCGAGGAGCTGGCGGCCGTGGGCGTGGAGGCCACCGTGATCGATCCGCGGACCCTCACACCGCTCGACGACGCCACCATCCTGGAACGGGTGCAGGCCACCGGCCGCGCCCTGCTGGTCCAGGAGGCGCCTCGCACGGCCGGGTTCATGGCCGAGATCTCGGCTCGCATCGCCGAGTCGGACACGCTGCACTACCTGCTCGCACCGGTCCGGCGGCTGAGCGGGCTGGACGCTCCGATCCCGTACAGCCCTGACCTGGAAAAGGCCTCCGTGCCGCAGGTGCCCGACATCGTGCAAGCCGGGCGGACCCTGGTGGAGGAATCCTGATGCGCGAGATCGAGGTGCCCATGCCCAAGCTGTCCATGACGATGGAGGAGGGCGAGCTGATCACCTGGCGAAAGGGGGAAGGCGATCAGGTCCGGGCGGGCGAGGTCATCTGCGAGGTCAATTCGGACAAGGTCGAGATGGAGGTGGAGTCGCCGGCGGACGGCACCCTGGTCCGGCACGCCGCCGCCGAGGGCGACATCGTCCCGGTCGGCGCGCCGATCGCCACGCTCGCCACCGAGGCCGAGGACCTGCTCGGCGGGCTGCTGGGTCCAACCGACGACGGCGCAGGGGCCGCACCGGCAGCCGAGGCTCCAACCTCAACGGCGGCGCCAGCCGGGCCACCGGATACCACCACCGCTCCGGCACCATCGGCCGCCGGGCCGAAGCCGGTGGTCCCGGCGGCGCGACGCCGGGCTGCCGAGCTCGGCGTGGACCTGGCCGCCGTCACCGGCACGGGGCGTGACGGCCTCGTTCGGGTCGGTGACGTCGAGGCGGCGGCGGTGAGGTCCGGGGCGGCGCCGGTCCGGGAGGCTGCTGCGGCGGGAGGTGGGTTGGCGCCGGCAGCGGTCCAGGCGCCGGTGGCGGCGGTGGGGTTGGATGGGGAGGTGGAGGAGCTGCCGCTGTCCAGCATGCGGCGGGTGGTGGCCCGTCGGCTGGTGGAGTCGGTGCAGTCCACCCCGCATTTCTATCTGACCATCACGGTGGATGCCCAGGCCCTGGTTGGCTTCCGGGCCGAGCTGAACCGGCAGGTGCAGGCCCGCGGCGAGGACCTCAAGGTCAGCGTCAACGACCTGGTGGTCAAGGCGTGCGCGGTGCTGTTGCGGGCCAACCCGGAGCTGAACGTGTCCTGGGGGGGCGACAGGCTGCTGCGGCATCGGCGGGTGCATGTGGGGATCGCGGTGGCGTTGGAAGGAGGGCTGATCGTGCCGGTGATCCGTGACGCCGACCAAAAGAGCCTGACCCAGGTGGCGCGGGAGGCCAAGGGGTTGATCGGTCGGGCGCGGGCGGGCAGGCTGGCCGCCGGTGAGCTCAGTGGGGGGACCTTCACGGTCTCCAATCTGGGGATGTTCGGGATCGACCAGTTCACCGCGGTGATCAACCCGCCGGAGGCGGCCATCTTGGCGGTGGGGGCGGCGTTGGCGGAGCCGGTGGCGACCGCGGCCGGGGGGGTGGTGGTGCACCAGCGGATGCGGTTGACCTTGTCGATCGATCATCGGGCGCTGGACGGGGCCACCGGGGCCGGGTTCCTGCAGCAGCTCAAGGGGGTCCTGGAACACCCACTCCAGATCGTCGCCTAACCACCACCACATCCGACCGCATGGGCGGCAGCGCCTATCAGCGTCGACCGTAGAGGACGCGCAGCTCGGCCTCCATCTTGGCCGGCTTGACGAGCAGTGCTCCAGGTAGGTCGAGGGCGAAGGCCACGGGATGGCGAATCACCCGGCGCAGCATCCGCCGCGGTTTGGTCAGGACGCGGTGCTCGACGTCGGCGAGGTAGGCGCGGCGCAGCTCCGGCAGGTCCTTGGCGATCGTGTGCCCACAGTTGGAGCAGACCGTCGAGGCGAGCAGCCTGCCCGCGTAGGTGACCTCGTGCAGATGCTCCCCGTGGCAGTGGTGACAGGCCAGCACGACGATGTGGACGTGGTCCATGCCTAACCTCACAGCTCGTACCCGGAGGTGGCCAAGAACAGCTCGGCGGTGAACAGATCGTCGGCGTAGGTCACCTTGATGTTGCGTGGATCACCCGGCACGATCTGCACGGGGACGCCTTCGTAGCGTTCGACGCACGAGGCGGTGTCCGATCCCGTGAAGCCGTCTACGGCGGCGGCCTGGTACGCGGTCAGCAACGGGCCGCTCTTGAACGCCTGAGGTGTCTGGACACGGACCAGGTCGGTACGTCCAGCGTGCGACATCCGCCCGGCCTCGTCGACTCCGACCACGTCCTCGGCTGGCAGTGCTGGGATCGCGCTCCCGGTTCGGATGGCGGTCGCCAGCACCTCCTCCACGATCCTCACCGGCGCCAGCGGCCGGGCTGCATCATGGATGAGGACAACATCGATCTCCCCCTGCCGGATCTCGTCGGCGAGATGCAGGAGCGCCCGGTATTCGGATTCGTGGCGGCTCTTGCCTCCCGTCACCAGCTCGACCGACACGCCGGGAAGCTCGCGGTCCAGAACCTCCTCGGCCAGTTCCCGGTCGTCGTTACGCACAACCAGCACCAAGCGGCCGATGCCAGGGATCTTCTGGAACAGCTCCAGCGACCAGGTGACGATGCGCCGGCCGGCCAGCGGCAGGTACACCTTGTTTCGGCTGTTGCCGACCCTGGTGCCGGAACCTGCCGCCAGAACGATGCCGGCGTGCGTCGTGCCAGCTTGGTTCGCCACATGGGCATGATAGCCGACGCGGACGGCCGCATCGACGGCGTGGTGTTCCAGCGGCGTCAGGTTGCGATGCCGCCATTTGCCGTCACCTGCAGACTTGGCCTGTCGACGAGGACGGAGGCTGGTGACCGCCGGCCGTTCCCCGCCACCGAAGACCGCAGGCGACGATTCGGCCCGGCTGCTTCGGCGAGCTCGTCGAGGACCTCCAGGAACCAGCGGATGGCATTCGACGTCGCGTCCTGCCGCCAGGCCACGCCGAGCTCGGACAGGGGTGGTGGAGGCGCAAAGGGGCGATAGGCAACGCCAGGGATGGCAAAGATCCGGGTGAGCGGTTCGCCGACGAAGGCGACGCCGAGCCGGGCCGCAACCGCGCTGCAGGCGCTCTCCAGCGTCGTCGCCTCGAGCACGACCGAGGGCGCGACGCGTGAGCGTCCGAGCACGTCGGTGACCAGATAGCGGTAGAGCAGCGGCTCCAGCGCATATGGAAAGAGAATGATTGGCTCGCCGGCCAGGCGTCCGACTGGCACGACCGGCAGCTGCGCCAGCGCATGGCCCTCAGGGACGGCCAGAACCAGCGGCTCGGGCTGCAACGCCCTGAACCGCATGGTTTCACGATCCAGGACACCAAGGCGAACGAACGCCACGTCGAGTTGCCTGGTGCGCAGCGCCTCCAGATGCGCTCCGGTCGTTGCCACGACCGTCTCGACGCCGACATTCGGGTACCGCTCCTGGAAGGTCCGCAGGGCCAGCGGAGGGAGCTCGAACACACCCGCCGCGGGATAGCCCACGCGGAGTCGACCGTTGATCATCAGGCTGGCCTGTTGCGCAGCACGCGCCGCGGCATCGGCGGCTTCGATGGCTTCGCGCGCCTTGTGGAGGAGCGCACGACCGGCCTCGGTCAGCTGGACCCGCCGGCCGCGGACGAGGAGCTGCACGCCCAGCTCACGCTCCAGGGACTGGATCTGGAGGCTGAGCGGTGGCTGGGTGATACGTAGACGCCGGGCTGCCCTGCCGAAGTGCAGCTCCTCGGCGACGGCAATGAAGTAGCGTAGATGTCGAAGCTCCATGTTCCTACCTTCCGAAAAGGGCTGCCATGTTGGGGGGGCGTCCACCTGCGCCGTGCATCGTCGATAGCGGGTCGACGATGGCCGCACCATGCGGGCTCCAGGCCCGGACGGGCGGGTAGCCACCGGCGTGGTGGCCGAGGTGGAATCCGGTTTCGGACGGTCAGGTGATCGAGGGCGACAGCGCCGTGCGCGTCTCCCCTTCCCGTGGCGCCGGCACACGCGCCGATGGCTCGACCGGCCCATGACGACGCGGATGCCGAGACGATGAAGTTGGTTCATGCCCGCCCTGTCCGATCGAGGCTGAGGACCGAGCGTGCTGCAACCTGATCGCAGACCAGCACGTCGATGATCCGGCCGCGCAGGGCACCGAGGATGCCCAACGCCTTCTCCCGCCCAGCCGCGGCCCCCGCCACAGTGGGGATGGCCCGCAGGTCGTCGAGCGTGACGGCGAGCACGCGTTCGCTGACGACGCTCCTCACCTCCGTGCCGGACAGGTCGTAGAACCGCGCGCAGATGTCGCCGACGGCCCCGGAGGCGTCGAAGTCGGCGCGCTGCGCCGGGCTGAGTCCAAGAGCGTCAAGGAGCACCCCCGAGGACCCGACGCCGGGCGTTCCGATGCCCACGACGGCGATGTCGGCCGCCTTGGCCGCATCAAGCGCGTCCGCGATCGCCTGCTCATGCAGCATCACCGTGAGCGCCTCGGCCGAGCCGAACAGCGCGGGCGCGTGCAGGTAGCGGTGACGGGCTCCCATGCGCTCGGAGAGCTCCCGTACGAGCTCTTGCCCGGTGACGGCGGAGTCGAGCGCCGACAGGCCACCGACGAGCTGGACCACTTCGACGTCGCGTCGTGAGAGCCCGTCCACGGCACGCACCACCGCCTGCAACATCTGGCCCCACGAGAGCGCCACCACCTGGCCGTCGCGCAGCGTCTCGTCCAACCAGCGCACGGCCTGGCGACCCACCCCCGACAGGACATCGGTCTCCGGGGTGACCTCGAGAACACGGACG
>DASXTK010000276.1:0-1930 GCA_036505485.1 Acidimicrobiales bacterium
ACGATGGGATAGCCGAGGAACGATGCCATCTGGGGGTGTTCCTCGGGCCACCAACCCCGGAAGCGCGGGTCGTCCCGGATGTCGGGTGAGCGGTAGGGGGTGGGTTGGGTGAGCATGGCGTCGAGCATCCCGTGGGTGCGGGGCAGCGGTCCCAGGGCCTCGACCAGCTCGTCGGACATGCCCGAGGTGATGAATCGGGAGAAGCCACCGTCTCCGTCAGGGACCCCGAGGGCGGCGTAGCGCGCTCCGACCAGGTCCCGGGCGGCGTGCACCAGCCGTTCCAGGACCGCGTCGAGCGACAGATCGGTGGCCGCGCCCACGAGCGCCTCACCGACCGCGGCCAGGGCCCGGTGGGCCACCTCGAGGTCGTCGACTGCCGGTTCGGTCACCGCCCCGAGGCTACGGCGAACCGGGCAGACTCCCGGGCGTGGCCGACCGCACGACCCCGCGCACCCTCGCCGGCGACAACGCCGACATCCTCCGGGAACTCATAGACGGCTCAGTCGGCCGCTAGGGCTACGGTGCTCGTGTGCCGCATTGGTAGCGGCTGCTCTGAGGTGCCAGCCACGCCCCAGTCGGCGTGTTGTCGAGGAGCCGCCCATGGTTGAGGTACGTCAGTTCTCTCGTTCCGATCGCGATCAGCTCGCTCATCTGGCCAACGCCCACATCGGGGCGGTGGTCCCGGGTTGGGCGGTCCCCACGGCCACCCTGCTGTCGCAGCTCGAGCGGGAGCCCGGTGAGTACGTGGTCGACCCCTGGGTGATCGCCCGGTCGACCGTCGTTGCCATCGAGCGGGACCGGCTCGTCGCGGCGGCCCATCTGAAGCGCTACGCCGACGATGACCGGGTCAGCGACTCGTTCCGGGACGCCGGGGAGATCGACTGGCTGGTGTTCTGGCCCGACCACGTCGGCGCCGGCCGGGCGGTGATGGACGCGGCGATCCGGCAGCTCGATGCTTGGGCGGTTCGGATCCGGTACGCCGACGGCTCGCTGCCGACGACGGCCACCTACGGCGTCCCCGAGGCCTGGCCCCACGTGCGTCGGCTCTACGTGGAGGCGGGGTTCGACGCGGCCGGCGGTCAGGTCGAGGTGCAGCTCGCTGGTTCGCTGAGCGGCGTCGACGGTCCGGGCGACGCGCCGATCGAAGGCCTGGTCCTCCAGCGAGCGGTTGGACCGCTGGCGACGTCGTTCAACGCTCTGCTCGACGGCGAGGCTGTCGGCGTCTTCGAGGTCGACGACAACCATTCAGGTGGCGGTAGCAAGATTCGGCTCGCCGGCTGGGCCGACGAGTGCAACCACTGGGTCCAAGAGGATCTGCGTGGCCGTGGTGTCGGAACCTGGTTGCTCCGCCACGGAGCTGCGTGGCTGCGATTGGGGGGTACTGAGCGGTTGCTCGTGTACCTCATCGAGAACGAGCAGCTCGATGCCGGCTTGCGGTACTACGGCCGGCACGGACTCCGTCCGATCAATCGGACGGTCAGGGGCTGGAAGGCGAGCAGCTAGGTCGGCGCCGAGGCGGCTTGGGGAGCTCGAAGCGGGCGAAGACGGCGAGGAGGCCGGCCAGCACGACGCCGGGTCCCACGATCCAGACCGGTCGATAGAGCCACCATCGGACCGTGGCCTCGTCGCCCAAGTGACCGCCCGCGACCTGGTAGGCCAGCAGGAAGGCGATGAGCGCGGTCATGTGCCAGCAGAAGACGGTCATGGCTACGCCGTTGGCGGCCACCACCGTCCGCCAGGCGCTCCGCTGCCACAGCCAGCGGGTCAGCGCCGGCCGCAGGGCCAACGCCACACCGAGCTGGAGGACGGCCAAGGCAGCGATGCAGGCCGTGGGCGGGTTCATGTTGCTTATCCCTTCGCCCCGAACCGCCACCATCGACCGGGGATAGGGGCCGAAGCTGGTCAGCACCGCCAGTCCGGCCAGGCCGGC
>DASXTK010000277.1:0-17881 GCA_036505485.1 Acidimicrobiales bacterium
CCCAACGTGTTCCCGGCATCGGGTTGAGCCACAAAGACCGTTCGGGGCCAGCTCGTTTGGCCGCCGCCCTTCCCTCGAAGCGTCATTTAGCCACCGAGAGCAGCCCATGGCGTCACCGAGCCGCGAAACTCGACCCACGGAAAGGTCACAAGAGCCGAAATTGAGATGCGGATGGTTGCCAGGCAACCGCTGGCAGCTCAGTTTCGGCTTCAATCCCGGCGGCGGGATTGGGTTATCAGGCCGGCTATGCCCAGGGCGGTCAGGGCCAGGCCGGGGACCATGACCCAGATGCCGAGGACCAGGCCGTTGGCTAGCAGCGCGGCACCGAGGCCTACGGCGAAGGGCCAGATGCTGGCGTCGGGCAGGTACGGGGTTGCAGCCGTCGAGCTGGCCTCGGTGGTTTGACGGGTCAGGAGCCAGAGGAACCCGCCGAACCACAGCGCCATCGCCGCGGCCAGGGCCAACATCACCGTGCCCGCGTCCTCGTAGGCGGTGAACCAGTAGATGGCGGTGATCACGGCGACCAGCACCCCGACGGTGACGAAGATCCGCCAGGGAACCTGGGCGTCGTCGGTCCGGGGTTCGGACGTTCCGGATTCAGCCATGGTCCCGATCCCAGACGGGGCGGTTGGAGCGGATCGGGGGCAACGGCTCGTCGAAGTTGTGGACCGGCGGCGGCGAACTGGTGGCCCACTCCAGGGTGTGGCCGCCCCACGGGTTGGGACCGGCGAGCTCGCCCCGTCCGCCTCGCAGCGTGCGCCACACGTTCCACAGGAAAGGCAGGGTCGACGCACCGAGCAGCCCGGCGCCCACCGTCGAGATCTGGTTCAGCCCGGTGAACCCGTCGGAGGGCAGGTAGTCGGCGATCCGCCGGGGCATCCCTTCGAGCCCCAGGATGTGCTGCACGAAGAAGGTCATGTGGAACCCGATCAGACCCATCCAGAAGTGGACCTTGCCCAGACGCTCGTCGAGCAGGCGTCCGGTCACCTTGGGGAACCAGTGGTAGATCCCGGCGTAGAGGGCGAACACCGAACCGCCGAAGAGCACGTAGTGCATGTGGGCCACCACGAAGTAGCTGTCGGTGACCTGGAAGTCGATCGGCGCCGAGGCCAGCAACACGCCCGACAGCCCGCCTAAGAGGAAGGTGAACAGGAACCCAAGGGCGAACAGCATCGGGGTCGTCATGCGGATCCGGCCGCCCCACATGGTGCCGATCCAGTTGAAGAACTTCACCCCGGTGGGTACGGCGATCAGCATCGAGAAGCCGCTGAAGAACGGCAGCAGCACCGCTCCGGTTACGAACATGTGGTGGGCCCACACACCGAGCGACAGCACCGCGATGGCGATGGTGGCGAAGACCAGCCCGGCATAGCCGAACACCGGCCGCAGCGAGAACACCGGCAGGACCTCGGTGATGACCCCGAAGTACGGCAGCACCAGGATGTACACCTCGGGGTGGCCGAAGAACCAGAACAGGTGCTGCCAGAGGATGGCGGACCCGCCAGCGTTGACGTCGTAGATGTGGGCCCCGAAGTGGCGGTCGGCGTAGAGCATGATCCCGGCGCTGGTGATCACCGGGAACACCATCAGTACCAGCACGCTGGTCACCAGCATGTTCCAGCAGAAGATCGGCAGCCGGAACATGCGCATCCCCGGGGCCCGCAGGCACAGGACGGTGGCAATGATGTTGACCCCGGTGAGGACGCCGGACAGTCCGGTGAGGACGACGGCCATCAGCCACAGGTCGGCGCCCAGGCCGGGGGAGCGCACGATCGACGAGAGGGGGGCGTACCCGGTCCAGCCGAAGTCGGCGGCCCCGTCGGCGGTGAGGAAGCCGCTGATCATGGTTAGCCCGCCGAACAGGTAGAACCAGTAGGACAGGGCGTTGAGCCGGGGGAACGCCATGTCGCGGGCGCCGATCTGCAACGGAACCAGGTAGTTGGCCAGCCCGAAGGCGAACGGCCCCAGGAACAGGAACAACATGATGCTCCCGTGCATGGTGAACATCTCGTTGTAGCGGCCCTGGGAGACCACCTGGGATCCCGGCTCGTAGAGCTCGGCCCGGATCACCTCGGCCAGCGCTCCGCCCACCAGGAAGAAAGCGAAGGCCGTCACCATGTAGGCCACACCGATGCGCTTGTGGTCGGTGCTGGTGACGAAGGCCAGCAGCCCCCGGGCTGGTTCCTCCTCCTCGGTGGCGGGCGCCTCGGCCGGAAGGGCATCGACCGCGATCATCGGGCCGCGAGCCAGGCGTCGTAGTCGGCAGCGCTGACGACCCGGACCGTGTAGTTCATGCGCCAGTGGTCGAGTCCGCAGAACTCGGCGCAGCGTCCGATGTAGGACCCGGTCTTCGTCGGCGTGATCTGGATCTCGTTGTCGACGCCGGGGATGAGGTCACGCTTGGACAGGAAGTCCGGCACCCAGAACGAGTGGTTCACGTCGTTGCTGATGAGCTGTAGATGGGCCGGCCGGTCCACCGGCAGCACCAGCTCGGGCGGCTTGCCCGGCTCTCCGATGATGGTGATGTGCTCGTCGGGGTAGCGGAACTCCCACGACCACTGGAACCCGATCACGTCGACCTTGACCGCATCGCTGTCGTGGTCCACCGCGTTGACCTTGTTCTCGGTGAACACGCTAAAGCCGAACAGGACGGCCACGATCAGGATCGGGATCGTGGTGTACACCGCCTCGAGTGGGATGTTGTATGCGTTCTGCGACGGCAGCTCGTCCTCGGTGTGCCGCTTGCTCCGCCGGTAGCGGAGCAGCACGAAGATGAGCAGTCCCCAGACCAGGGCGCCGACCGCCAGCGCGGCGACGAACATGCCCTGCCACAGCGACAGGATCCGGTCGCCCTCGTCGCTGGCGGAGTCCGGCGCCCCGAACGACGGCAGCTCGCACCCAGCCAGGATCCACCCGAACCCGAGCGCGACGACACCCGACGCGCAGCACCGCGTGCGGGGGAGGAGGCGCACGACACGGACCGTAGTACCCCCACCTCCACGCCCCGCGTCTTTCCGAACTGCCCCGCTGTCTTTGAAGGAAGAAGGTTGGAATCCAACCTTCTTCCCTTCAAAGAGACTCGGTGACTGAATCGTTCCTTTGCCTCTTGGAGTTCCCAAGTCATCATGAGAACCCTGGTCAGGCGGGGTGGGTGGCGCCGAGGATGGCTCGCATCACTGGTCCGTTGGAGGCGTCGAGGGCGGCCAGGCCCTCTTGGAGATGACGGGTCTCGATCGGTGGCAGGCCGGCCGTGCCGTCATCGGATTCCATGGCCGCGATGAGCACCGCCCGGCGGACCAGCTCCTTGACGAAAGCTGCGCTCACGCCGTCGGTGGCGTCCACCAACAAGCCGATGCTCACCTCGCCCATCGGCACCCCGTCCAGGTAGAGCTCGAACAGCCGGCGCCGACAGTAGGCGTCGGGCAGCTTGACCTCTACCGCCTGATCGATCCGGCCCGGCCGCATGGCCAAGGCCGGCTCCAACAGGTCGAGGCGGTTGGTGGTCAGCACGAAGATGATGTCGCTGTCCTCGGCCAGCCCGTCCATCTCGTTCAGCAGCTGGAACAGCAACGGGTTGGAATCCTGTCGCCCGGGCCGAGTGCGTTCCTCGCCGACCAGATCGACATCCTCGAGCACCACCATGGCCGGCTGGGCGGCCCGGGCCAGGGCGATGGCCTGGCCCATGGCATTGATCCCCGGGCCTCCGTTGAGGACCACCGTGGTCCGATCGGACATGCGGTTGCAGAGGTACGACACCGACAGGGTCTTGCCCGTGCCCGGTGGTCCGTGGAGGAGCAGCCCCCGCCGCAGATGTCGGCCGGCCGCCAGCAAGACCGCGGCTTTGTCGGCGATGCCGATGGTGTGCTGCTCGATGGCGCTGAGGTCGTCCTCGGGCAGGATCACCTGCGAGCGCTCGGGCCTGGGCAGCGTCAGGAAGTTCAGCCCGTACTCGCCGAACTGCGTGTGCACGAACGAGAGCGTCTTCCCGCGGTACACGTTCAGCGCGGCGCGCCGCTCACGCAGATGGTCGAGGAAGCCTCGCGCCCCGTCGCGGGTGCTGGTCAGCACCTCCACCGTGATCGTGGACTGGTGACGACGCGGGTCGCCGAGACTCACCAGGACCGCGAGCGGGAGATCCCGCCAACGGCCCAGGTAGAGCGCGAGTTGGACGCAGGCCATGGTCTCGTCCGGGCCGACCGGCACGTTGGTGTACTCGACCGGTCCGGGCCGCGGGCTGGCCAAGCGGTAGTCGGACAGGCGATCAGTGGCGATGCTCGCCAGCGAGAAGCCATCGAAGTTGCGCAGGCCCAGCGGGAGACCGACGACGTCCCAGCCGTGATCCTCCACCAGCTCGTCCAACGCCCGCTGGAGGTTGGGGAGCTCCGGGCGGACGAGATCCTCGGAGACCGCGGGGAACGCACCAGGGTCCGCTCCGATGTGCTGTTCGAGCAGATCCCGGATCGGCGAGCGCTCCCGGGGCACCAGCTGGTTGGTGGTGATGAGGAACTGCTGGAACGCCCGGGCGAACGTGCCCGTTTCGAACTCGAGCTCACCCGCCCCATCCCCCGCAACATCCGCCATGGGGCGACGGTACTGCAGGCGTCAAAACTGAGATGGGAGCGGTTGCTAGGCAACCGCTCCCATCTCAATTTCGGGACTGTCAGCCGCTGCGGAGGCGGGCGCGGAGGGCGCCGAAGCAGAGCGACATGCTGATCGTGCCGACGACGACGATGGCGATCAGGGCCTTGCCGAGCTCGCTCCACTCCCAGCCGCCGAGCACCAACGAGCGTAGGCCCTCCAACAGATAGGTGACCGGGTTGAACCCGGCGACCGTGTCCAGCCAGCCGTCCAGCTGGTTCCGGGGCACGTAGGACGTGGTGAGGAACAGGAACGGAAAGAACAGCAGGAAGCTGGACTGCACCGCGGCCGGGTTGCCGGTCTTGAGGGCGATGGCGTAGCCGAAGGCCGCGAACACCAGGTTCCAGGCCGCGGCCATCAGGATGAACACCGGAACGCCCAGCACGCCGGACTCGAAGCGGACGCCGAGGATGAACCCGAGGGCCAGGATCGGCAGGGTCAGCACCACCGCCACGGTCACGTCGGCGACCATGTGGCCCAACAGGATGGCCAGGCGGCTGATCGGCGTCAGCAACAACCGGTCGAAGTAGCCGTCCTGGACGTCGAGGACCAGGGCGCCGGCCCGCGACACCCCGGTCACCCCGAGGAGGATCGCCGTAGGCATCTGGAACGCCTTGTAGTCGAATCCCCCGCCGACTCCCTCGGTCAGCTTGCTGAGGGTGGCGATGTTCACGAGGAAGAAGAACAGGGCGATGAAGATCGGAGGCATCACGGCCTCCAGGTCGCGGGGCACGGCGCGCAGCGCCCGTCCCGCGATGGCGCTCACGTCGTGGACGAACCCGGCGGGCCGGGCTCGCAGGGCATCGCCCCCACCGCTGACCGGTGCGACAACGTCGACGGTGGTGGTGGTCATCGCTCGTCCTCCTCGTCCTCGGTGGCGTCGACCTCGATGTGGCTCCCGGTGAGGTCGAGGAACACGTCGTCAAGCGTTGGTGTCCGCAGAGTCAGGTCACGGACCGCGACCTCGCACTGGGCGAGCGCCACCGCCACCGGGCTGATGGCCGACGAGCCGTTGTCGGTGGCGATGATCAGCTCCCGGCCGTGGGCCTCGACGGTCTGGACCCCCGGGACCTTCTGCAGGATGGGGCACAGGGGAGCGGCATCCCCGTCGACCCGGGCGACGATCACGTCGGCGCCAACCGCCCGCTTGAGGTCGTCGGGTGTCCCTTCAGCCACGATCTTGCCCTGGTTGATGATCCCGACCCGGTCGGCCAGCGTGTCGGCCTCCTCCAGGTACTGGGTGGTGAGGAAGATGGTCATGCCGAGTTCCTGGTTGAGCCGGCGGACCTCCTCCCACACCCGGGCCCGGCTCGCCGGGTCGAGACCGGTGGTCGGCTCGTCGAGGAACAGGATCTGCGGGTTGTGCACCAGAGCCGCCACCAGGTCGAGGCGCCGTTTCATGCCGCCGGAGTAGGTGCCGATCGGCCGATCGAGGGCATCTTCGAGATCGATCAACTTGCCCAGCTCCTCGACCCGGCGGGGCATCTCAGACTTGGGCAGTCCGTAGAGCAGGCCCTGGAGGCGCAACAGCTCCCGGCCGGTCTGCTTGGGGTCGAGCGCCGCTTCCTGCAGGGCGACACCGATGCGCAGGCGCACGTCGCCTGGTTGGGTCGCGACGTCGAAGCCGGCGACCAGGGCCTGGCCCTCGGTCGGCGCCAGCAGGGTGCACAGCATGCGCACCGTCGTGGTCTTCCCAGCCCCGTTCGGTCCGAGGAAGCCGTAGATCTGTCCCTCGGGGATGTTGAGATCAACGTGATCGACCGCGGTCAGGCCGTTGAACTGGCGGACCAGTCCGTCCGTGCTGATCGCAGTCGTCGTTGCGGTCGTACACATGTTCGTGGAACCTACCGATCCGCGTCGAAGCGATCAAGAGGTCGATTTGGCGTGCTCACGCCCATCTTCCTATCAGGAAGAACGCCCGGAGTGTCTCGCGCCCAGGGCCGTCGGTAGTCGTAGAAGGTCACGCAGAGCACCTTACGAACGACCTCTGACAGTGGGCTTGTACGACTTGACCGGCCTCGAGGACCGCCGGGGAGAACGGCCCCGAGCGGGTGCGCAGACCGATAGCTTGACCGTTGCGATGACACCGCCCCCTCGAGCCCAAGGGGCGCTCAGCGGCGCGCCCTCCGACCTGTGGCACCAGCTCCCCGACCTGGTGCGCGACGAGCCTGCCCTGGCCCAGGTGCTGGGCCGGACCTCGGCCACCATGGCCGTCCCCGAAGCCACCCGGGCGTTGGTCACCGCGGGCCTGGCGCGGCTGTCGAGCCGACGGCCGCTGGTCCTGGCCGTCCCCACCTCGACCGAGGCCGAGCGGCTGGCCCGGGATCTGGCGGTCTACCTGGGCGAAGAGGCGGTGGAGCTGTTCCCGGCTTGGGAGACCCTGCCGTTCGAGCGGGTCAGCCCCGCGGTCGAGACCATGGGCCGGCGGCTGCGGGTGCTGTGGCGTCTCCGCAAGCCCGAACGCGTCCCCGAGGTCATCGTGGCCTCGGTGCGGGCGCTGGTCCAACGGCTCGGACCCCACGTCGAGGACCTGGAACCGACCACCATCACCCCGGGGCAACGGCTGGACCGCGACGTTCTGGTCGCGGACCTGGTGGCCGCCGGGTATCGCCGCGAGGAGATCGTGGAGCACCGGGGCGAGGTGGCGGTCCGAGGCTCGATCGTCGACGTGTTCCCGTCGACCGCCGATCGCCCGGTGCGCGTAGATCTGTGGGGAGACGAGGTCGACCGGCTGGCCGAGTTCTCGGTGTCGGATCAGCGTTCGGTGGGCGATCTGGCCGAGGTCCAGGTCTTCCCCTGCCGGGAGCTCCTGCCCACGCCGGAGGTGCGGGAGCGGGCCGAGCGGCTGATCGGCTTGGAACCGTGGGGTCGGGAGCAGTGGGAGAAGCTGGCCCACGGGTTGCACTTCGACGGGATGGAGTCGTGGCTGCCCTGGTTGGCGCCAGGCGAGCACGTGCTGTTCGACGTGATCGGCGACGGCGCCCAGGTGCTGCTGGCCGAACCCCGCCGCATGCGCGACCGCGCCGCGGACCTGCTGGCCGAGGAGGCGGACCTGGCGGCCACCCTGGCCGTGACCTGGGGCGCCAACGCCGGCAACAGCGTCACCGCCGAGGACGGGAGCCCCAGGTTCCCCCAACTGCACCTCGACTTCGACCGGCTGCTGGCCCACACCGGCGCCCCGGTCTGGCACCTGGTCAACATCCCGGACAGCCCGAAGACCCCGGCCATCGCCGGATCCGGCTGGGACCCGGTGGTCGACGGCGGCACCGGCTTGATCCAGCGACTGGTGGGGCTGCAGCGCGACGGCTTCCGCATCGTCGTCGGCGCCGACGGTGAGGGCAGCGCGGCCCGCATCCGGGAGCTGCTGTCGGCCGACGGGGTCGCCGCCGACGTCGTGGTCAGCCCGCTGGAGCGGGGCTGCGTGCTGCGCGAGGTCAAGCTGGCGCTGCTGGCCGAGTCCGACCTCACCGGACGGCGGCGGGCCCATCGCCGGGCCCGGCCCCGGCGGCGCGACGCCGAGGGGTTCTTCGACGACCTCAAGACCGGCGACTTCGTCGTCCACCACCAGCACGGCGTCGCCCGGTACGGAGGCATGGTCAAGCGGGCCATCGGCGGGGTCGAACGGGACTACCTGCTGCTGGAGTACAAGGGCGACGACAAGCTGTACGTCCCGTCCGACCAGATCGACGCGGTGCGCCACTACACCGGTGGAGAGAACCCGACCCTCAACCGGCTGGGCGGCGACGGCTGGCAGCGGACCAAGGCCAAGGTGCGGGCCGCGGTGGCCGAGATCGCCCAGGAGCTGGTGGTGCTCTACCAGACCCGCCAGCACGCCGAGGGCCATGCCTTCCCGCCGGACACGCCGTGGCAGACCGAGCTGGAGGAGTCGTTCCCCTACCAGGAGACGCCCGACCAGCTGAAGGCCATCGCCGACGTCAAGGCCGACATGGAGATCCCGGCGCCGATGGACCGCTTGGTCTGTGGCGACGTCGGCTTCGGCAAGACCGAGGTGGCCATCCGGGCCGCGTTCAAGGCCATCCAGGACGGCATGCAGGTGGCGGTGCTAGTGCCGACCACCCTGCTGGCCCAGCAGCACTTCCAGACCTTCAGCGAGCGGTTCTCCGGCTACCCGGTGCGGGTCGAGGTCCTGTCCCGGTTCCTCACCTCGGGTCAGGCCCGCAAGGTGCAGCAGGGGCTGGCCAGCGGTGAGGTCGATCTGGTGATCGGAACCCACCGGCTGCTCTCCGGCGACATCACCTTCAAGAACCTGGGCCTGCTGGTGGTCGACGAGGAGCAGCGCTTCGGAGTCCACCACAAGGAGCAGATCAAGAAGTTCCGCACTGGCGTCGATGTCCTCACCCTCACGGCCACGCCCATCCCCCGCACGCTGGAGATGAGCCTGACCGGCATCCGCGACCTGACCTTGCTCAACACCCCGCCGGCCGAGCGTCAGCCGATCCTCACCTATGTGGGCGAGCACGATGAGCGGGCCATGGCCGAAGCCATCCGGCGTGAGCTGCTGCGGGAGGGCCAGGTGTTCTTCGTCCACAACCGGGTGCAGGACATCGACCACATCGCGGCCCGGGTGCGGGACCTGGTGCCCGAGGCCCGGGTGGCGGTGGCCCACGGTCAGATGGACGAGGGGTCGCTGGAGAGGGTGGTGCTCGACTTCTGGGAGGGCATTTACGACGTCCTGGTATGCACCACGATCATCGAGTCCGGCATCGACATGCCCACGGTGAACACGCTGGTGGTCGATCGGGCCGACCTGCTGGGTCTCGGTCAGCTGCACCAGCTGCGAGGCCGGGTGGGCCGGGCCGGACAACGGGCCTACGCCTACCTGTTCCATCCCCAGGACCGGGTGCTCACCGAGGAGGCCTACGAGCGGCTCAAGACCATCGGCGAGGCCACCGAGCTCGGGTCAGGGTTCAAGATCGCCATGCGCGACCTGGAGATCCGAGGCGCCGGCAACCTGCTCGGCACCGGCCAGTCCGGCCATGTGGCCGCGGTGGGCTACGACCTGTACTGCCAGATGGTGAGCGAGGTCGTGGCCGAACTGAAGGGCGAGGAGGCCCGCGAGCCGGCCGAGATCAAGCTGGATCTGCCGCTCGACGCCAACCTGCCCAAGGACTACGTCGGCAAGGAGGAGTCGAGGTTGGAGGCTTACCGGCGACTGGCCGCGGTCACCGAGGACCGCCAGGTCGACGACGTGAAGGCCGAGTGGGAGGACCGCTACGGCCCGGTGCCCGACGAGGCGTCGGCGCTGTTGGACGTGGCCCGGTTGCGGGCCGAGTGCGCCCGGTTGGGCGTGCGGGAGCTGAACGTGGTGCGGACCACCGGGTTCGGCGCCCCGACCTGGACCGCCCGCCTGTCGCCCGTGCAGCTCAAGGTCAGCCAGGAGGTCCGGCTCAAGCGGCTGGCGCCCAAGGCGATCTACAAGCCGGACATCGGCCAGCTGGTCCTGGCGGTCAAGGGTGGCCGGGGCGTCGCCACCGACCTGATCGACCTGCTCTCGGAGCTGTTCCCGACCCCGGCCGCGGCGTAGTTCGTTCCTGCGTTGAACTGGTCCGAGTACCGGGCCAAATCCACGCAGGAACGAGATGTGACGTCACCGACGATGTGCAGCTCCGTTCGAGCTGGCGTTGCCGTGGTTCTGGCCCGACTGGCCCGGCGGTTCCCTAGGCGGCGCACCGCCCTGCCCCGACGCTCCGCGACCTTCAGGCGGACCCGGGTGCGCCTGGTCGTCGGCCGCCGCGGGCGGCCCACCGCTACCCGATGGCGCGGTGGTACTGGTGGTACTCGTGGCCGTGGTGGCGGAGGAGGCCCGCGTCTCTGTGCTCGGCTGCTCGGGCTCGACGGAAAGCGTCTCGTTCCTGGGGCCCTCGGCTCCCACGGCACCCCTCACCGTGTCAACGGGGGGCGGCTCGGCCGCGGGTCGATGCTCTACGGGTCGCACCACCACGGTGGCGATTCCTGCAACCAGCGCGGCCGCGGCGAGGGTCAGAGCCGCGGCCGTAGGACGGATCCACCGTCGACGGCGCGGTTCAGGGCGGGATGCGCCGGCGATGACTTCCTGCATGGCGGCCACGATCTTCGCCTCATCCGCCAACTCTTCGGGCGTGGCCGGGCCGCGGGCGATGCTGATCCAGCAGGACACGTCGTCGCCCCAGGTCTCCTCCCACGGCGTAGTCATCGGACCAGGACTCCCTTGGTGAGCCGCCGCGCCAGTCGTCTCAACGCTCGATGGCAAAGAACCCGTACTGACGCGGGTGAGCGACTCATGATGCTGGCCACCTCGGCTACGTCGAGTCCGACGACCACTCGTAACAGCAGAGCCTCAGCCTGGTCCCGGCTCAGGCGCTTGACTGCCTCGTCGATCGCGGCCTGGGCGGAGAGCCGTTCTGCGACCAGTACGGCCGGATCGCGCCTGCCGTCGGGGTCATCGGAGATGTCCAGGCGATCCTGGGCCACCGGATGGGTGCGACGCCGCGCCTCCTTGCGCCAGTGCTCGATGAGCGTGCAGCGGGCGATCGTGAACAACCAGCGTCGAAAGCCGTTCTCGTTCCCAACGAACTGACCCAGGCGTTGGGCCACCGCGACCCACACATCGCCCGCGAGGTCGTCGGCCATGCGCGGATCTTGGCTCCGGAGGTAGCGGATGAGCGTTGGGTGATAGGCCCGGAACAGGTCGGCGAGGGCCCAGCGCTCCCCCTCGCCCGCCGCGTCGACCACGGCATCGAAGTTCCGCCCGAATAGATCCGCAGCTTCGACACTATGCGCGCTGCCGGCCTTACTTGGAGGGGGACAACCGGTTGGTTCGGAGGGGGCCGGCCACACAGGGCCGGCCCCCTCAGGACAAGCCACGCGAGGCAGCTCAGGGAGCAATCGTTGCGTAGTACTCGCTGCTGGGATCGGCCGGGCTGGTCTGCGTGAACAGGGCGCCGAAGGCGTTGCCCACGTTGTCGAGCCCCATGTAGTCGCCCAGGAAGAAGCCACGAGCGACGGGTGCGTCCTGCAGGTCGAACGATCCGTCGACGTGGTTCTCGTTTCCGGCCCAGCTGGCCGGGTTGGCGCAGCCGCCGTGGCAATGGGCCAGCCAGAAGTCGGTGTCCGTACCGCCTCCTGGCGCGTTGTTCCGGAAGTCGTCGTAGGTGACGCCTACGGTCCCGTCGTCGGTGACATGGACCGAGGGATTGAAGGCCTGCCGGTTGCTGAGCGGGCCTGCGTCGGGCGTCTGGTTCACGCGGATCGGCGTGGACCAGGTTTGCCCACCGTCGGTCGACTGGGTGAAGGCAACCGTTTCGTGGCTGCCACCGCTGAAGCGGGCATCCTGCCAGACGGCGTACAGGTTCCCGTTGTTCGGATCGACGGCCACGTCGGGGATCACGTCTCCGGTGCGGACAGGCCCTCCAGCGTTGTCATCACCGTCAGGGATGGTGACCCCTCGGGGTGTCATCTTGGCGATGCGGACAGGGCGGCCGTGGGGCAACCACGTAGCCCCTCGATCCGGCGAGAACTTCATCGAGAGGTTGAAGTCGAACCTCACTCCACCGTCATCGTTTCGGAAGCTGAGGATCTCGTTGAAGAAGTTGAACAGGATCCCGCTGTCGTCCACGACGATCTGATTGCCGATGGTCTGGTTGTTGCCGCCGGGGTTGTACAGGACCGTGGGAGCCGACCAGCTCGCGCCGCCGTCGCTGGTTCGGGCGAACAGCGTGGCCCCCTTGGTCCCGTTGCCGAACACGTTCTCGGGGTTGAGCAGGGCTCCTGTCGGGAAGTCGAGGAAGTCCCACACCGCGTAGACGAAGTTCGAGTCGAGGGGATCAGCGGTCAGGCTGTTCTTGTCGTGCAGGTCGCCCTGGTCGTCCACCACCAGCAGGATCGGGTCGCTCCATTCGGAGTCGTCGATCGCGCCGTCGGCCAGTTGGGCTGCGGTCACCTTCTGCACCATCATGCCGTTGCGGCCGAAGCCGCCGGGTCGGCCCGGTGGCGGCGTGATGTCGAGCACGAGGTGCATCACGTGCAGGTCGCCGTTGGGTGAGAAGCTCAACCACGGATCGGTGGCCCGCTGGAACGAGCCCCCCGTGCACTCGCTCACGTTGGGGAACACCGTCGGATCCCAGGTCGCGCCCCCGTTGAAGCTGATCGCTGCAGCGTTGCCGCGGGAGCCGCCGTTGCTCCAGCGGTCCTGCTGCCAGATTCCGGCGATGATGTCCGGGTTCACCGGGCTCACATCGACCCACGGTTCGACCTCGCTGTTGAGGAACACGGTGCCCCCGCCGCTCGTCAGGCCACAGCCCGCTGGGAAGGGGCTCGCTCCCGACGTCGGCGTGATCTGGACGGTCGTGTAGGGGCCCGCGCTGGCTGGTGGTGCTGCAAGCAGCAACAGCGGCAGAAGCAATACAGGTACCAAGGCCTGTCGTTTCATCGCCTACCTCCCATGAACGTTGTCAGGAAGATCTGTCGACGGGAGTCATGCGTTACAACAAGTAGCGCGGGGTCGTCCCGCGGCGGGTGTGACGGTAGGCGTGCCGGGTCCCTACGATCTGCGCTCGTGCTCCTGCGACGCCTCGCCCTCCCGCTCGTGGCCCTCACCGCGCTGGGACTCGCCACCACCGGCTGCGCCGACCAGTCGGCTGCGGCCAAGGTCGGCGACCAGACCCTGTCGGAGAACGACCTCATGGACGAGGTCAAGTGGTACGCCGACAACGATGCGCTGTTCGCCTCAGCCGACGATCGGGCGCAGGTTCGCGGCGACACCGGGACCAACAGCTACACGCAACAGTTCGTGGGCCAGATCCTGCAGAGGCGGGTCCAGAACATGCTGATCAGTCAGCTCTTCGAGAACGAGAACCTGGACCTCAGCGACGGCGAGCTGGACCAGATCCGTCAGGGGATCGAGTCCGACCAAGACCAGGGACCGATCTTCAAGGGCTTCCCGAAGGCGTACCAGGACCAGATCGTCGAGACCTCGGCCCAGTATTCGGCGCTCAGCGACACGCTGGGCCAGGACGGGCTGCCGCAGGCCTTCATCGAGCTGGTCGACAAGACCGACATCGAGATCAGCTCGCGGTACGGCCAGTGGGACAAGGACAACTTCCTGGCCCAGCTCTTCGACCCGCAGAACGCGAGCGCTCCTGCCATAACGCCGCCGGCCGGGCCGATCGCCAATCCGGAGGACGACGGGTCGGGCTCGTCGGGGTCGGGGTCGGATTCCGGGTCGCTCGAGATCCCACAGGGGTGAGGCCCCGGGTCGTCGTCGTCGGATTGGGGCCGGCCACTCCCGATCTGGTCACAACGGCAACAGTCGCGGCGATCGAGCGCATCTCCAGACGGTATTTGCGGACCCGCCGCCACCCCTCGGCCGGGATCGTGCCCGACGCCCACGATTTCGACCACCTCTATACCGCGGCCGCCACCTTCGACGAGGTGTACGACGGCATCGTCGAGCAGCTGGTGGAGGCCGCTCGGGAGCACGGCGAGGTGCTGTACGCCGTGCCCGGCTCGCCCACCGTGGCCGAGGCGGCGGTAGAGCGGGTGCGGGCTCACCCTGAGGTGGAGGTCGAGGTGCTGCCCGCGGTGTCCTTCCTGGACCTGGCGTGGTCGCGGCTCGGCCTGGACCCGGTCGATGCCGGGATCCGGCTGGTCGACGCCTACCGCTTCGACGTTGACGCCGCGGGGGAGCGCGGTCCGCTGCTGGTGGCTCAATGCGACAACCGTCAGGTCCTCTCCGACATCAAGCTGGCGATCGCGGACACGGTGCACCAGCCCCTGGTCGTCACCGTACTGCAGCGCTTGGGCCTTCCCGACGAGCACCTCGCCGAGGTGCCCTGGACCGAACTGGACCGGTCCTTCGAGCCCGACCACCTGACGTCGGTGTTCGTTCCCCGGCTGGCCGCTCCCATCTCCGGTGAGGTGGCCGCGTTCGCCGCGGTGGTGCGCCGGCTCCGGGCCGACTGCCCCTGGGATCGGGAGCAGACCCACGCCAGCCTGCGCCGTCACCTCCTGGAGGAGTCCTACGAGGTGCTGGAGGCGCTGGACCACCTCGATCCCGACTCCGGTGAGGGCGCCGATTCCCTGGAGGAGGAGCTGGGCGACCTGCTGTTCCAGATCGTGTTCCACTCCACCCTCGCGGCGGAGGAGGGCCACTTCGATCTGGCCGATGTGGCCCGGGGGATCCGGGAGAAGCTGGTCGCTCGGCATCCGCACGTCTTCGGCGACGTCGCAGTCGACAGCGTGGAAGAGCTCACGGCCAGCTGGGAGCAGATGAAGAAGGCCGAGAAGGGTCGGGCCTCGGTGATGGACGGCATCCCGGCCACGCTTCCGGCCCTGCTGTATGCGCTCAAGGTGCAGAAGAAGGCCGCCACCGCCGGTGTCGACTGGCGAGAGCTGACCGAGTCCGACGACGCCGGCGACCTCGCCCAGCAGCTGCTGGCGTTGGTCGGCGAGGCCGCCGCAGCGGGGATCGACCCCGAGTCGGCCCTGCGCATTGCCACTGAGCGCATTCGCGACAAAGTCCAAGCCCACGAGAGGTCTGGGGCGTCTTCGCCGGGGTAAGGCCGACGATATATCCCCAAATACCACCGCTAGCTTGCGTCACACTGGTAACAGGAGCCCCACAGACACCATGTCCACCATCGAGCACATCGTCGGTCGTGAGGTCCTCGACTCTCGCGGCAACCCTACGGTTGAGGTTGAGGTCTTCCTGGCCTCCGGTGCCCAGGGCCGGGCCCTGGTTCCCTCCGGCGCGTCCACCGGGCGGTTCGAGGCGGTCGAGCTCCGCGACGGGGGCGAGCGCTTCGGAGGCAAGGGCGTCCTGCAGGCCATCGAGCACGTCAACGGCGAGATGCGCGATGCGTTGATCGGCTTCGACGCTCTGGAGCAGCGGGTGGTCGACACCCAGATGCTCCTGCTCGACGACACCGACAACAAGGCCCGGCTGGGCGCCAACGCCATTCTCGGGGTGTCGCTGGCCGTGGCCCACGCCGCCACCGATGAGCTGGGCCTGCCCCTCTACCGCTACGTCGGCGGCACCAACGCCCATGTCCTGCCGGTGCCGATGATGAACGTGCTCAACGGCGGCGCCCACGCCGACAACAACGTCGACTTCCAGGAGTTCATGGTGATGCCCGTCGGCGCGGCCTCGTTCAGCGAGGCGCTGCGCTGGGGCGTGGAGACCTACCACGCGCTGAAGAGCCTGTTGCACGAGCGCGGGCTGTCCACCGCCATCGGCGACGAGGGCGGCTTCGCTCCCAACCTCGGCTCCAATGAGGAGGCGGTGCAGCTCCTGGTCGAGGCCATCGAGCGGGCCGGGCGGACCCCGGGCAGCGAGATCGCGCTGGCCATGGACGTGGCCTCCACCGAGTTCTTCGCCGAGGACCGCTACGCCCTGACCGGTGAGGGTCGCACCCTCACCTCGTCGGAGATGGTCGGGCTGCTCAGCGAGCTGTGCGACCGCTACCCGATCGTGTCGATCGAGGACGGCTGCGCCGAGGACGACTGGGACGGCTGGGCCGAGCTGACCAAGATGCTCGGCGAGCGGGTGCAGCTGGTGGGCGACGACCTGTTCGTCACCAACGTGCAGCGGCTCCAGCGGGGGATCGACGAGGGCGTGGCCAACGCCATCCTGGTCAAGGTGAACCAGATCGGCACGCTGACCGAGACGTTGGACACGGTCGGCCTGGCCACCAGCGCGGCCTACGCCTCGGTCATGTCCCACCGCTCGGGCGAGACCGAGGACACCACCATCGCCGACCTGGCCGTGGCCACCAACTGCGGTCAGATCAAAACCGGTGCCCCGGCCCGCTCCGACCGGGTGGCCAAGTACAACCAGCTGTTGCGGATCGAGTCCGAGCTCGGCGAGGCCGCGGAGTTCGTCGGCACCGCCGCCCTGTCTCGAAGGCGAGGCGCGTCCACGTGAAGTGGAGATCGGCGTGGTGGCCGGGCGAAGGCGAGGGCGAAGGCGTTCCCCCCGATTTCCCCGGAGACGACCCCACGCTGGTCATCCCCGAGGGCAAGGGCGAGGACGAGCACAAGGACGAAGTCCCCGAACCGGCCAGGGCGGTCGAGCCAGACGAGCCGGACGAGCCCACCGTCGAGGAGCAGGTCGTGCCGGCGGCGCCGCACCGCCGCGGGAGGCCTTCGCTACCCCGACCCAAGCTGCAGCGCCCGGCCGCGTTCTCGGTCCTGTGGCCGGGCGAGAGCCCCACGAGCGTGCCGCCCGACTTCCTCTCGATCCCGGCCGACACGTCCGAGCTTGGGGCCATCGCCCCGAGGGCCGACGCCAACCCGCTCAAGCCGTTGTCGCCGCAACGCACCCAGGGACAAGCGCCGTTCGGCTTCCGGCTGCTGTCCCGGGTGGTGACCGCGGTCTACGCCGCGCTGGCCGATCCGCTTGGTGGCGATCCCGAGGCCCGGTACGTGCGGGCGGCCCGGGTGCGCTTCGCCTGCACCTGCGCCGGAGGGCTGGTCGTGGCCGCAGTCCTGGTGTACGCCATCTTCCCGGTGCGCACCTACCTGGACCAACGGGCCGCGACCCAACGGGCCAACGAACAGCTCGAGGTGATCAGCCGGGAGAACGAACGCCTGGCCGAGGAGGCCGAGCAGCTACGCAAGCCCGAGTATGTCGAGCAGCTAGCCCGCCGCGATCACGGCATGGTCTACCCCGGCGAAGAGTCCTACGGCGTCCTCCCGCCCCCTGTAACCACCACAACAACCTCCACCACAGTCCCAGTAACCGTCCCACCCTGACCCGACGGGGCTCCGAAGGCCGCTTGACTGAGTAACTACGCTCGTGGCGGAGTCGACACTTAGCGTGTACGGGGAGGCGGGCCATGCTGGGATGGTTGCGAGGCCGGGTTCGTGCCTGCGCGGTCGTGATCGGGCTTGTGTTGGTGGTGGCGGCCTGTCAGCCAACGGGCTACGTATACGACGAGCAGGGCCGTCTGCGTGGGGTGGTGACGTCCGAAGAGACGGCGCGGTACCGCTATGACGCCGCCGGGAACATCACCGGGATCGATCGCTATCCGTCGGATCAGCTGTCGATCATCGAATTCTCCCCGGATCGAGGGCGCGCCGGCACCCAAGTTGTGATCCAGGGAACGGCGTTCTCGGAGACCCTGTCGGAGAACAACGTCCGGTTCAACGGCAAGCAAGCCACGGTTACGAAAGCCACGGTCGTCGAGCTGACGGTGACCGTGCCGTCCGGTGTGACCACCGGGACGATCAGCGTCACGACACCAAC
>DASXTK010000278.1:0-2955 GCA_036505485.1 Acidimicrobiales bacterium
ACGCCGATCACGGGGTTGTCCGGGTTGCTGTTCACGTCAGCCACGGGGCCCAGGTCGAGGTCGACACCGAGGGCGGCCAGCTCGGTCCCGACCGCCCGGCCGGTGGCCCGGGTGAGGTCCAGGTCGTCCACGACGCCCAGCGCGGCCGGCCCGAGCACCGGGCTGCCGGTGGCGGCGTGCACCCGAGTCACGTCGCCGCCCTCCTCGTCGATGGCGACCACGGCTCCCGGCGCGACCTCGTGGATCGCCTGCGTCAACCGGCCGATCTGCTCCGGGCCCGCCGCGGTGTTGCTGCCGAAGAGGCAGAGCCCGCCCAGGCCCTCGTCCAGGAGCCGGGCGGCCTCTGGTGCGAGCGTCGTACCGGGGAAGGCGGCGAGCTGCACCTGCAGCGCGAGACGTTCGACGTTCATCCCTTCACCGCCCCGGCGGTCAGCCCGGAGACCATCCGGCCCTGCACGGCCAAAAAGAAGATCACGACCGGGATCGCGATCAGCGTGGAGCCGGCCATCACCGCCCCCCAGTCGGTGCCGCGGTGGGCGTCGGCGAAGGTGCTGAGCCACAACGGCAGGGTCCGCTTGTCCTCGCGGGTCATCACGACCAGCGCGAGCGTGAACTCGTTCCAGGCCTGGATGAACCCGAACACCCCGGTGGCGACCAGACCCGGCGCCAGCAACGGGAGGGTGATCCGGAAGAACGCTCCGACCCGGGAGCAGCCGTCGACCAGGGCCGCCTCCTCGAGCTCGAACGGCACCCCCGCCACGAAGCCGCGCAGCGTCCAGACCGTGAACGGCAGCACCGAGGCGACGTACACGACGGTCAGCCCGGCCACGGTGTTGAGCAGGTGCATGCCCTCGAGCATCTTGTACTGGGAGATGAACAGCCCCTCGACCGGGATCATCTGGATGACCAGCAGCGCCACGATGAAGGTCTTCTTGCCGCGGAACCTGAATCTCGTCACCGCCACCGCGGCGACGAAGGCGAACAGCAGGGCCAGGGTGACCGTGGCCAGCGTGACCAGGAGGCTCATCCGCAGCGCGTCGAAGAAGTCCCCGTCCTCGAACAGCCGTCGGTAGTTGTCGAGGGTGCCACCGATCGGGTGCCAGGTGGGCTCCGGTGCGCGGATCTCGCGGCGGGGCAGGAACGACGTGGTCACCATCCAGTAGACGGGGAACACGCACAGCACGAACACCCCCAGGCCGCCAAGGTCGGCGAGCAGCCGCACCGACCGTCGCGTAGGCCGACTCATGTTGGGTCCTCCTGACGAAGCATCTGGCGCACGTACGGCGCCGTGAGTACGACGGTCAGCGCCAGCATGAAGATGGCGACCGCCGCAGCGGTGCCGAAGTTCCCCTCGCCGATGCCGAGCCGATAGATGTAGGTGCCGAGCAGGTTGGTGTCCCGGGTCACTCCGCCGGCCCTCTGCAGGACATAGATCTGGGTGAAGACCCGCAGGTCCCAGATCACCTGGAGCAGCGCGACGACCAGCAGGATCGGCCGCACGGTGGGCAGCATGATCAGCCGGAACCGCTGCCAGGCGTTGGCGCCGTCGACCTCGGCCGCCTCGATCAGCTCCCGCGGGACCTGGGTGAGGCCGGCGTACAGGGTGAAGGCGACGAACGGCACGCTCATCCACACCACGATCACCGTGGCCACGAAGAAGAACGACGTCGGGCTGAGCAGCCAGGAATGGCCGTCGTAGTCGGCCCCGAGATGGCTCAGCAGCCAGTTGACGACGCCATACTCGGTGTCGAACAGCCACTCCCACACGATCAGCGCCGCGAGCACGGGCATCGCCCAGGCGAGCAGCAGCCCGCTCTGCACCAGGATCCGGATCGGCTTGGACATCTGCCGCAGCAGCATCGCCACCGCCATCCCCAACACCATCGTGAGGGCCGCGTTGACCAGGCAGAACAGCACCGAGCGGACCACCACGGTCCAGAGGTAGGAGTCGGTCAGCAGGTCGGTGTAGTTGCGCAGACCGACCCACTCGGGCGGCCGGCCGAACTGCTGCGCCAGCCCGAACTCCTGGAACGACAGCACCACCTGGCGCACCAGGGGGTATCCCAGCGCGACCGTCAGCGCCACCAGGCTCGGCAGCAGCAGCCCGTAGGGCAACGCCTTGCGGCGCAGCGTCGTCGTGCGGGTGGCGACCTTCTGGGGTGCGTCGGTCGGCCGCGAGGTCGTGGTCGTCATGGGTTCCTCCTCCCTGAGTACGGCGCGGCCGAGGCGGCGACTCTCTCGCCGCCTCGGCCGAGCTCGGAGCGCGGCCGCCGACTCAGTTCAGCTGGTCGGCGATCTTCGTGTCGGCGTCCTTGGCGAGCTCCTCCACGTCACCGCCGTTGGCGATGGCCACGAAGAAGTCCTCCAGGATCCGGGCTCCCTCGACGCTCGCCCACCCGGCAGCCGCCGGCGTCAGCTTCGCGTTCGAGGCGGCGGCGATGGTCGCCTGGGCGAACTCGTCGTCGCCGAGCTTGCTGGCCAGGGACGACTTGGCCGGCGTCAGGCCGTTGTCAGCCAGGATCGTCTGGTAGTCGTCGCTGAGCATGAGCGCCACCACCTTCTTGGCCAGATCCTGGTTGGGGGACTTGGCCGAGACCGCGATGTTGGATCCGCCCAGCAGCATCGGAGCCGGGCTGCCGTCGGAGCCCGGCATCGCGAAGACGCCGACGTTCTTCATCATGTCGGGGCAGCCGGTGGCGGGGTCCTCGATCAGGCCGGTGACCCAGCCAGGTGCCGACATCATGCCGATCTCGTTGTTGCAGAACGGCGTCTGCGGGTCGGCCTCGTTGCCGTCCTTGGCCGCACCGGAGGCCTGCTGGAAGAGTTTCTGCACGGTCTCCAGACCCGCGATGGACTCCGGGCTCTCGAGGTCGCCCTTCCACTCGTCGCCGTCCTTGACGGCCAGGTCACCGCCGTCGTTCCAGACGAAGGTCACCCCGTTGCGCCAGTCCTGCC
>DASXTK010000279.1:0-19257 GCA_036505485.1 Acidimicrobiales bacterium
ACGGCGCCTTCTTCAGGTCGAGCTGACGGATGGAGCGCACCACCCGGGCGATCTGGTCGGCCAGGGTGGCGTCGATGCCCGGCACCCGCACCCGTACGATCTCCTGCTCCCGCTCGGCGTCGGGGTAGTCGAGGTGGAGGAACAGGCAGCGCCGCTTGAGCGCCTCGGACAGCTCGCGGGTGTTGTTGGACGTGAGGAACACCAGCGGCACCTGGCGGGCGGTCACGGTGCCCAGCTCGGGGATGGACACCTGGTAGTCGGAGAGGATCTCGAGCAGCAGCGCCTCGGTCTCGACCTCGACCCGGTCGACCTCGTCGATGAGCAGCACCACCGGCTCCTCGGCCCGGATGGCCTCCAGCAGCGGCCGGGTGAGCAGGAACTCCTCGGAGAAGATGTCGTCCTCGATCTCGGCCCAGGTGGCGCCGTCGTTGCGCTCGGCCTGGATCCGCAGCAGCTGCTTCTTGTAGTTCCACTCGTAGAGCGCCTTGGACTCGTCGAGGCCCTCGTAGCACTGCAGCCGGATCAGCCGGGCGCCGGTGATCTCGGCCACCGACTTGGCCAGCTGGGTCTTGCCGGTTCCGGCCGGTCCCTCGACGAGGACCGGCTTGCCCAGCCGTTCGGCCAGGTAGACGACACCAGCGATGCCCTCGTCCGCCAGGTAGTCGACCTTGGCCAATGACTCGCGCACGGCAGGAACGGACTCGAAGCGGAACGCCGAGGATGCCATCGGGCCAGGCTACCGGTCCGCTTGACCCACGGGTCAACCGGTAAACCCCTGTTCTGTGACCTGTATGCCGCGCCTGGGCGCGGCATCCAGGTCACAGAACGGAGGGGTCGGGCGGGGTGGGCGGGGTCAGCGGGTCTGGCCGGTGCCGTGGACCACGTACTTGGCGGTGGTCAGCTCACGGAGGCCCATGGGGCCGCGGGCGTGCAGCTTCTGGGTGGAGATGCCGATCTCGGCACCGAAGCCGAACTCCTCGCCATCGACGAACCGCGTGGAGGCGTTGACCAGGACCGCGGCCGCGTCCACCTCCTGGGTGAAGCGGTCGGCCGACGCCAGCTCCCGGGTGACGATGGCCTCGCTGTGACCCGAGCCGTAACGAGCGATGTGCTCGATGGCCTGGTCAAGGGAGTCGACCACCCGAACCGCCAGCTTGAGGGCCAGGAACTCGTTGGTCCAGTCGTCCTCGGTGGCCAGGGCCACGCGCTCGGCCCCGAGCCGCTCGCGAGCACCCTCGTCCCCCACCAGCTCCACGCCGTCGAGCCGCTCGGCCACGATGGGCAGGAACTGGTCGGCGACGTTTTGGTGGACCAGCAGGGTCTCGGCCGCGTTGCAGACCGACGGCCGCTGGCACTTGGCGTTGACCACGATGTCGGCGGCCGTGGCCAGATCGGCACTGGCATCGATGTAGATGTGGCAGTTGCCGTCACCGTCGATCACGTAGGGCACAGTGGCGTTGTCGAGGATCGACCGGATCAGGGACGGCCCACCCCGCGGGATCAGGCAGTCGATGGACTCCCGCAGCCGCATGAACTCGACCGCGGCGTCGCGGGAAGTGTCCTCGACCAGGATCATCGCGTCCTCTGGGACCCAGGCCTTGGCCAGGGCCTGGCGTAGCACCGCAGCGATGGCGATGTTCGACCGAATGGCGCCGGACGATCCTCGGAGGAAAGCGCTGTTGCCGGACTTCAGGCACAAGCCGAAGGCATCGCTGGTCACGTTGGGCCGGTTCTCGTAGATGATCGCCACAACACCCAGCGGGACCCGCACCTTCTGGATGCGCAGTCCGTTGGGTCGGACCCAGCCCTCGACCACTTCGCCCACCGGATCGGCCAGCCCCGCGACCTGCCGCAACCCGCCGGCCATGCCCTCGATGCGGTCGGCGGAGAGACGCAATCGGTCGAGCACGGTCGAGCTGATCCCCTCGCCTTGGCCCCGAGCCACGTCCTCGGCGTTGGCCGCCAGGACCTCGTCGGCCCGCGTGACCAGCAGATCCGCTGCGGTGTGTAGGGCGGTGTCTTTGACCTCGCTGGACAGGGTGGCCAGCACTCGGCTCGCCGCCTTGGCTCGACGTCCCAGCTCACCCATCGACACATCGGACATGCCCGCCATGCTACGAGCGTGCAAGGCTTCGCCTGTGATCGAGGTGCGGCGAGCTACCAGGGACGATGTCGAGCCGTTGTCGGCGGCGCTGGCCCG
This sequence comes from Acidimicrobiales bacterium, assembly GCA_036505485.1. GTDB lineage: Bacteria > Actinomycetota > Acidimicrobiia > Acidimicrobiales > VFJN01 > DASXTK01. The sequence continues at coordinate 2,201 of DASXTK010000279.1, forward strand.
GGCCTTCCTCGACGACCCGGCGATGACCTGGCTGATGGGCGGCGAACACGTGGAGCGCCTGGGTCGGTTCTTCGCCGCCGATGTACGTCACTACCTGCGGCGCTGCGAGGTCTTGACCGGCCCGAACCACGAAGGCGGCGCTCTGTGGGCCCAGCCGGGACAGTGGCGCATGCACTGGACGGATCTCCTCCGCTCCGCGCCGGCGCTGATCGGCTCCCTGGGACGGCGGATTCCCGCCGCTCTGCGAGCCCTGGCCACGATCGAGCGGGCGCACCCCCGCGAGCCCCACTGGTACCTGGCCGTCCTGGGCACCGACCCGCCTTCGCAGGGCAAGGGCGTCGGCGCGGCGCTCATGCGCCCCATCCTCGATCGCTGCGACCGCATGGGCACCGGTTCCTACCTCGAGTCCTCCAAGGAGCAGAACATCCCGTACTACCAGCGGTTCGGCTTCCGCGTGACCGGCGAGATCGCCCTCCTCGACGGTCCGACGGTCTGGTCGATGTGGCGGGACCCCGCCTGACGGCGAGAATCCTCTATCGATGAGCGACGCGGCGAGACGAGCAGTGGCCCTGGGGGGCGCGATCGCCATGATCGGCGTCGCCATGGTGGCGCGCAACCGCCTGGACGACAGTGGCGGCTCCAGCGATGGTGGCGGCGGGGAAAGCAACGGGACCCGCACGCTGGTCTGCCCACCTGAGCTGGAGGACGCGTGCATGGCGGTGGCGACCGACGCCGACGTCGAGGTTCGCATCGAAGACCCGACCGCGACGGCGGACGCTCTGTCCACGGCCCGTCGAGCCGCCGAGCTCGACGGGGACACCGATCTCTGGCTGACGACGAAGCCGTGGATCGAGTCGGTCCAGGACGCCCGGAAGCGGACCAACCTCCGGCCGCTGCTGGGCCAAGCCACGGACCCGATCGCCCGATCGCCGGTGATGCTGGTCATCTATGACGATGCCGCCGCGGCACTGGAATCCGGTCCATGCCAAGGTGCCATCGGCTGGCGCTGCGTGGGCGAAGCGGCAGACCAGCAATGGCGTGACGTCGGCGGCGACCCCACGTGGGGTTCGGTCAAGATCGGCCTCACGGACCCATCGTCGGCCTCGGGCCTTGTCGTCCTCGGCGGAGCGGGGGGTGGGTTCCTGGGCAGCGCCGACTATGCCTCGAACGACTTCGACGGTGGGCTGGTCAACTGGCTCCAGCCAATGGTCGACGATTCGTCCGCCGCCCGCGACCCCCGGCCCCTCGTCACTCGCATGTTGACCGGAGGCCGTGGCACGTTCGCCGCCGTGGGAGCTACTGAGGTCACCGCTAGGGAGGTGGCCAAGGCCAGGAGGGATGACGTGCGGGTGTTGATGCCCGATCCCCAGGCCGTGGCCTCGCTGGTGGTGGTTCCGATCGGTGACGATCCCGACGACGGTGCGGCGGAAGACCTGGCCGGCGAGGACACTCTGCTCGATGCCCTGGCCACCCAGGGCTGGCGGGTTCCCGACCACGACCTGGCCGAGGGCATCGATCCCGCACTGGACCTGCCCCGCGACGACGGAGTACCCCAAGGTGCGGTGCTGCGGGCCCTGCTCGACCGCTGGACAGGACTGTGATGACGACACCGCGTGCGAAAGAGCAGGTGGGAGGATGAGCGAATGGGCGGCGGAACCAAGATGAGCGAACGACGGTGGGGATGGCGCCGGGCCGGCCTGGCCTTCTTCGTGACCGCAGGACTGCTCGCGCAAGCGTGCTCGTCGGGTGGGGACGACGACACATCGGGCGGCGCCGATCTGGCCGATCCGGGCGACTGCACCGCGGTCGACATCGCGGTGTCGTCGGAGAAGACCGAGCTCCTGGGCGATCTGGCCGACTCCTTCAACGGATCGGACGACGCCCAGGTCGGCGACGGCTGCGCCTTCGTCCGGGTGTCGACCAAGGCCTCAGGCCGAGCCGAACAGCTCCTGGCCAACGGCTGGGACGAGGAAGCGGAGGGGAAGCGCCCGGTGATCTGGTCGCCGGCCTCGTCGACCTGGGCATCGGTCCTCAACCAGCACCTGGCCGACGCCAGCAAGGACCCCATCGCCAACGAGTTCACCCCGTTCATGCTGACGCCGCTGGTCATCGCCATGCCGAAGAAGATGGCCGAGGCCCTGGGCTGGCCCAACGAGCCGCTCGGCTTCGCCGACATCCTGGCCTTGGCCCGCGACGGCCAGGGTTGGGCCTCCCACGGCCATCCCGAATGGGGCCAGTTCCGCCTGGGCAAGACCAACCCCAACTTCTCCACCAGCGGTCTTTCCGCCCTGATCGCCCAGGCTTACGCGGCCACCGGCAAGACCAGCGGTCTGTCCCAGGAGGACCTGAACCGGCCCGAGGTGGGCCAGTTCGCCGCCGGCGTGGAGTCCGCGGTGGTCCACTACGGCGACACCACCCTCACGTTCCTCAACAACTGGTACCGGGCCGACCAGCGGGGCAACCCGTTCCAGTACGTGTCCGCGGTGGCGGTTGAGGAGAAGTCGGTCATCGACTACAACACCGGCAATCCCGACGGGGTCCTGGACCCCGGCGAGGAGCCCCGTCCGCCCCGGGAGCCACTGGTCGCCATCTATCCCGAGGAAGGCACGCTGTACTCGGACAACCCGCTGATCACCCTCGACGCCGAGTGGGTGAACCAGAAGGAGAAGGACGCCGCCGCGGCGTTCGTCGACTACGTGCAGACCACCGCCAACCAGAAGAAGGTGCTGCGCTACGGCTTCCGGCCGGCCATCCCCGATGTCCCAGTCGGCAAGCCGATCGAGGAGGCCAACGGGGTCAACCCGGCCCCACCCCAGACCCTGCTCGAGGTTCCCCAACCCGAGGTGCTGACCAAGCTGCTCGCCGACTGGGCGACCCAGCGCAAGTCGGCCAAGGTGCTCCTGGTCATCGATGTGTCGGGATCGATGGGCGACGAGGCCGATCCTGATACCGGCGAGACCAAGCTCGACCTGGCCAAACGGGCCGCCATCCAGGCCCTCGACCAGTTCAAGGACGACGACGAGGTCGGACTCTGGGTGTTCTCGACCAACCTGGACGGCCCGGATCCGATGGTGCAGGAGCTCGTGCCGACCTCGCGGGTGGGTGACGTCCGGGAGCAGCTACGCAGTCAGATCGGCGACCTCAGTCCCCGGGAGAACACGCCGCTTTACGACGTGACCGAACGGGCCTACCAGCAGGCGCTGGACACCTACGACCCCACCAGGATCAATGCGGTCGTGCTGCTGTCCGACGGCGAGAACAACGACGGTGACAACACCGACGACCGCGAGCAGTTCGACGACCTCATCGACACCTTGGACGACTCGCTGGAGGGCGGAACGGCCCAGGTCCGGGTGTTCCCCGTGGCCTACGGCCGGGAGGCCGACATGGGCACCCTGCGTCAGATCGCCGAAGCCACCTCGGCCGCGGCCTACGACGCCTCGGACCCGACCAGCATCGAGCGGGTCTTCTTCAACGTGATCTCGAACTTCTGACCGACGGTACCGGCGTCGATCTGTCGTGACTTGTCGCGACAGATCGACGCCGGAACGAGAAAGATCAGACGCCGAGACGGTCGTTGTAGTCCTTGATGGCGGCGTTGGCGTCCCGGGCCGCGTCGGCCAGGGCGTCGGCCGGGGCGGTGTCCTCCAGGAACATCTTGTTCTCGGCGGTCTCGATGGCGGCCCGCACCGCCCGGAAGTCGCCGATCACCGCGCCGGCGGTGGCGTCGTTCTCGGCGCCCTCGACCAACTGGTCGTACGCCACCTTGAACCCCGGAACCTCGGCCCAACGCTGCTGGATGGCCGGCATCTCGGTCGCCGACATCCGCACCGGGATGTAGCCGGAGGCGGCCGAGAAGGCGGCCTGGCTCTCCGGCGAGGTGAGGAAGGTCATGTACTCCCAGGCTGCGGCCTGCTTGGCCGGGTCCTTGGCGGTGTCGTAGATCGCCGCACCCCCGACCAGGACTCCGCCGTCCTCGGTCCGTCCGGGCAGGGCACCGATGGCCGGCTCGACGTTGGGGTACTGACCGCCCTGCAACAGCTCGAAGACCGTGCCGAGCGTGGCCGACGAGTCGATGGTCATCCCCCAGCTCTCGCTGCCCACGCCAAGCAGGTTGTCGAACTGGCCTGGACCCTCACGCGGCGTCGTAGTCGCCAGCCCGTCGGCCACCATGCTGGACAGGAAGGAGAAGATCTCCTCGCCGGCGGCGGAATCGAAGCTGACCTCGGTGGCCCGGGACTCCCTACCGTTGCTGTGGTTGACCATCTCCTGGCCCTGTAGCGCCAGGAACTGCTCGAGGTGCCAGGCGTCGAGCTTGAGGGCCATGCCGTATTGGAAACCGGCGTCCTTGATGGCCTGCGCCGCGGCCCGCAGCTCCTCGAGGGTCGTAGGCGGCGAGTCGGGGTCGAGCCCTGCGGTGACGAAGGCCTTGCGGTTGTACAGCAGCACCGGGTTCGACACGTTGAACGGCAGAGCCCACTGGGTGCCCTCGACCTCGTAGTACTTGAGGGTCCGCTCCACGAAGTCCGAGGTGTCGTAGTTGGCCGCGTCGATGCAGGCCTGTGCCGGCAGGACCGTCTGGGTGTCGATCATCTTCTGCAGGAAGATGTCCTGCTGCTGCACCACATCGGGCAGGTCGCCGGTCTCGAGCCCAGCTTCGTACTTGGTCTGGATGTCCTCGTAGCTGGTCTGGTTGACCAGCGTGACCTTCACCTTGTCCTGCGAGGAGTTGAACTGGTCGGTGAGGGCGACGAGGGCATCCTCGTTGGCCCGGGTCATGCCGTGCCAGAACCGGATCTCGACCGGTCCGTTGGCCGAGTCCAACGCGTCGAGCGGACAATCGGCCTTGTCGCCGCCGCCCCCGGCGTCGTCGTCTCCGCCGCCGCAGGCCGATGTCAACAACACGAGGGCCAGCGCGGTCATCGACCAGGCCCGGAGCGCTCTCGACCTCATGGGTGTACTGCCTCCACGTTCGTCAGCACCCGCCGTTTCCCCCATGGTGCCTTACGGATAGCTATCCCTTCACCGCGCCCGCCGTCAGTCCCCGGATGAGCTGCTTCTGGAAGATGATCAGGAGGACCACCAGAGGCGCCGCCGCCAGCACCGTTCCGGCCAGGGTCACGTTGATCTCGTCCACCGAGACACTGCGCAGCTGCTTCAAACCGATCTGGACCGTGCGCAGGCGGTCGTCCCGGGTGACCAACAACGGCCACAGGTACTGGTTCCACGCCCCCAGGAACGAGAACACCGTCAGCGCCGCGATCGTGGGTCGGACCAGGGGCACCGCTACGCGGGACATGAATCGCAAATGCCCGTAGCCGTCCACCGTGGCGGCATCACGCAGGTCCCGGGGGATCTGCAGGAACGCTTGGCGCAACAGGAACGCCCCGAACCCCGTGGCCAGGAACGGCACGGTCAGCCCAGCGTAGGTGTCGTACCAGTGCAGGTCGGCGATCGTGGTCAGGTTGGTGATGATGGTGACCTCGAACGGCACCATCATCGTGGCCAGGAACACCACGAAGATCAGGCGCTTGAACGGGAACTCCAGCAGGGCGAAGGCATAGCCGGCCAGGATCGACGTCACGACCTGCCCGACGGTGATGATGGCGGTCACGATGGCGCTGTTGCGCAGGTAGCTGCCGAAGTGACCCGAGCTCCAGGCGTCGCCATAGCTGTGCCACTGCGGGTCGGTGGGGAACAACGCCGGAGGACGGTGCGTGAGCTGGTCCGGCACCAGCAGCGATCCGACCACGGCCATGTACACCGGGAACAGGACGATCAGCGCCAGCGCGCTGAGGACCAGGTAACGCCCGAACAGCCGCAGTCGTCGGTTCCGCTTCGCCGAGCTACTGGGCATAGTGCACCCGCCGTTCCAGGATGCGCATCTGGGCCAGGGTCAGGGCCAACGTGATGGTGAACAGGGCGATCGACATGACCGCCGCGGCCCCCGGATCCTGACGCTCGCGCAACGTGAGGAAGATGTTGTAGGTGAGGACGTTGGTCCCCAGCACCTCGGCGTTCTGCTTGGGGGTCAGCAGGTCGATCTGGCCGAAGGCCTGGAAAGCGAAGATGGTGCCGACGACCACCGCGAAGAAGATCGTCGGCGACAGCATCGGCACCGTCACCCGCCAGAAGCGACGCCAGGCCCGGGCTCCGTCGATCTCCGCCGCCTCCAGCACTTCGTCGGGGATGGCTTGCAGGCCGGCCGACATCACCACGAACGACAGCCCGATGGTCTGCCACACGCTGACCAGGGCCACTCCGGGCAGCGCCCAGTCGGGGTTCTGCAGGACCGGTGGCGTGGGGTTGAACCCGAACGCAGGCAGCCAGCCGATGACCGGGTTGAACAGGGTGCCGAAGATGACCGAGGCCACGGCGACCGAGCTGGTCACGGTGGAGGCGAAGATGGTCCGGTAGATGCCGATGCCCTGGAGCCGGCGATGGGCGGCGACGGCCAGGGCCAGACCGAGGAAGATGCCGACCGGCACCGACATCAGCGCGAACACGATCGTGGTCCAGATGCTCTCGCGGAAGTCGTGATCGCTCAGGACATCGCCCACCTGCTTCAACCCGACGTACTTGCTGGGCAGGTTGGGGAACGGCGGGTTGCGGTAGAGCGCCAGCTTGAAGTTCCGGGCGAACGGATAGAACACGAACACCGCGAACACGAGCAGCGCCGGCGAGACGAGCAGGTAGCCGAGGGCGGCCTCCCGGCGACGCTGGGCCTTGCGGGTGCGGGCCGCCACTACGCCGCCACCTCGAGCCGCTCGCCGCTGTCGGCGTCGAACACGTGGAGCCGGGAGCGGTCGGCGGTCAATCTCACCGCCGTTCCGGGATCTAACGGGAGGTCGTCGTTGGGTTGGCGCACGATGACCAGGGATCCGTCGGCCAGGCGGCAGATCACGTGCTGCTCGTGGCCCAGGACCTCGACCACGGCCACCGTGGCCTCGAGCTGGCCGTCGGGCGCCAGCACGGTGTGCTCCGGCCGGACCCCGATGAAGATCTGCTCCGTTCCCCGGTCCCGCACGGCCTTGGCCAGGTCTGGCGGGAGGGGCAGGGTTCCGCCCGGAACCTTGACCACCAGGTCATCGCTCGCACCCGCGCTCTCGCCTTCGGTGTCGGTGTCGGTGGTCACCGTCCCGGCGACGATGTTCATGGGCGGGCTGCCGATGAACCGGGCCACGAACAGGTTGGCGGGACGGGCGTAGACGTCCTGGGGCGCTCCGACCTGTTGGAGCACGCCGTGGTCCATGATGGCGATCCGGTGGGCCATGGTCATGGCCTCGACCTGGTCGTGGGTGACGTAGACCACCGTGGTCTCCAAGCGGCGCTGCAGCTCGACCAGCTCGGCCCGGGTCTGCACCCGCAGGGTGGCGTCGAGGTTGGACAGCGGCTCGTCCATCAAGAACACCTCGGGCCGACGCACGATGGCGCGGGCCAGGGCGACCCGCTGGCGTTGGCCGCCCGACAGCTGGCCGGGCTTGCGGTCGAGCAGCCCTTCCAGGCCCAGCGCGGCGGAGGCCTGGCCCACGAGCTCGGCCCGCTCGGCCGGCGGGACCTTGCGGCTGCGCAGCGGGAACTCGATGTTCCGGCGCACGGTCATGTGTGGGTACAGCGCGTAGCTCTGGAACACCATGGCGATGTCGCGGTCGATGGCGGCAATGTCGTTGACGACCCGTTCGCCGATGGCGATGGTGCCGCCGCTGGGATCCTCCAGCCCGGCCAGCAGGCGCAGCGCGGTCGTCTTGCCGCAGCCCGACGGACCGAGCAGCACCAGGAACTCCTGGTCAGCAACGCCCAGCGTCAGATCGTCCACCGCGACCACGTCGTCGAACCGCTTGGTGACGTGGTCGAACGCAACCCGTCCCATGAAATCTCCTGTTTTGGCGACTCGATCGGTCCCCGGAGCGGCCCGGACGTTAACTCACTCTGTCGCCGTGCGGAGCGATGCCCGGCTCGCCCGGCTAGCCGATTCGGTCGTTGTAGGCGGCTATGGCTTCGTCGGCGTCGGCGGCGGCGTTGGCCAGGGCGTCCTCGGGCGAGGTGCCTTCGAGGAACATGCGGGTCAGCGCGGCCTCGACCGCGGCCCGGACCGCAGAGATGTCCCCGACGACGGCCCCCGAGGTGGCGTCGTTCTCGGCGCCGTCGACAAGCTGGTCGTACGCGGTGCGGAACCCGGGGACCTCGGTCCAGCGCTGCTGCACCTCCGGGCTGTCCACCGCCGACGTCCGCACCGGGACGTAGCCGGTGCCGGCCGACCAGACGGCCTGGCTCTCGGGCGAGGTGAGGAAGGTGATGAACTTCCAGGCCGCGGCCTGCTTGGCCGGGTCGGTGGCGGTGACGTAGAGCCCGCCCCCGCCGACCACCGCGCCGCCGTCGCCGGTACGTCCGGGCAGCGGGGCGATGCCCATCTCCGTGCCGGGGTACTGGCCGCTCCCGACGACCTGCAGGATCGTGCCGAGCGCCGACGAGGACACGACGGTCATCCCGGCCGTTCCTTGGCCGATGGCGAGCAGGTTGTTGATGGAGTCCGGGCCTTCACGAGGATTGGTCACCGCCAGGCCGTCCTCGACCAGGCCGGACAGGAAGGTGAAGAACTCCTCGCCGGTGTCGGAGTCGAAGGTGACCTTGGTGGCCCGCTCGTCGCGGCCGTTGGCGTGGTCGACGTACTCCTGGCCTTGGAGGGCCATGAACTCCTCGAAGTGCCAGGCGTCGATGGCCATGGCGATGCCGTGATCGAACCCGGCGTCCTTGATGGCCTGGGCGTCGGCCCGGTACTCCTCGAGCGAGGTCGGTGGCTTGTCCGGGTCGAGTCCGGCCTGGCGGAAGGCGACCTTGTTGTAGAGCAGGACCGGGTTGGTGACGTTGAAGGGCATGGCCCACTGGACGCCGCCCACCGCGTAGTAGTGGAGGGCTCGCTGCAGGAAGTCGTCGGTGTCGACGGCGTCGGGGGTGCGTTCGGCGGCGTCGAGGCACGACTGGGCCGGCAGGATGGCCCGGGAGTCGACCATGTCCTGGAGATGGGTCTCTTGGTGCTCCATGGCGTCGGGGATGTCCCCCGTGGCGAGCCCGTTCACGAACTTGGCCTGCTGGTCCTCCTGGCCGTTGTTGACCAGCTTGACCTGGACCTGGTCCTGCGAGCTGTTGAAGTCATCGGTGAGCTTCTGCAGGGTCGTCTCCAGCTCCCGCTGCAGCCCGTGCCAGAAGACGATCTCGACCGGCCCGTCGGCCTCGTCCAGGGCATCCAGCGGACAGTCGGGCAGCTTGTCGCTGGTGTCAGGGACGGCGGAGGAGTCGTCATCCCCGCCCCCACCACAGGCGTTGCCCACCAGCGCCGCCACCACCACCAACGCCGTCCCCATCCGTCCCCGTCGCATCGCCGGGACGCTAACCCCCGGCGTTGTGCCCGCGCTCAGCGCCCGATCTCCAGGTCACCCCGGGGCAGAACGGACATCACTAGCCTGGTGGAACTTATGGCCGGGCTTTCCCTGCGCGATCGTTTCTTCACTCCTCGGGTGGCCCGGGCCATGATGTCGCCCCTGGGGATCCTGCTGGCGGGTGGCGGGGTCGCGCTCGGCATCGTCGCTGGCCTGCCCGTCGCCGGCGCTGTGGTCATTGGCGCCGGAGCGTGGGGTGCTCGAGTCGCCGCCGCCATGCGGGTGGGTATGCCGGGCGAGCGCATCGATCCGTTCACCCTCAACGAACCCTGGCGCGGCTTCGTCCAGGATGCTCTGAGCGCCCGCGGCCGGTTCCGAGAGGCCGCCGACCGCACCCGCTCCGGTCCGCTGCGGGACACGCTGCGCGAGATCTCCGCCCGGCTGGACGACGGCGTCGACGAGTGCTGGCGCATCGCCCGCCAGGGTGAGGCCCTGGTCCGATCCCGGCGGGACATCGACTCCGCCACCATCGAGCGGGAGCTGGCCGAGGCCGAGGCCGGCCACGCCAGCAATCCGGACGACCGCCTCTGGGCCCAGACCGCCGAGTCCCTCCGGGCCCAGAAAGCCACCTCAGACCGCATGGACAAGGTGATCAAAGAGGCCCACAGCGAGCTCCGGCTGCTCGACGCTCGCATGGGCGAGGCCGTCGTCCGAGCCCTCGAGCTGTCGGCCCAGGCCACCGCCCCGGACTCGGCCCTCAGCCTGTCCAGCGATGTCGACGGGATGGTGACCGACCTCGAGGCCCTACGTCAGGCCCTCGAAGAGACCCACGGCCTCACGGGCGGGGATGCAGCAGGCGGGCTGTACCAGGACCCGGCGCCCGGGTGAGCCGGCCGAGACCGCCGGGCGATCCTCCCGACGCCCCGATCGGGTTCTACGAGCCCGATGCGTCGACGATGGAGATGCCCATCGTCGACATCCAGTCGATCCCGGATCCTGCGCTCCTGCAGCGCGCCCGCTCCCCCGGACCAGCGACCCAGCCGGGCAAGAAGGACCTGCCTTCTTCCGGCCGGTCGTCGCTGATCGTCGCCTCTGCGATCTTCCTGTCCAGCACCGCGGGGTTGATCCGCGAGACCTTCATCAGCCGTTTCTTGGGAACGGCGCCGGCCGCTGACGCCTTCAAGGCGGCGCTGCGCATCCCCAACATGCTGCAGAACCTCATGGGCGAGGGGGTGCTGTCGGCCTCGTTCATCCCCGCCTATTCCCGGCTGCGGGGCGAGGGTAACAACGACGAGGCGGGACGGCTGGCCGGAGCCATTGCCGGCCTCCTGATCACCACCACCGGCGTTCTGAGCCTGCTCGGGTTCTTCCTCGCCGAACCGATCACCCACCTGCTCGTACCGGGATATGCCGGCGGTCCCAGCTTCGACCTGACCGTCAAGCTGACCCGGATCATGTTCCCCGGCATCGGCTTCCTGGTGCTGTCGGCTTGGTGCCTGGGCGTCCTCAACAGCCACCGCAAGTTCTTCCTGTCCTATGTGGCGCCGGTCATGTGGAACGCGGCCCAGATCGTGGCGTTGGTGTCGGTCGGTCTGCGCACCAGCAACGAGACCGCCATGGCCACGGCCCTGGCGTGGGGCGTGCTGATCGGCGGGATGTTGCAGCTGCTGGTGCAGCTCGGTCCGGTCATCCGACTGCTCGGCGGGGTTCGGCTGAGCCTCGACGCCGGTCGGCAGTCGGTTCAGCACGTCCTGCGGCGGTTCGGTCCCGTCGTGGTGGGCAAGGGCGTGGTCCAGATCATGGCCTTCGTGGACCTGTGGCTGGCCAGCTTCCTGGCCACCGGGGCCGTGTCCACCCTGTCGTACACCCTGCCGATCTACCTGCTCCCGATCGGCATGTTCGGTCTCGGCGTCGCGGCGGCCGAGCTGCCCGACCTGTCCCAGGTCGAGGTGTACGACCCGGCGACCCGGAGGCTGTTCCGGCGCCGGCTCGAGGACGGCATGGCCCGCATCGCCTTCTACGTCCTTCCGATCGCCGCCATGTACATCGTGGCTGGCGACGTCATCGCCCGAGCCATCTTCCAGCACGGCAAGTTCGACGCCGACGACAGCCGGGCCATGTGGATCGCGCTGGCGTTCTTCGCCGTCGGGCTGCCGGCTACCACCGCCTCCCGCCTGCTCCAGAACGGGCTGTATGCCCTGGACGAGACCAGGACCCCGGCGCGCCTGGCCATCGTGCGGGTGATCATCGCCTCGGTGGTGGCGATGGCGTTCATGTTCCCGCTCGATCGGCTCTTCATCGGCCCCAGCGGGATCGAGGGCTGGAGCGACATCTGGGCGCTGGGCCCCCTGTCGAACACGGTGCGCCACAGCAATGAGCTCGCCCACCTGGGCATCGTCGCCCTGGCCCTCGGTGCCACCATCGGCGCCTGGGTTGAGTACCACCTGCTGGCCCGAGCGGTGGCCTGGCGCATCGGCCGCAGTCGCATGGCCGGACGCTGGCTCAACCCCATCGCCGCGTCCTGCGCGGTCGCCAGCCTGGTCGCCTACGGGATGATCCTGATCGCCGGCGATCTCCCAGCCCTGATCAGCGCCGTTGCGGTGTTCGCGCCAGCCGGGACCGCCTATCTCGTGGTGAGCCGCTGGCTCAAGGTTCCCGAGGCCATCGCCACCGCCGAGCGGATCGGCGCGGTGGTGGCGCGGGTCACCCAACGGGGCTAGCGCGAGGCGCTCGCCCCGGCGCATGTCAGTAGGGTTATGGCCATGTTGAAGCTCTTCCGGCGCTGGTGGAAATACATGACGGCGAAGTTGTCGTCCTCGTTCTCGGAGAAGGCCGATCCGAAGATCCAGTTGGAGCAGGCCCTCGCCGAAGCCCAAGACCAGCAGCGTCGGCTCAAGGAGCAGGCGGCCAACGTCATCGCCCACCAGAAGCAGACGGAGATCCGGTTGAACCGGACGCTGGGCGAGCTGGAGAAGGTCAACGCCAACGCCCGTCAGGCCGTGATCATGGCCGACGAGGCGTACAAGGGCGGCGACCAGGCCAAGGCCACGCAGTACACGTCGACGGCGGAGTCGTTCGCCAACCGGTTGATCCAGTTGGAGAAGGAGGTCGAGGACCTCAAGACGCTGCATCTCCAGTCCACCGACGCCGCCAACCAGGCCAAGAACGCCGTGCAGCAGAACTCCATGGCCCTGCAGCAGAAGCTGGCCGAGCGTCAGAAGCTCCTGTCCCAGCTCGACCAGGCCAAGATGCAAGAGCAGATGAACAAGGCCATGAACTCGCTGTCGGAGACCGTCGGCGAGGACGTGCCCAGCCTCAACGAGGTGCGGGACAAGATCGAGGCCCGCTACGCCAGGGCCAAGGGCATGGCCGAGCTGACCGAGAGCTCGGTCGAGAGCCGCATGCTGGAGGTCGAGCAGGCCTCGATGAACGCCGAGGCCCAGCAGCGTCTGTCCCAGATCAAGGCCCAGCTCGGCCTGACCGCAGGCAACGGCGGCTCCGCCGAGTCGTCCACCGCCGAGGAGACTCCCTCCTAGCTCAGCGTCGGGTCGATGACGCCGTAGGTGAGGTCGTGGAGGGTGTCGATCACGGCGTCGGCGCGTTCTAGCTCGGCGGGATCGGGCGGGTAGGTCTCGGTGGGCACGGCAACGACCCGCATGCCCGCGGCGCGTGCGGCCCGTAGTCCGTTCGTCGAGTCCTCGATCGCCGTGCACCGCTCCGGCCGGGCTCTGAGCCTGCGGGCGACCTCGAGGTAGACGTCCGGAGCCGGCTTCCCTTTGCCGACCTCCTCGGTGGACAACGTCACCCCGAAGAGCGCTGCCAGTCCGGCGGCGTCGAGCGTGTGCTCGATGAGCCGGGCCGGCGACGACGACGCCAACCCGAGCCGCCAGCGCTTGGCGACGCGTTCGACGGCCTCGACGGCGCCCGGCCGCAGCGGCGGATCGCCAGCGATGCGGGTGCTCATCTCGGAGACGACCTGTTCGGCGATCTCGGGCGCCGGGAGCTCCACGCCCAGTTCATCGTGAAGGAAGCGGGCCCACTCGCTGGTGGACATGCCCATCATCTGCCGGTCAGCCCCGTCCCGCCACCGCCCCCCATGGGAGAGCACAAACTCCCGCCGAACCCCGTTCCAGATGGGCTCCGAATCAATAAGCACCCCATCCAAATCAAACACAACACCCTCAATCTCCACGCTTGGTTCCTACCACCACCTGCACCGACGTCCTTGCGATGGGAACTCGACACGGAATGGACGGGCCTGTTGTCCTCTGCGGAGCACTCGCGGTTGCGCCGACGACACCGAGCTGTGGGCGGCACCCTCAGACGACGCCGGCCCGGTCGCTCACCTGGGCGTTCGGGCAGCTCTGGAACTTCAAGCAGGTCGCATGGTGGAGGGATCCCGGCCGCCGGAGTGTTTCGACATTGCCCTCGAGATGGGCCCGTCAGGGCGTGTCTTGGCAAGGTCGCTGCAAGGACACCACCGACAATGTTTCCGAAGGATCTGCTGCTCCGAGGCCCTTAATTGTCAGACCTCGTTCTTATGGTGGGATGTATGGACGGGATCGGAGAGTTGATCCAAAGCATCGACCTGATCGCCACGGTCGACAGCTCGATCACCGACGACGACCTCGGCGAAGGACTCGTAGCGCTGCGTCGCCAGTCGGCGCGGCTCCGCGCCGAGGAGATCCGCCTCACCGGGATGTACGACGCCCGTAAGGCGTATGCGGGGGATGGTTCGAAGTCCGCCGCGGCCCGTCTGGCCCGGGATGCGAGGTGTTCGTTGAAGGCGATGCGCCACCAGGTGTATCTGTCGAAGCGGTCGCGGTTGATGCCACGGGTGGCGGAGGCGTTCGCGGCGGGGACGATCAGCGAGGACCATGTCCGGGTGTTCGCCCGCGTGGCCGGGTCGCACAGCCCCGCAGTCCGCGCCGCGTTCTCCGACGCCGAAAAGCTGTTGTTGGAGCACGCCCACGAACTGGAGTTCGCGGAGTTCGTGGCGGCGGTGCGGTATGGGAGCAACTGGTGGATGAGGACGGCGCCGAAGACAAAGCCACCAACGACTACGAGGCCCGGCGTCTGAATGTGTCCGAGATGCTCGACGGGGTGAAACGCATCGATGGGCAGATGGACGCGGTTGGTGGGGAGATCTTCGCCACCGAACTGCAGCGGTTGGAGACGGCGTTGTTCAAAGCCGACTGGGCCAAGGCGAAAGAAACCTGGGGCGACCACACCAGCATCGAGAAGTTGAAGCGGACGTCGGGGCAGCGTCGCCATGACGCCCTGGTGGAGATGGCGACCCGCTCCGCAACCATGCCCAAAGACGGACGGCGGCCGTCGCCGCTGTTCACGGTGCTGGTGGGCTGGGAGACGTTCAAGGGGCGGATCTGCCAGCTGGCTTCGGGGCAGACCATCACCCCCGGGCAGGCCGCGCCATGGCTGTTCGACGCCGAGATCGAACGAGTCGTGTTCGACACCCCCAACCGAGTCATCGAGGTGGGGAGACGGGACCGGTTCTTCCGTGGAGGGTTACGCCGAGCCATCCAGGTGCGGGACCAGCACTGCACCCATCCCGGCTGCGACATCCCCTACCCACACTGCGCCATAGACCACGCCCAGCCCTACAACAAAGACGGCGAAACCACCCAAACCAACGGCCGGCTCAGATGCCGCCATCACAACCCCACAGACAACGGCTGGACACCCCAACCCGACGACGAGGACATCAACGACGATGACGATGAGGACCTCGACCCCGACGACACAGGGTGAGTGGATCCCGAACTCACCATGAAGGCGGCGGAGGACTGCTGCTCATTGGATATCTCGCCGGGGGGACGTAGATGTTTCCACGTCCGCTGTCCGGCATGGTCGGGACTTCGTCAACCGGTGGATCACTGCGACCTACCGATCCGGCAAGGAGGAAGCGAAGCCGCCGACTGAAGGGCTACGAGGGCAGCACTACTAAGTCGTCGCGGTGGACTACTTCGTGGGGGACGCCTTCGGGGAGTTGGCCTGTTTGGGAGCCGGCTATTTCACGGAGGCCGGCGGCGTCTATGCGGCAGAGGCCTTTGGCGAAGACCTGACCGTCGGTGCCGGCGATCTCGACGGCTTCGTCGGCCTCGAAGCTGCCCTTGACCCCGACGACACCGGCGGGGAGCAGCGACACGCCCCGCTCCCGCAAGGCGTTGCGGGCGCCGTCGTCGACGAACACCGTGCCCGACGATCCCACGGCGAAGGCGATCCAGAGCTTGCGGGCGCCCAGCCGCCGGTTCCGGGGAACCACGACGGTGCCGACGCCGTTGACCCCGGACACCGCATCCACCAGCACGTTGGGACGATCGGCCTGGGCGATCACCGCCCGCACCCCCGACCAGGCGGCGATCTTGGCCGCGGCCAGCTTGGACGCCATCCCGCCGCTGCCCCGGTCGGTGCCGGCACCGCCGACTGCGGCGTCGAGGGTGTGGTCGATCTCCACGATCTCCTCGATCAGCGACGCCTCGGCGTCGAAGCGGGGATCGGCGGTCAACAAGCCGGGCTGGTCGGTCAGCAGGACCAGCAGGTCGGCGTTGACCAGATGGGCGACCAGGGCGGCCAGCCGGTCGTTGTCGCCGAAGCGGATCTCATCGTCGGCGATGGCGTCGTTCTCGTTCACCACCGGGATGACGCCCAGCTCCAGCAGCCGGGTCAACGTCGATCGAGCGTGCAGGTACTGCTGACGGACCATGAAGTCGAGGGGAGCCAGCAGGATCTGCCCCCCGATCAGCCGCAGCGCCCCGAACGCCGCGTCGTAGACCCGCATCAGCCGGCTCTGCCCCACGGCCGACACCGCCTGCAGGGTCACCGCATCCCGGGGACGACGGTCGGCCAATCCCAGCGCCGGCAGCCCGGCGGCGATGGCACCGCTGGTCACCACCACGACCCGGTGGCCG
Source organism: Acidimicrobiales bacterium (assembly GCA_036505485.1). Classification (GTDB taxonomy): domain Bacteria; phylum Actinomycetota; class Acidimicrobiia; order Acidimicrobiales; family VFJN01; genus DASXTK01. The sequence goes on from DASXTK010000279.1 coordinate 18,507, forward strand.
GTCTCGCGCAGGTCGGCAACCTCGGCACAGAACTTGGCGATGGCCGGCTCGTCGATGCGGCCGCGATCGTCGGTGATCGAGGATGTGCCCATCTTGGCCACGACGATCACCGTCTCGCTCCCCCTCTGTCCGCGACCCCGTCGTCCTCTTGGTACACGAAGCTCAGGCCGCCGATCTGCACGGTATCGCCCGGCTTGGCTCCCGCCCGCGCGAGCGCCCGATCGACCCCCAGGCCCTTGAGCCGCCGGTGGGCCTCGGCCAGCGCGTCGGGTCGGGTCAGGTCGGACAGGGCCACGGCCCGGCGCGCCTCCCGGCCTTCGACCACCCACCCACCGCCGACACGCTGCACCTCGTAGCCCTGCTGGGCCGGTCGGTGAACCACGAACTGCGTCGGCTCGGGCATCTCGGCTCGGGCCGAACGCACCGCGCCGGCCAGCCTCCCGGTCAGCTCGGTGATCCCGGCGCCGGTCACCGCCGACACCTGGAGATCCACCGCGATGTCGGAGTCGCCGTCAGCCAGGTCGGCCCGGCTACCGATGACCACGCGTGGCCGGTCCAGCAGCTCAGGCTGGTAGGCCGAGAGCTCCCGGAGCAGCACCGTCAACTGATCAACGGGCGACATCTCGGCGACCGGCGCTAGGTCGAGCAGGACGCACAGCACCCGGGCCCGCTCCACGTGGCGGAGGAACCGGTGTCCCAGTCCCCGTCCGTCACTCGCCCCTCCGATGAGCCCGGGCACATCGGCGACCAC
>DASXTK010000280.1:0-6212 GCA_036505485.1 Acidimicrobiales bacterium
CACATTGGGTCACATGCTTCGGTCCAGGAGGACTTTCACGATGTATCGATTGCTTGCTGCCCTGCTGGTGACGGTCGCCGCTTGTTCGGGGGACGATTCGTCGTCGTCGGGTGACGCATCGACACGGTCAACAGCAACGACGACGGCGCCGTCGGAGGAGGGTTCCGCCGGCTCGTACGTCGAAGTCGAATTCGTCGCGGCCGACGGTGAAGAGCGATCCGGCAGGCTGTTCGGTGCGGGCGACGTCGCTGTGGTGCTTTCGCACATGGGCCGACCTGGCGACGGCCAGGATGACTGGCAGAAGTTCGCCGAGGATCTCGTCAGCAAGGGCGGTCTCCAGGTGCTGACCTACGAAGGCCGGCGCACACTGTCCGAGACGTGGAACGATGTGGTAGGCGCTGTCGAGTACCTGCGGGACGATGGTGCCGACGTGGTCATCGCGGGTGGGGCGAGCATCGGAGCCATGGCCTCGCTCGAGGCTGCAATAAACCCTGACTCGCAGATCAGCGCCGTACTTTGGCTCGCCGGTGTATTGCACAATTCGGGTTACGACTTCACAGCCGCAGATGTGTCGGGGCTTGCCTGCCCAATGCTTGTCGCCTCGGGTGACCAGGACGGCTATGGCGCCGCCAACGACGCCCGGCAACTGAGCGATTGGACCCCTGGCGTGAGCCAACTGCTCATCGTGGAAGCCAGCCAACACGGCACAGACGTCCTCACCGAAGCCGACCCGAACGTCGCCGATCAACTTCGGGACGCGATGATCGGCTTCATCGAAACGGCCGCCAACCAGCCTCCAGCGACGTGCTGAGCCGGAGCGCCTCGTCGGTGCGATGGACCGTCGGACCGCCCGACGGGGATCCATCTCAACGGGGTAACGGATGTTTGCCAGTCGACCGCGGTTGCCTCCAGGAAGACGAGCACCTCTGGTACTGCTACCCGCGCCACGCCGAGCACGGTGGTCGCAAAGCGACCATCGATGTTCCCGAAGCGGTCAGTAAGGCTTGTGCCACTACAACAACCCAGCCGTCCCAAAGGCATCGGCGGCCATTCCCTCCGCCGTCTTCTGCCGTCCCTTGGACGACCGCCCTGGTGATCGACACATCCGCTACGGCCACCCTCGACGAGTCTCGAGGTGCAGGCCACCGCGATCGTCGACCCCGGTGTGTTCAACCGGCCGGCGCGCCTCGACAGTCCGGCCATGAAGGCGACGGTGGATCTGCCCATGTCGGCCCAGGCGTGGCACGTGGACTTCGAGATTCTCGATCTCACGATCACCGGCGAGAACTGGCCGGACGGCGCCGGTGGACGCGCCGGGCTTTCGGCGGCGGCCAGCATGGAGCGACGCACCGGATCCCGCGCGACATCACTCCCGAGGCTCGCCCATAGTGGGTGCTCCTGAGCGCTGTGGGTCGCTGGGCCGGTCACTCTCCGTAGAGGGCGATCCTGGCGGTCGAGCGAGCTGGATCAGTCGATACCGAGCGCCACCCCTCGACCGCTCATCGGCACCGATGCACCGTTCTGGGCGGGTTTCGCCGCCTGGTGTCCGGGATGGTTGCGCCCCACTCCGTTCGCAGGGAATCGACCGTCGTATCAACCCGATGGGGGCTGCGTAGCGGGACGTGACCATCCGACCCGGCGGCCGACGGGGAGCTAGCCTGAGGCGGCCAGGAACGGCCGAGGGGTGCCGTGAGGCGGGAGGTGGTCGGGTGCCTGGACGCAGCGGTTTAGGGAAGGCCCTTGTCGTGGGCGCGCCCGTCGTAGTGGTCGCCCTGGCGGGCATCCTCTTGGCGTCCCACACCGAAGACAACCGCGGCGGCGTGCCTTTCCCGGGAAGGCCCCCCACGACATCGCGCCCGATCCCCTTCGACTTTCCGACCGTCGGGCCGACGGCCGACCCCGAGTTCACGCTCGCCGACTTGGCTGACCGCCTGGCCGAGACGGATCGCATTGGCGATCGATGGGGTGCCGCGGATCTTCCCACCCGCGGCGTCTCGGGAGGGCCGGTGGAATTCACTGTGTCCAACGTTCGTCTAGACAACGTCGCTCCCGAGTTCGACGGTGACGGCGGCGGGCTCCGCTCCGAGATCGATGCGACCACCCGCGACACGACGGGGTCGCTCGCGGCCGTTCTCTTCGCCGCCCTCGTGTTCAGGGCCTGCACCGGCCGTGACCGAGACAGACGCGTCCGTACTGCAGCCCGACCCGCCGCCGGCGTCTCGCCTCGTCTGCGCCGAAACTGTCACCTCGGGACGCCGGAGCGCCCTGCCGGCCGGTCGGTCCGGCTCGGCCGGTCGACCGGCGACGACTGCAGGGCCACGTTGGCCGGCGCCATTGAATCGAGCAGATCGCCCTTCCTGCGCTGGGGTTCTCAGCTAGCGACCGAGCCGACAGGCGACCCAGCCGACAGGCGAGGCCTAGGCGGGGTTTTGGTGGTGGGTCAGGGAGCGGAGGGCCGTCAGCTCCTCCCGGGTGGGAGGCGGCGTGGTGGCGAGGTTGGGGGTTAGGCGGAGGGGCCAGGCGGTGGCGGCAGGTACCTGGATGGCGTCTACGCCGGGATGGAGGTGGGTGAGCACTAACTCCGCGTCGGTGGGATCGCGGGCCAGGATGCCGAGGTCGGTGATCACCGTGGCTACCCGGTCGCCTACCGAGGTGCGGAACGAGAGTCGTTCGACGAACGTGCGGGGTGTCTGGCGGACCACGACGACCGCTCGCCGGCAAGAGGCCGCTATCTCGGGCGCCCCGCCGGCGCCGGGGAGACGCACCGTCGGCTCGTCGTAGGGTCCGATGACCGTGGTGTTGATGTTCCCCCAACGGTCGATCTGCGCCGCGCCGAGGAACCCCACATCGATCCGGCCGGCCTGCAGCCAATAGTTGAACACCTCGGGAACCGACACCACTGCGTCCGCGGTCCGAGCCAACTCACCGTCGCCGATCGACAGGGGCAACTGCTCGGGCTTGGCTCCGATCGTGCCGGACTCGTAGATGAGCACCAGACCAGGAGCGTGGGTGCGCCGGGCCAGGTTCGCCGCGGTCGACGGGAGCCCGATGCCCACGAAGCACACCTCGCCGTCGGCCAGCTGGCGGGCCGCGGCCACGGTCATCATCTCGTCCGCCGTCCAGGTCAACGCGCGACCAGTCCCAGCACGTGGTCGTCCATCCAGGCCAGGAACCCGTCGCGGTCCCGGCTGATGCCGTCCCACCGGGCGTAGAACACGTTGTCCCGGTCGGAGTACCCATGGGCGTAGCTCGGATGCGCGCCGCCCGGGACCAGAGAGACCGCAGTCACCACCCACGACGGCAGCACCACCGCACCCGGACGAGGCTCGAGGGTGTCCACGATCTCCTCGACCGTGATCACCGCCCGGTCCGCGGCCAGCACCGCCTCCTTCTGCACTCCGGTGATCCCCCACAGCTGCACGTTGCCGGACCGGTCGGCCTGCTGGGCGTGGATGATCGTGACATCGGGGCGCAGCGCGGCCACCGCGCTCAGCTCCTCCCCGGTGAACGGGCAGGTCACCGTGGCGACGTTGGCGGTGTGGGCCGGCAGGTCGGTGCCGGCATAGCCCCGCAGCACCGCGAACGGCAGCCTCGAGGCGCCGGCGACGTAGCGGTTGGCCATGCCGGCGTGACTGTGCTCCTCCAGCTCCAGCCGCCGGGGCCAGCCGTGCTCGACCGCGTCCCGGAACCGGTGGAGGGAACCGACCCCGGGGTTGCCGCCCCAGGAGAACACCAGCTTGCGGGCGGTTCCCATCCCGATCATCTGGTCGTACAGCACATCGGGGGTGAGCCGGACCAGGGTCAGGTCCCGCCGCCCCTGGCGGATGACCTCGTGCCCCGCCGCGAAGGGGATCAGATGGGTGAACCCCTCCAGCGCCACCACGTCGCCGTCATGGACATGGTCCCGGATGGCCGTCTGCAGCGGAACGACCTCGGCCAGGGCCATTCGCCTCCGCCTATCTCGGATACCAGATGGGCAGGTCGGCGTCGACGTTCACCCAGGTCGACTTGGCCGAGGTGTACTCGTCCATGGCCTCGAAACCCATGTCCCGGCCATAGCCGGACCGGCCGACGCCACCGAAGGGCGACCCAGGGTTGACCCGCTTGTAGCAGTTGACCCACACCATCCCCGAGCGCAGGGCCCGGGCCGTCCGGTGAGCCCGGCGAAGATCCCGGGTCCACAGCCCGGCGCCCAGGCCGTACTCCGTGCCGTTGGCCAGGGCGATGGCCTCGTCGTCGCTGCCGAAGGTGGACACAGTCAGGAACGGTCCGAACACCTCCTCTTGGCACACCCGAGCCGCCGGATCCGCCCGCACCACGGTGGGTTCGATGTAGCAGCCCGCGGCGAGCAGCGGTTCGTCCGGCGCCTGGCCGCCGGTCAGGATCTCGGCCCCCTCGTCGACCGCGACCTTGACGTAGTCGAGCACCCGGTCCCGGTGGGCCGGGGACGTGAGCGGCCCCATCTCGGTCCTCGGGTCCAGCGGGTGGCCCAACCGAATCGACCGGGCCAGGCCCACGAATCCGTCGAGGAACTCGTCGGCGATGTCCTCGTGCAGCAGCAGGCGGCTCCCAGCGATGCAGGCCTGGCCCTGGTTGTGGAAGACCGCGAACGCCGAACCGTTGCGGGCGGCGTCGAGGTCGGCGTCGGCGAACACGATGTTGGCGCCCTTGCCCCCCAACTCCAGCTGGATGCGCTTGAGGTTGCCGGCCGACGCTTCGACGATCCGCTGTCCGGTGGCGGTGGAACCGGTGAAGGCGATCTTGGCCACGCCCGGGTGGGCGGCCAGGTGCTGACCGGCCACAGGTCCATAGCCAGGGACGATGTTGACGACTCCGGGTGGAAAGCCGGCCGAGACCAGCAGCTCGGCCAGCCGCAGGGCGCTCAACGGCGTCAGCTCGGCCGGCTTCAAGACCACGGTGTTCCCGGCGGCCAGCGCCGGACCCAGCTTCCAGCCACAGAACATCAGCGGGAAGTTCCACGGCACGATCTGACCGACGACACCGAGCGGCTCACGTTCCACGTAGTTGAGGAACCCCGGCTCCACCGGGACGACCGATCCCCGCAGCTTGTCGGCCATGCCACCGAAGTAGCGGAACGTCGCGGCGGTCCGCGGCACGTCCAGCGTGGTCGAATCCCGCAGGGGATGACCAGTGTTGCGGCTCTCCAGCTCGGCCAGCTCATCGGTGTGCTCTTCGATCAGGTCGGCCAGCCGCAACAGCAGACGACCGCGACCCGCGGCAGGGATGGCCGACCACCCCGGGAACGCGGCAGCGGCAGCGGCAACCGCCCGATCGACATCGACGACCCGAGCCTCGGCCACCTCGGCCAGCACCGAGCAGTCGAACGGATCCAACACCTCGATGGTGCCGCCGTCCGCGGCGTCGACGAGCTCCCCGCCGATGAACAGCCCCGTCGGCAAGGTCACAGCTCGACCGGATAGGTGGGCGCCCGGCCGGTGGCGATCAGCTCCGGGAGCTCGGGCGAGCCGTTCTCCCACACCAGCAGCATCGAGCGCTTGGGGGCGAAGCCCTGGTGGCGGATGTCGGCGGGCATCGCCGCCACATCCCCCGGCTTCATCGTCACCCGGGCCCGCAAGCTTCCGCTCACCCGGTCGGCCACCTCCCACTCGATCTGATCCGAGAGCTGCACGAACCACTCCACCCGATCGTTGCCGTGAATGATCGGTAGCACGTACTCCTCGGTGGTTGGGCAGTACAGGCTGTCCTTGCACACCGAGACCACCGACGGGTTCCAGGTCACGTTCGAGCGAGACAGGTAGGCGAACAGGTTGAACCCACACACCTGGTCCTCGAACCCCGGCTCCGGCTGCAAGATCGGCTCGGACTGGTCCACGTCGGCGAACATCCGGTTGATCGGGTGGCCGGTCTCGTCGCTGCGCAGCGGCTCGTCGCCCGGGACCCCGACCATCCGGGCCGCGGTCACCCGACGGCGGGTGATGGCGTCGAGGTTTCCACCGGCCTTGTCACCCCAGGCCGAGCCGGTCTCCTCCGGGGCTGCGAACGGATCGAAGCCCTCGTTCGTCCACTCGTCGAGCATGGCCTTGAACGTGGTCATGATCTGCTCGGCCGGGAAGTTCTCGAGATGGTCGAGCTCGGCCTTGCGGTAGGCGTCGTTGAACGTCCCTGCGAACAGGTCGACGTTGCCGTAGTGGTTCACGGTGCCGATGACGTGGTCGAAGTTGACGGTTCCG
>DASXTK010000281.1:0-2391 GCA_036505485.1 Acidimicrobiales bacterium
CGGCTCGGTGACGCCATGGGCTGCTCTCGGTGGCTAAATGACGCTTCGAGGGAAGGGCGGCGGCCAAACGAGCTGGCCCGGAACGGTCTTTGTGGCTCAACCCGATGCCGGGACACGTTGGGTCGTCGGGGACCGGCATCCGGGAGCTCTTTGAACGTTTTTGGTTGGTAGGCAACCAAAAACGTTCAAAGAGCGAGGGAACAAGCCGCTCCGCTCCGCCACCATCCCTCGGAGCGTCGTTCCACCAGCGAAGCCCGCGTCCCGTCCACAGACGTCCTGCGCGTAGGGCAGGGGCGTCAACTCAATGAGCCGACGAAATCGACGTGCCCCCAGGCTTCGCTCACTGCTTCCTCGTCCACCAAATCCGGGGCGAGGTCGCGCAGCGGGGCCACCACGAATCGGCGTTCCCACATGCGGGGATGCGGCACCACCAGGTCCGCTTCGTCGACGGTCACGCCATCGATCCAAAGGATGTCGACGTCGAGGGTGCGGGGACCCCAGCGCTCCTGGCGCACCCGCTCGGCCCCCGTCTCCAGCTGTCGGCACAGGTCCAGCAGCTCCCGGGCGCTCAGGTTGTTGTCCAGCTGGACCACGATGTTCAGGTAGCGCTCCTGCTCCGGGCCGCCGACCGGATCGGTCTCGTACACCGGGGATACCGCGGTCAGCCCGGCCGCGCCCAGGGCCTCGACCGCGCTCCGCAGATAACCGCGCCGGTCACCCAGATTGGAGCCCAGTCCCAGGAAGGCACGGGTCATGCCGGGCCGCGGGTCCGCACCACGTGGACCCCCGACGTGGCCAGCTGCTGAGGCACCGGCGGACGCAGCTTGCGCACGGTGACCTCCACCGTGTCGATGCGCGGATCAACCTCCAGCACCGCCTCGGTGATGCGTTGGGCCAGCCGTTCCAGCAAGGCGTACGCCGTGGCCGTCGCCACCTGCTCGACCGCGGCGCACACCGCGCCGTAGTCGACGGTGTCGGCCAGGTCGTCGCTGGCCCCGGCCGGCATCAGGTCGGTGACCACGTCGAGGTCGATCTCGATCGGCTGGTCTTGATCCTGTTCGAACGGCAACACCCCACAACGAGCCAGGACCCGCAGGCCGCGCAGCTCGATGCGATCGCTCACGCTCGGATCAGTCCGTCAGCCCGGGCCGGTGGGCCCGGCCGGACCGCGCAGGGCATCGGCGTTGGCCACCAGCACCCGACCTTGGGGTCCGAGCTGGCGGGAGGTCAGGCGCTCGGTGACCGAGATGGCCTGCGGCCCGTAGGGAACCAGCCCGGCCCACAGCAGGTAGCCGGCCACCAGCCCACACACGCTGTCGCCGACCTCCTCGCGGTGGATCAGCAGCTTCTCGCCATCGGCCAGCAACCGCCGCACCTCCTCGTACAGAGCCCCCTGATAGACCAGCATGTCGTCGGTCGGGCGCATCGGACGATGCAGCCACGCCACACCCAACTCGTCGTAGTTGTGCAGGTTGTGGGTGGCGGCGATCAGCGAGATGACGTGGGTGAAACCTTGCTCACGGATCCAGATGATCTCTTCCTGACGGCGTACGCGCCGATGGTTCGGCCCATACCCTCCTGGGCGCTCGGCAACGGCGAGCCGGTCCTTGAGCACCCACACGAAATTGCGCGGGGTGATTCCCTGGGCCCACTTGCCCTTCATCGGTGCCACGACGGGTTCTCCTCCAAGATCACGATCATGCGGCTGCTTGCGTCGCCGCGAAGGCCCGCACAGCGTGCGCTATCCGCACGGTTTCGGCCACTTCGTGCACCCGCACCATGGCTACGCCCCGCCACAACACCCATGCGGTCGTGCTCAGCGACCCGACCAAGCGGTCGTCGGTCGGCGTGGGCTCGGCCGCTCCGTCGGCTCGCGCCAACAGGACACCCAGCATGGACTTGCGGCTCACGCCCACCACGACCGGGAACCCACTGGCCACCAACACATCGATGTTGGCCAGCAGATCGAGGTTGTGGGCGAGACGCTTGCCGAAACCGATGCCGGGATCGATCCACACCTGGCGGACCCCGGCGGCCACCGCGGCCTCGGCCCGTTCCACCAGGAAGTCCCGCACCTCGGCCACGACGTCGTCGTAGACCGGCTCCCGTTGCATGGTGCGGGGGTCGCCCAGCATGTGCATGGCCACGAACCCGGCCCCGGTGTCCGCCGCCACCTCGGCCAGCGTGGCCGAGACGTCGTTGATGAGCTCGGCGCCGGCTTTGACGGCAGCTCTCGCCACCTCGGCCTTGCGGGTGTCGACCGAGACCCGGACCTTGGCGGCTGCGAGTCCCTCGACCACCGGCAGCACCCGGTCCAGCTCCTCGCCCATCGGGACGGGATCGGCGCCGGGCCTCGTCGACTCGCCGCCGACGTCGACGATGTCGGCACCC
>DASXTK010000282.1:0-7225 GCA_036505485.1 Acidimicrobiales bacterium
ACAACGCACCGGTGATCGCGGCCCTGCTGGCCCCCCGGGACGGCACCCGGGTGGCGGTGCTCGACCCGGGCCGGCCCACCATCGCCGCCTCCGGTCAGGGCGACAAGACCCTGTGGGGTCTGGTTCCGGCCGGGGTCAAGCTGGGGTTGCTGCAGGTCGTGCTGGCCTTCCTCATCTACGTGTTTTGGCGGGTCCGGCGGCTGGGGAAGCCGGTCACCGAACCCCAACCGGTCAAGGTGGCGGGGTCCGAGCTGGTGTCGGCGGTGGGTGGCTTGCTGGAGCGGTCCAAGTCGCCCCAGCACGCTGCCGATGTCATGCGGGCCGACCTGCGTCGGGACCTGATCCTCCATCTGGGGATCCCCAACAACCTGGCCGACGACACCCTCGGAAAGGTCCTGGCGGCGCGGACCGGTCTCGACGAGGCACGCTTACAGGCTGCGCTGGGTCCCGGACCCGTGACCAGCGACCGCGATCTGCTGGCCGTGGCCCAGCTCATCGACTACGTCCGCAAGGAGGCGTTCGATCATGTCGGAACCTAGAGCCGGAGCGGAACGGCCCGTTCGTGCGCAAAACGCGTGGGAATTTGCCGCTGAACCACGGCCCCACAGCGAGGCTCTCAGCAGTGAGGGGAACCGCAATGCGCGCCGCCGGTGACCCGTCCGAGCCGACCCCGCGACCTGCTCCACCTTGGAGCACGACCTCGGCTCTGCCCCCGCCTCCGCCTCCGCCCGAGATGGAGTCCGGGAACGTGGCCACCGAGGTCGCACCCGGCCCCCGCGATGCCCTGCTGCGGGTCCGCCAGGAGGTCGGCAAGGTCGTCGTCGGCCAGGAGGGGGCGCTGTCCGGCTTGGTGGCCGCGCTGCTGGCCCGGGGCCATGTGCTGTTGGAGGGGGTGCCCGGCGTGGCCAAGACCCTCATCGTCAAGGCCTTGTCCGCATCGCTGGACCTGCAGTTCAGCCGGGTGCAGTTCACCCCGGACCTGATGCCGTCGGACATCACCGGCCAGCTCGTGCTCGACAGCCGCAGCGGTGGCACCACCGGGCTGCCCGGAGCTGGCGCCGAGGCCGACGCCGGTGTAGGTGGGCTGCGGTTCCGCCGGGGACCGATCTTCACCGACATCCTGCTGGCCGACGAGATCAACCGGACCCCGCCCAAGACCCAGGCCGCGCTGCTGGAGGCCATGGAGGAACGGCAGGTCACGATCGAGGGCCGCTCCCACCCCCTGCCGGTGCCGTTCACGGTGGTGGCCACGCAGAACCCGGTGGAGTACGAGGGCACCTACCCGCTGCCTGAGGCCCAGCTCGACCGGTTCCTGTTCAAGCTGCAGGTCGGATATCCGACCGCCGAGCAGGAGCAGGAGGTGTTGGCCCGCCACGACCGGGGCCTCGATCCCCACGACGTCGTCGCCGCCGGGATCCGTCCGGTGGCCACCCTCGACGACCTGGTCGCGGCCCAGGCCCAGGTGGGCGACATCCGGGTCGAGCCGCCGGTGCAGGCCTACATAGTCGCCCTGGTCCGGGCCACCCGCAGCTCGCCCGCGGTCTCCCTCGGTGTGTCGCCTCGGGGTGCGGCCATGGTGCTGCACGCGGCCAAGGCCTGGGCCTGGCTGGTCGGCCGGTCGTTCGTCACCCCCGACGAGGTCAAGGCGGTGGCCAAGCCGTGCCTGCGCCACCGGCTGCAGGTCCGCCCGGAGCTGGAGATCGAGGGCACCACCGTCGACGGCGTGCTCGACGGCATCCTGGCCTCGGTTCCCGTCCCTCGCTGACGCTGGTTCCCGTTCCCCCCATGACTCTCCTCCCCACCCGGCGGTTGGCGGTGGTCGCCGCGGTGGCGTCGTTGGTGGTGTGGCTGCTGCCCGGCGAGAAGATCGCTGGGGTGTGGTGGGTGCTGGCAGCCAACGCCGGACTGTTGGTGCTGGCCGCGGTGGACGCGATGCTCGGACCATCCCCCAACCGGTTGGTGGTCGACCGGTTGCTGCCGGCCGGGATGACGTTGGGCGGTGAAGCCGACCTGACCTGGACCGTCCGCAACACCACCGGCAGGAGTGCCCGCATCCGCCTGTCCGACGAGCTGGCGCCGTCGTTGCGGGCCAGCACCCGGGAGGCCGGCGGACGTCTACCCGGCCGCGGCACCTTGCAGGCCACGGTGAAGCTGCGCCCGGCCCGGCGGGGTCGTTTCCGCCCGCGTCGGGTGGTGGTTCGGGTCGAGGGCCCGCTGGGTCTCGGCGCCCGGCAGGCGGTGCGTCAGGTGCCGGGGGAGCTGCGGGTGTTCCCGTCCTTCCGGTCCAAGGACGAGGCCGAGCTGCGGATCCGCAAGGCCCGCATGCTGGAGGTCGGGTTGCGCTCGGCCCGGGGGCGGGGCGGCGGCACCGAGTTCGAGCAGCTGCGGGAGTACGGCATCGACGACGAGTTCCGGCGGATCGACTGGGCGGCCACGGCCCGATCGGGCAAGCCGATCGTGCGGACCTACCGCTCCGAGCGGAACCAGACCGTGCTGGTCCTGCTGGACAACGGCCGGGTCATGGCCGGACGGGTCGACGGAGTGCCCCGGGTGGAGCACGCCATGGACGCGGTGATGGCCCTCACCACCGTGGCCACCGGTTTGGGCGACCGCTGTGGGCTGGTGGCCTTCGACCGTGAGGTGCGGGCTGTGGTCCCGCCCCGGCACGGCTCGGGCCAGCTGGCCCGGGTGGTCGAGGCGCTGTACAACCTGGAGCCGGCTCTGGTGGAGAGCGACTACGCCGAGGCGTTCACCGAGACGCTGGCCCGGTTCCGGCGACGCACCATGCTGGTCATCCTCACCGATCTGGTGGAGCAGTCGGTCAACGAGTGGCTGATCCCGGCGCTGCCGCTGATCGTGCGGGACCACCTGGTGGTGGTGGCCGCAGTGAGCGACCCGGACGTGGCTCGGTGGGCCGCGGCGGCACCGGAGGAGTCGGCGGGCGCCTACCGCCGGGCCGCGGCGCTGTCCGCAGTGGCCGACCGCCAACGCACCACCGCCCGGTTGCGGGGTTTGGGAGCCACGGTGGTGGACGCCCGGCCCGGTCGCCTGGCCCCGACGCTGGCCGACACCTACCTGAACATCAAGGCCACCGGCCGCCTGTAGCGCCGGCCTACTTGGACCAGCTGCGCTCGCGGGCCGCGGCGAGCTCGTTCCAGCCGCGATCCAGCTCGCCGAGGTCGCCGGTCAGGCCGCGACGGGTGGCGGCGTGGCCTTGGACCACGATCCAGGTGAGGAAGGCCAGCTCCGCGGCGATGCCGATCCCGACCCGGAGCGCCGTGGGCACCCCGCGTCCGGTGATGAAGCCTTCGATGAAGCCCGCGACCATGAACGCCAGGATCAGGCCGAGCGCGATCAGCACGGCCCGCCGGCCCTCGACGCCGAGGGCCTCCGTGCGACTTCTGTCCCCGGGCGCGACGATGGCCCACCCCATGCGCATCCCGGCCGCGCCGGCGATGATCACCGCCGTGAGCTCCAGGAGTCCGTGCGGAAGTACCAGGCCCCAGAACTTTCCCGATTGCCCGGCCGTCGCGAACAACCCGGCGACCGCCCCCAAGTAGATGCCGTTGGAGAACATCAGCCAGGCGGTGGGGATGCACAGCAGGATCCCCCCGGCGAAGGCCAGGAAGGCCACCTGGATGTTGTTGACGGTGACCTGGGCGGCGAAGTTCGCCGGGCCGTCCGCCGAGTAGTAGTCCTCGAACTCACTGTCCAGGTAGGCCTGGCGCACCTCGTCGGGCCAGGCGACGTTGAGGGCCTCGTTGCTGTGGGCCATCCAGAGCCCCATGGCCAGCGCCGGCACCAGGAACAGGGCCGCGCTGGCCGCGATGAAGCGTCCGCTCTGGTACACCGCGGCCGGGAACCGCCACAGGAAGAAGTCGGCCACCGCCCGTCCCGGCTGGGACCGGCCCCGATAGATCACCCCGCTGGCCTGGCCCACCAGGGTGGTGAGACGCATGGTCAGCCCCGGCTCCCGGTAGGCGGTGCGGGCGTGGGACAGATGCGACGACGTGCGCTGGTACAGCGCCACCAGCTCGTCGACCTCCTCGGGGGTCAGCCGGGCCACGGTCCGCCGGGCCGTCGAGGTCAGCTCGGCGAGCCGATCCCAGGTCGGGGAGTTCCGGGCGATGAAGAGGTCGATGTCCACGCGTCCCGCAAGCTAGCGGTCCTATGACCAGTACCGCAGTAGCGTTCGACCCATGAGCAGGGGGCCAAGTCCGGCCTATCCGGAGATCGTCACGCCCGAGGCGGTGGTCCTCGACGTCGAGCGCGCCGGTGTGGCTTCGCGTGCCCTGGCGCTGGCCATCGACTTCCTGGCGCTCGCCGCCATCTGGACTGTGCTGCTGCTCATCGCCGTCGCGGTGTTCGGCGGCGCGGGGAGCGTCATCCTCGCCATCCTCTACATCCTGTTCAGCCTGGCGCTGTACTTCGTCTGGTTCACGCTGTTCGAGACCAAGTGGCAACGCACCCCGGGCAAGGCGGCGCTGGGGTTGCGGGTCGTGAGCACCGACGCCACACCCATTCGCTTCACCCAGGCCTTCCTGCGGGCCGTGCTCGGGATCGTCGACTTCTTCGTGCTGCCCATCGGCTGTCTGGCCGTGGTCTTCGTGCTGCTGTCGTCGCGGGACCAGCGGCTGGGCGACATGGTCGCCGGGACCCTGGTGGTCCGGGAGCGGGCCGCTGCCGGGTTCGCCTCCTCGGCCCGGTTCCTGGCGCCGCCCGGCTACGAGGCGTACGCCACCTCGCTGGATGTGGCGGCCATGAAGGAGGAGCACTACGGCCTGATCCGGACGTTCCTGCTGCGGGCCCACCAGCTCAACGGGGCGGCGCGGGTGCAGCTCGCGGTCCGGCTGGCCAACCCGATCTCCCGCATCATCCGGCACACACCGCCGGCCTACCTCCACCCCGAGGCCTTCCTGGCCTGTGTGGCCGCGGCGTGGCAACACGCGCATGGGGCTCCGATCTCGGCCACCCCTGCGCCGTGGATGGGCCGCGCGAGGTATGCGCCGCCGGGGCCCGCCTATCCGGCGGCGCTGCGTCCGCCTCCGCCTCCTGCTCCGATGCCGCCGCCTCCTCCACCACCGCCCTATCCGTCGGGCAGGTGGTGAGCGGTCGCGCTCCTGCGACAATGACCGGCGTGTTTCGGCCATCCATCGCCTATCTCGACCACGCCGCCACCACGCCGCTGCGGCCCGGGGCGCGCGCGGCCATGGAACCGTGGCTGGGCCAGTCCTTCGGCAACCCCTCAGGCGCCCACGCCGTGGCCCGGGCGGCCCGGCAGGCGGTCGACGAGGCCCGTGATGTGGTGGCGGCGACTCTGGGTTGCGCCCCCAACGAGGTGATCTTCACCAGCGGGGGCACCGAGGCCGACAACCTTGCGGTGTTCGGTGTGGTGGCGGCTCGTGCTGGCACCGTGCTCACGAGTGCCGTAGAGCATCACGCGGTGCTGCACCCTGCTGACGCCGTGGGCGGTCGGACGGTTGCGGTCGACGCTCGTGGTGTCCTCGACCTCGACTCCCTGGCCGCGCTGCTCGAGCAGCATCCCGATGCCACTCTCGTGTCGGTCATGGCCGCCAACAACGAGGTGGGCACGGTCCAACCGCTGGGCGAGGTGGCGCGGGTGGTGCGCAAGCTGGCGCCCGATGCCGTCGTCCACAGCGACGCGGTGCAGGCCGCGGCCTGGCTCGACATCGCGGTGTTGGCCGCCGATGCCGATCTGATCTCGATCAGCGCGCACAAGCTGGGTGGTCCTCAGGGAGTCGGGGTGCTGGTGGCGCGGCGGGGGACTCCGTTGCGTCCGACTGTTCTGGGTGGAGGTCAGGAACGGGAGCTGCGCAGCGGCACCCACAACGTTGCCGGCATCGTCGGTCTGGCCGCGGCCCTGGCGGCCAAGACTTTGGCGCGGGACGCCGAGCTCTCGCGGGTGTCGGGCTTGCGGGACCGGCTCGCCGACGGCTTGGTCGCCGCTATCCCCTCCGTTGTGGAGACCGCGGTCGTGTCCGGCGATCGGTCCCACCTACTGCCCGGGACCGTGCATCTGACCATCGCTGACGTCGAGAGCGAGTCGTTGCTGTTCCTGCTGGACGAGGCCGGGGTGTGCGCTTCGGCCGCCTCGGCCTGCGCGAGCGGGGCCCAGGAGGCCTCCCACGTTCTGGCCGCCATGTCCGTCCAGGGGTCAGCCACCACTGGCGCTCTGCGCCTGTCCCTGGGCTGGACCTCCACCGACTCCGACGTCGACCGCGTACTCGAAGTCCTCCCATCGGCGGTGGCTCGCCTCCGTTCCGCCAGGAGGCGATCGTGAAGGTGCTGGCGGCGATGTCCGGTGGGGTCGACTCCTCGGTGGCGGCGGCGCGGCTGTTGGAGGCCGGACACGAGGTGGTCGGCGTCACCATGAAGCTGTGGGGCGGCGAGTCCGACACCGGCTGCTGCTCGGTCAGCGATGTCGACGACGCCCGCCGGGTGGCCCAGCAGTTGGGCATCGTCCACCACGTGTGGACCTTCACCGACGACTTCGAGCGCCAGGTGGTGCAGCCGTACGTCGACGCTCACCGGGAGGGCCGCACGCCCAACCCCTGCATCGAGTGCAACCGCCACCTCAAGTTCGACCGGATGCTGGAGCGGGCCGAGTCGGTCGGCTTCGACGCCGTGGCCACCGGACACCATGCCCGAGTGGTCACCTGTGCTGATGGGACCCGGCGACTGGCCCGGGGCGCCGACACGGCCAAGGACCAGAGCTACGTCCTGTATGTCCTCGGCCAGGCCGAGCTGGCCCGCACGTTGCTGCCGGTCGGGGATCTGACCAAGGACGAAGTGCGGCGGGAGGCCGACCGCCTGGGTCTGCGAACCGCGGCCAAGCCCGACAGCCAGGATGTCTGCTTCATCACCTCGTCGTCGGGTCGGGCGGGGTTCCTGTCCCGGCGGCTGCCGCTGCACCCGGGACGGGTGGTCGACGAGGCCGGCACGGTGCTCGGCGAGACCGAGGCGGTGGAGCTCGTCACCGTCGGCCAACGCCGAGGCCTCGGCCTGTCCGGCGGAGACGCGGCGCGGTACGCGGTGGACGTCGATGTCCCCTCGCGTGTCGTGCGAGTCGGCTCGGCGGCGGAGCTACTGGCCACCGAGGTGGAGCTGGAGAACATGGTGTGGTCCGCCGGGGTGGTGTCCGGCCCCGTCGAGGCCCAATGCAGCGCCCACGGCACACCCCGCCCCGCGTCGGTGTCCCCCTCCC
>DASXTK010000283.1:0-16524 GCA_036505485.1 Acidimicrobiales bacterium
GTGGTCGATTGGAGCTCGAGCTCCTCGATCGAAAGTGCCATTTTGTTCGATGATCCCCTTCTGGATATCTGTCTGAAGATAACCCGCCGTTTCAGAACGGGTCGGGGAGCAAGGTAACGAGAAGGGGAGAGTTTGTCCACCCACGACAGTGTAAATTCGGTCCAATGATGGCTTACTTTGTACGTCGAAATTCGCTGGTCGCATTGACCAATTCCGGAGCGCTTACAAGGTAATGGTGGCGTTCCCGCCACCAGCCTCGCTCCGCTGTAGCGCTACCGCGGAGAGTACAGATCACCGCCTCGGTGATCGGAGGATCCAGCGTGATTCTTCTGTCACCGGACCGCCGCGGGTGCACTAGAACTCCCTCCGTGGCTGCCACCGCACGCTTCGACCTATCCGGCCATGTCGCCCTGGTCACCGGGGCCAACCACGGGATCGGTGCGGCCACCGCCCAGGCCCTGGCCGACAGCGGTGCCGCCGTCCTGCTCAGCTATCTCCGGCTCGAGGACCCGCCCGACCCGGGCAGTCCGGAGGAGTACCGCACCCAGCGGGCGGCCACGCCCGACGGACTGGTCGAGTCCATCCGCAATGCCGGCGGGCAGGCGGCCGCCATCGAGGCCGACCTGACCGATCCGGCGGCGCCAGCCGAGCTGTTCGATGCCGCCGAAGCGTCGCTCGGCCCAGTGGACATCCTGGTCAACAACGCCAGCGGCTGGCAGCAGGACACGTTCAAGCCGAACCTGTCCGACGAGGACGCCGCCGATCGGATCGGCCGTCTGCTCCGCCCGGTCACCGCCCACACCATCGACCGCAACCTGGCCATCGACGCCCGGGCCGCGGCCCAGCTGATCGCCGAGTTCGCACTGCGCCACGTGGCCCGGGTAGCGGACTGGGGTCGGATCGTCGGGCTCACCTCGGGCGGGCCGATGGGGTTCCCGGAAGAGGTCTCCTACGGCGCGGCCAAGGCGGCCCAGGAGAACTACACGATGGCCGCTGCGCTCGAGCTGGCCGACCTGGGCATCACCGCCAACATGGTCCATCCGCCGGTGACCGACACCGGCTGGGTCACCCCCGAGGTGCGCGAGGCCGTGGCCGCCAGCACCGACCACGTCCACATCGCCCAGCCGGCCGAGGTCGCCGACGTCATCGTCTACCTCTGCTCCGACCGGGCCCGGTTGATCACCGGCAACGTCATCCGCCTCCGCTAGTGGGGCACTAGGTGCCGCGGACGGCTCCCGGCGGGGCCGGGCGCCACTCGCTCACGTAGGGCGAATAGGGCTGCTGGTGCGGCATCTGCCCGGCCTCGACCATCGCGTCGTACTGGGACCGGGCCTGTTCGCTGACCGGCGAGACCCAGACAGCGGTTCCGTAGGCGCAGATCTCGCTCCACTGCCCGATGGCCCCGGAGTCGAACCGCATCGCCAGGATGGCGTTCGCCCCCCGGCTCTGGGCTTCGTACACCATCCGGGCCATGGCCTCGTTGCGACTCTGGACCAGCAGCTGGGTGAACTCGGGGATCTCGCCTCCGCCGATGGACCGCAGGCTGGCGATGCAGCCGGCGCCGATGTTCCGGGACCGCACGGTCAGCCCGAAGACTTCGCCTTGCACCGCGAGGACCTCGTAGCCGGGAAGGTCGAACGACGTCGTGATGAGCATGGGAGGAGATTAGGAACCGGCGACCACGCAACCTCGGCGGGTGCTGAAAAGCGAAACTGGGCGGCGATGACGAAGACCGACTGGAACCCGATCCTGCGCGAGGAGTTCGCCAAGCCCTACTGGTCCGAGCTGCAGCAGTTCGTGGTGGGGGAGCGCCAGCGCACGACGGTCTACCCGCCCCACGACGAGGTGTTCACGGCGCTGCACCTGACCCCGTTCGCCGAGGTCAAGGCGGTGATCCTGGGCCAGGACCCCTACCACGGACCCAACCAGGCCCACGGGCTGTGCTTCTCGGTGCGCCAGGGCGTGGCGTTGCCTCCGTCGCTCCACAACATCTTCAAGGAGCTCGAGGCCGATCTCGGCTATCCGCCGCCCAACCACGGAAACCTGGAGCACTGGGCCCGGCAGGGGGTCCTGCTGCTGAACGCCACGCTGACCGTCCGCCGGGGCAACGCCGCATCGCACCAGAAGAAGGGGTGGGAGACCTTCACCGACGAGGTCCTCCGGGTGGTCAACACCAAGGAGGAACGGGTGGTGTTCATCCTCTGGGGCTCGTCGGCCCGGAAGAAGAAGGTGTTGATCGACACCTCGCGCCACGTGATCGTCGAGTCGCCCCACCCGTCGCCGTTGTCCGCTCACAACGGCTTCTTCGGTAGCCGCCCCTTCTCTCGCACCAACGCCGCGCTCATCGAAGCCGGCCGCGACCCCATCGACTGGCAGATACCTCCGCTGTAGCCGTTCCGATAGCTTCGGGCCGAGCGGACGGCGGCCAACGGGCGGGCAGGGGATGAGCTACGCGCTGGGGATGGATCTCGGGACGAGCTACACCGCCGCGGCGGTGGCCCGGTCGGGCCGCGCCGAGGTCGTGGCCTTGGGCTATCGGGCCACTTCGGTACCGACCGTCGTCTTCCTTGGCGACGACGGACACTTCCTGATCGGCGATGCCGCCGAGCGCCGGGCCGCGACATCCCCCGACCGGGTGGCCCGGGAGTTCAAGCGGCGGGTCGGGGATACGACACCGCTGTTCCTCGGCGGCACCCCCCTCGCGGTCGACCGGTGCCTGGCCGAGGTCCTGCGCTGGGTCGTGGCCACAGTGAGCGAGACGGAAGGTGTAGCTCCGGCCGCGGTCACCGTCACCCATCCGGCCAACTGGGGCGAGTTCAAGCGTGACGTCCTGCGTGAGGCATTGCGGCTGGCCGACCTGCCCGAGGCCCGACTCTTGGTCGAACCCGTCGCGGCGGCCACCTGGTATGCCCAGGCCGAACGGATGGCCCCGGGTCGGGTGGTTGCCGTCTACGACCTGGGCGGCGGCACCTTCGACGCCGCGGTGTTGCGGCGCACTGCCGACGGGTTCTTCGAGATGCTCGGTCGCTCCGAGGGCATCGAGCGGCTGGGCGGCATCGACATCGACCACGCGGTGCTGGGCCATGTCGTGCGGGCGCTGGGCGACCCGCCCAGCCTGGCCGACTCCGACGATCCGGCCGCCTTGGCCGGGTTGGCCCAACTGCGTTCGGCTTGCATCGAGGCCAAGGAGGCGCTGTCCAGCGAGACCTCGGTCACGATCCCGGTCTGGCTGCCCGGACTGCAGCACCAGGTCCTGCTCCGCCGCACCGAACTGGAGGAGCTGGTCGGCCCGCTGCTGGAGCCGACCGTGGACGCCTTGGGCCGGGTGGTGGCCTCGGCCGGTCTGCACCCCAGCGACCTCGATGCCGTGCTGCTGGTCGGCGGATCGTCCCGGGTCCCGATGATCACCCGCCAGGTGTCCGCCGGCCTGGGCCGCCCAGTCGTGGTGGACGCCCACCCCAAACACCCGGTCGCCCTCGGCGCCGCCCTCCACGCGTCCCGACACCTCGCGGCCGTCCCGGTGCCGCCACCCGCGGTCGTCTCGCCCATGCCACCGCCGGCCCCGCCGCCCTCGTGGCCCGGAGCGCCGCCCCGCCCGCTGGGTCCACCACCGCCGCCAGCGGTGTCCCCCGGAACCGGGGGCTCGCGAGTCCTGGTGGCGTCCGCCGCCATCGTCGTGTTCGCTCTAGTCGCCAGCCTGGTGGCGTTCCGCACGTTGCGGGACACCGGAAGTAGCGACGACAGCAACAGCCAAGGCACCCCGGCCGCCGACAGCTCCGAGGACTCCACCCTCTTCGGCAACGAGGGCGCCAGCCAGGATTCCGGAGACGGACCGAACCTGCTCTGGCAGGCCGACGTCGGCGAGGCTCTCACCGGTGACGTGATCGCGGTGGACGACCAGCGGGTCTATGTCCTCGATGATCAAGCCGACCTCACCGCCTACGACGTGACCAACGGCAACCAGGCATGGAAGGTCGACCTGGGCGAGGAGGCCGGCGGCACCCAACCGGTGCTGGCCGGCGGGATGCTGCTGACCGCGGTGTCCAATCCCGAGGCCATCTACGCCCTCGATCCGGCCAGCGGAGCGACGGTCTGGAAGACCGACGCCTACTGGTTCGATCCGGTCGTGGTCGGCGACCTCATCTTCGGCCACTCGGGCTCCACGATCACCGCCCTCAACCTGTCGGACGGCGCCGTGGCCTGGGAGAACGAGATCGAGCTCTGGAACTGGGCGACGCCGGTGCTCGTGGGCGACGTGGTGGTGACCGGCACCACCGACGGGGAGGTGGCGGGCATCAACCCGGCCACCGGCGACGTGCTGTGGACCCAGAACCTCGAACGGGGTTCCATCAGCGTCTGGGCGCTGGCGCCCATGGGCGATGCTGTGGTCGCGGTCGACGACGATTCGTTCGTCAACGCCTTCGATGCCGCCAGCGGTCAGCCGCTCTGGGTCAAGGAGCTGAACGCGTCCGAGTTCGAGGCCCCGGTCCTCGTCGGCGAGCTGCTGGCCGTCCCCACCGACCAGGAGTTGATCTTCGTCGACCCGGCCAGCGGAGAGAAGGTCCGAGGCACCGGCGCGGCGGCACCGACGATCGACGCCGCTCCAGGGGAAACCCAAGCAGTGCTGGCGGGAAGTGTCATCGCCCTCCAAGCCCTCGATCTAGAGGGCCGCCAGCTCTGGTCCATCGACCTGCCCATCGATGCCATCGAGCTGACGGTGGGACCCACGGCGCTGGTCGCCAGCGATTACGAGGGCAAGGTGGCGGTGTTCGCGTTCCCAGGTTGAGGCAATATCGTTCCGGCATGGCTCAGTCGTGCGCCCACCTCGGTCAGCTCAACGGGTATGAGGTCGCTCCGTCCAGCGGCGGATGCGAGGACTGCCTTCGGATCGGCGGCCATTGGGTCCATCTGCGTCTGTGCATGACCTGCGGGCACGTGGGTTGCTGCGACAACTCGCCCAATCGTCACGCCACCGCCCACAACCACGAGACCGAGCATCCCATCATCCGGTCCTATGAGCCGGGTGAGGACTGGTGGTGGTGCTACGCCGACGAGCTGCTGCTCGATATCCCCGGCGCCCCACCGTCGCCGTCACATCCCTGACGAGGCCTGTAGCGGCGGTACCAGTCGGTCAGCTCGACGATCTGGGCGTCGCGGTCGCCCAGGCTGCAGGTGGCGCAGCGATCCCCGTCGGGCAGCTTGAACAGCAGGCAGCAGGTCCGGCGTAGGCCGAACGTGACCGGACCGGTGGCGACATCGGCGTCGGCTTCGGCCTGGATCAGCTCCACTGTGCGGGCCAGATCGGGTCTACTGGCGAACACCATGTCACGGTCGGTGTCGGCCCGACGGCCGACGGCGTGTGCCAGTTTGGCGCTGGTGCTGGCAATGGCCAGGGCCGCGGTGCCCCAGAGCTGCCGTTCGCCGCAGCGGATCGACCGGCGCACCGCAGCCACGATGGCCGCCACCGCGGCGATCGTCGCCGGCTGTCCCGGGGGCACCGCTCCCGGCGGCACCGGGTAGCCGATGGTCTGGTCGACGAGGCGGTCGAACATGCGGCGCTCGGCGATCACCTCCACGCCGGGCTGGCCCGCCAGCAGGTCGTCGGCCAGCACCGCCAGCCACGGCTGGTGGACCCCGACGACCACCGCGGTCTCGCCGGCGCGAAGCCACACGTTGGCGGCGGAAAGGTCCAGCACCCGGCGTTGCCGACCCCACAGCTCGACGGCCACGGTCACCAGGGCGGAGATCGCCTCCCGCGCCACCTGGGCCACGAGGAGCGCCCGGTCCTGGCTGCGGAAGCGTGCCGACGCGGCCCCGATCAACGGCTCCAGACCGTCGGGGTCCCGCAACAGATCAGCGACGTGGAGCCAGCCCGAGCTCGCCGGATCATCGCCCCTGTCCAGGGGAGCCGGGTGCATCCGGTCGTACACCGCACAGGCGATGGCGGCGAGCACGTCCGTCGGTCTTTCGCTCCGCCGCACCTCTTCCTTGA
The DNA here is from genome assembly GCA_036505485.1 of Acidimicrobiales bacterium. Taxonomy (GTDB): domain Bacteria; phylum Actinomycetota; class Acidimicrobiia; order Acidimicrobiales; family VFJN01; genus DASXTK01. The sequence goes on from DASXTK010000283.1 coordinate 5,993, forward strand.
GATTAGGCGGACTTAACATTTCCCGTTTGATACCCGATCCCGAGGGCTCGAGGCAAGAGGGCGGGCCGATCAGCGAATTCGCGCGAACCGCGCGAATCACTGACAACTGGCCGTTGCACGCGATGTGAAATCGACCTAGGGTCCTCGCCGTGGGCGAGACGAATGTCACAGATCGCCGAATCGAACGGGCCAACCGCACGCGCGACAACGTCGTCGATGCCTTGCTGGTGTTGATCGAGGAGGGCAACCTCCGTCCTACGGCACGGGAGATCGCTTCCCGCGCCGGCGTGTCGCTGCGATCGCTGTACGTCCACTTCGACGACGTCGAGGCGTTGTTCCACGCCGCGGCGATTCGGCACAAGATGCGCGCTAGCGAGAACCCGACGCCGCTGGTGACCACCGGTCCGTTCGAGGACCGGCTCACTGCGTTCCTGAACAACCGCATCTGCTGGTACGAGGCCGGACGGAACATCCGCCTGGCCGCGCTCCTGCAGGAGCCGTTCTCGCCGGCGTTGCACAGCATCCTGGAGGAGGGCCGCCAGGCCGGCCGGGCCGAGCTCGACAAGGTGTTCGCCACCGAGCTGTCCGGCCGCAAGGCGGGCACCAAGCGGGCCGCGCTGGACGCCATGACCCATCCGGCGGCCTGGAACGTGCTGCGCAACCAGCACGGGCTGAGCGTGGATGCGGCCAAGACGGCCATGTCGGACATGGTGCGGGCGCTCTTCGCCAAGGACCGCACGCCACCCAAGGCTCACAAGCCGGATCGCACCGAGAAGATCGAGAAGAAGGGCAGGCACGCGGTCGTCGTCGAAACGCCGGGGAGCTAGCCGCCAAAGAGAGAAGTAGCTCACAGCGATGGGGGGATCCGTGTGACCACCGAGGTGACGACTGTCGGAGGCGGGACGACAGCAGCTGCACGCCGCGTCCGGCTCGGCGTTGCCCTGTCGTCCACCGGGCTCGAGGTGCTGCTGCCGCTGCTGGGCCTGGTGGTGCTCCAGCAGATCTGGTTCGGCACGCCGCTGGGAGTCCTGATCAACGGGGCGCTGGTCGGAAGCCGCATCGCCCTGATCGCGGTCGGGATCGCCCTCATCTACCGCGCCAACCGCATCGTCAACTTCGCCCAGGGCGACCTCGGTGCCCTCCCGGCGACCCTGTCGGTGATGCTGGTGGTCAGTTGGGGCTGGAGCTATTGGTTCGGGCTCGTAGCGGGGTTGCTGGCTGCGGTGGTGCTGGGCGTCCTGGTGGAGACCCTGCTCATCCGGCGCTTCTTCACCGCGCCCCGGCTGGTGCTCACCGTGGCCACCATCGGCATCGCCCAGCTGCTGACCGGCGCCGCCCTGTGGCTGCCCCGACTGTTCGATGACACGAACTTCGGGACCAAGCTGCCGCAGCCCTTCCACCACAGCGTGGAGATCGGCGGCACGGTGTTCAACGCCAACGACATCGTGACCATGATCGTTGCCCCGCTGGCCATGCTGGCGCTGGCCTTGTTCCTGCAGCGGTCGGTCGTGGGCATCGCCATCGTGGGCGCGGCCGAGCGGGCCGACCGGGCCTCCACCCTGGGGATCCCGGTGCGGCGGCTGCACACCGTGGTCTGGGTGGTGGCGTCGGTGCTGGCGTTCCTGGCCATGTACCTGCGGGCCGGAACCGTCGGGCTCCCCATCGGCCAGGTGCTGTCGCCGATCTTCCTGGTCCAGGCCCTGGCCGCGGCGGTGTTCGGGCGGTTCACCAACTTCCCCACCATCGCCGGAGCGGCCGTCGCAGTCGGCATCATCGACCAGTCGATGGTGTTCCAGCGCTACGAGGACGGGCAGATCGCCGCGGTCCTGTTCCTGATCGTGCTGCTGGGGATGCTGGTGACCCGGCGCAACGGCACCAGCCGGGTCGACGCCGACGCCTCGAGCTGGCTGGCCAGCCGTGAGGTCCGGCCCTATCCCCGGGAGCTGGTGTGGCTGCCGGAGGTGATCCTGGCCCGGGTGGCCCTGTGGCTGGTGGTGGGCTTGTTCGTGGCCACCCTGCCCTTGTGGCTGTCGACCAGCCGTCTCCATCTGGCCACGCTGATCGTCCTGTCCGGCATCGTGGCGGCGTCGTTGGTGGTGCTCAGCGGCTGGGCCGGGCAGGTGAGCCTGGGCCACATCGCCTTCGTGGGTGTGGGGGCCGCCACTGGCGGCTACCTGAGCCAGCGGGGTTGGGATCTGGCCCTCACGGTCCTGGCCGCGGGTCTGGTGGGGGCCGTGGCCGCGGTGGTCGTGGGCTATCCGGCCCTGCGGCGCAAAGGGCTGACGCTGGCGGTGAGCACGCTGGCCTTCTCGCTCATGGCCTGGTCCTACCTGTTCGATCGCACGATCTTCGACTGGCTGCCCAAGCGGAGCATCGCCGAGCCCACCCTGTTCGGGAGCATCGCGGTGGACAGCGAGACCAAGCTGTTCGTCGTCTCGCTGGCCGCGCTCGGCCTGGCCCTGATCATGGTGGTCGGACTGCGGCGCAGCCGGACCGGCCGGGTGCTCATCGCCATCCGCGAGAACGAGCGGGCCGCGGCGTCGTTCGGGGTGCACACCATCCGTACGACACTGGCGGCCTTCGCCCTGTCGGGGTTCCTGGCCTCGTTCGCCGGTGCCTTGATCGTCCACCTCAATGGCGGCTTCAGCGCCGAGCCGTACACGCCGGAACACAGCCTGGAGCTGTTCTCCATGGTGGTGATCGGGGGACTGGGCTCGCTGCCCGGCGCCCTCCTCGGTGCCACCTACGTGCAGGGCGCCGACTTCTTCCTGCCCCAGCAGTGGAGCTTCCTGGCCAGCGGCGTGGGGCTGCTGCTCGTACTGCTGGCGTTCCCGGGTGGGTTGGGTGGCGTGCTGGCCGACCTGCGCGACGGGGGGCTGCGTTGGGTGGCCAAGCGCCGCAACCTGATCGTGCCCAGCCTGGTCGCCGATGTCCGGGTCGACGACGAACCCGGCCCGTTGGTCCTGGCGGAACCCGAACCCGAGACCGGCGCCGAGGCCGAGCCCGAGCCGGTCGTGGCCGCGGAGGTGGCGCGGTGAAGTGGTTCCGTGAGTGGCGCTCGGCCACGACCGGCGGTGCGCCGTTCTTCCCGTTGGGGGTCCTGTTCGGGCTCAACATGGTCGACGAGCTGGACCGCACGGCGTTCGGCGTGCTGCTGCCCGAGATCCGGGACCACTTCCACACCAGCACCACCGGCATCCTCACGTTGGTGTCGGTGTCCCTGGTCGGCGCCATCGTGCTGGCCTTGCCCGTCGGCTTCTACGCCGACCGGGCCAAGCGGGTTCCGATCGCCGCGGCTGGCGCCACCCTGTGGGGCGGCTTCTCGGTGATGACCGGTCTGGCCCCGACGATGTGGTGGCTGGGCGGCGCCCGGGTGGGAGCCGGTTTCGGCCGAGCGGTCAACGATCCGGTCCACAACTCGCTGCTGGCCGACTACTACGACATCCCGGTCCGGCCCCGCGTCTACGCGGTGCACCGCTATGCCAACGCCCTGGGTTCGTTCCTCGGCCCGATGTCGGCCGGGCTGCTGGCCTTCTACTTCGGCTGGCGCACCCCGTTCGTTGCGTTCGCGGTGGTCACGGCGTTCTTCATCGTGCTGGCCTTCCGCCTGCGCGAGCCGGCCCGCGGCGTCTTCGAACGGAGGGCTGCAGGGGCCTCGGCCGCGGTTGCCGCGACCGAGGAGGAGCCGCCATCGTGGGCCGAGTCCTTCCGGATCGTCTGGCAGGTGCGCACCATGCGGCGCATCTTCTACTCGCTGCCGTTCCTGTCCATCGCGGTGATCGGGCTGGCCACGCTCGGCGGGCTCTATTACGAGGACGTCTTCGGTCTGGACGAGCGCCAGCGTGGCTTCCTCATCGCCGGTCTCGAGGGTGGCGCCCAGTTCGTCGGACTCGTGTTGGGTGTCCCCATCGCCACCCGGTTGCTGGCCAAGGGCCCCGGGTACGTCATGAAGTTCCTCTCGGTGATCGGCATGGTGATCTCTGGGGCGCTGGTGATCTTCGCCCTGGCGCCGGTGCTGCCGATCGCGGTCGCCGCCAACGCCGTCATCTCGGCCAGCTTCTTCTTGCTGATTCCGGGCATCTATGCAGTGATCTCCCTGGCCATGCCGTCCAAGGTCCGGGCGTTCGGGTTCGCGGTCGGGACCCTGTGGATCCTGCCGGGGCTGTTGCTGTTGCCCTTGATAGGTCAGATAGGCGAGGACCACGGCTTGCGCATCGGGCTGCTGGCCGCGGTGCCGGTCTTCGCCATCGGTGGGGCCATCCTGCGGTCGTCCCACACGCTGGTGGCCGACGACATCACCAGGGTGTGGAAATCGGCTGCAGCGCGCTCCGAGGTGGCGCACCTGCGCAGCCTGGGCCAGGTCAAGCTGGTCCTGGCCCGTGACATCGATGTCCACTACGACGGCGTCCAGGTCCTGTTCGGCGTCAACATCGAGATCGACGAGGGCGAGATCGTGGCCCTGCTCGGCACCAACGGCGCCGGCAAGTCCACCCTGCTCAAGGCCATGTCCGGTCTGGTCCAGGCCAGCGGCGGGGCGGTGATCTTCGACGGTCGGGACATGACCCACGCGCCCCCCGATGAGATCGCGGCCCGGGGCATCTGCCAGGTGCCCGGGGGCCAGGGGGTGTTCACCCAGCTGACCGTGGGTGACAACCTGCGGTTGGCCGCCTGGTTGCAGCGCAAGTCGCCGGAGACCAAGGCCGCCATCGAGCGGGTGCTCGACACCTTTCCCATGCTGCGCGAGCGGTTGAGGGAGCCAGCGGGGAACCTGTCCGGAGGCCAGCAGCAGATGCTCACCCTGGGCATGGCGTTCATCAGCCGGCCCCGGCTGCTGATGATCGACGAGCTGTCCCTGGGTCTGGCCCCTGCAGTCGTCGCCAAGCTGCTGGAGATGGTGCGCGTGCTGAACGAGCAGGGGACCACCATCATCCTGGTCGAGCAGTCGGTCAACGTGGCGCTGACCGTGGCCGATCGGGCCTACTTCATGGAGAAGGGCGAGATCCGCTTCGAGGGACCGACCGCCGAACTGCTGGCCCGTCCCGACCTGCTGCGCTCGGTGTTCTTCGCCGGTGCCGGAGGGGACGACGTCCCCGAGTCCCTCGACGCCCCTGAAGCCCTCGTCGTCCCCGAAGCGCTGGTCGAGGCCGCGACCGCCACCCGACCCTCGGAGACCGACCTGGTGGCCGAGATCGTCGTCCCGACCGTGGGCAACGGGGACCGAGGTGCCGCGGTGGCAGTCGGGGGCGAGGACGGGCTACCGGTGCTGGAGGTGCGGGAGATCGTCCGCTCCTTCGGCGGGATCCGGGCCCTCGACGGGGTGTCGTTCGACGTGCGTCCCCACGAGATCCTGGGCTTCATCGGTCCCAACGGCGCCGGCAAGACGACCTTGTTCGACGTCATCTCCGGGTTCACCCCGGCGGACCACGGGACCATCCGGCTTCGCTCCAACGGTGCCCTGCACGAGCTGCAGGGCGCGTCGACCGCGGCCCGGTCGTGGCGGGGGTTGGGCCGGTCGTTCCAGGACGGACGGCTGTTCCCCGGGCTCACCGTGCTGCAGACCATCGCCGTGGCCCTGGAGCAGCACGTGGAGGTACGCGATCCCATCGCGGCCACGCTGCACCTCCCGGTCGTCTACGACTCGGAGGCCAAGGTCCGGCTCCGGACCGACGAGCTGATCGATCTGCTCGGGCTGGGCGCCTACCGGGACAAGTTCGTGCGGGAGCTGTCCACCGGGACCCGCCGCATAGTCGACCTGGCCTGCGTCCTGGCCCAAGGTCCCAAAGTGGTGCTCCTGGACGAACCGTCCAGCGGGATCGCCCAGCGGGAGGCCGAGGCCCTGGGCCCGGTGCTGCGCCGGGTGCGCCAGCAGCTCGGTGCCAGCCTGCTGGTGATCGAGCACGATCTGCCGTTGCTGTTGTCGATCGCCGATCGGATGATCGCGCTCGACCTGGGGCGCCTGGTCACCGAGGGTGACCCGCGCGCCGTCATCGACCATCCTGCGGTTGTCGCCTCCTACTTGGGGACCGATGTGGCGGCCATCGCGCGCTCGGGAGGAGCCTGATCAGTGGCCGACCACACCGAATCCGACGAGACCGTCGAACCCTCGGAGTCCGCCGAACCTGCCGAACCCGCCGCCAACGAACCGGCGGAGACGCCGACGTCGACGCCGGCTGCGGCGTCCAACGGCCCGAGCCCGGCGTTCAAGATGCTGACCCGCTACGGACCGTTTCTGCTGGTCGCCATCCTGGTCGTGGCCGCGATCGCAGTGTTCGGCGGCAAGGGCGGAGACGACGACGATGACGCCGGGACTGGCGGTGGGTCGAACAACGGGTCCAGCGAGGACGACTTGATCCGCTCCGGTCCGATGACCCCGGCACGGGCGGACCTGGAGGGCAAGACCGACGTCGACTTCGGTCCCAACTGCGATTCCGACACTGGGTTGATCAAGATGCCCACGGTCTACGCGCCGCCCTGTGTCCAGCCGTTCGAAGGCGACAACGGAGGTGCCACCTCGCAGGGCGTGACCGGGGACTCGATCAAGGTCATCGCCTACGTCCTCGACCCAGCCGTCGACCCGTTGGGGGCGGCCGCCCTCGGCGGCGCCGGCGCCAACCTCGATCCTGAGGTGGCCGCGAACACCATGCGCGACTACGTCGCTCTCTACGACACGATGTTCGAGACCTACGGCCGCAAGATCGACTTCGAGACGTTCACCGGCACGGGCCAGTCCGATGACCAGGAGGCGGCCCGGGCCGACGCCATCGCCATCGCCGAGAAGAAGCCCTTCGCGGTGCTCGGCGGTCCGGGCCAGGCCCGTGAGGTGTTCATCGAGGAGCTGACGGCCCAGGGCGTGCTGTGCCCGCCGGGCTGCGCGGTGGCCCAGAACGAGACCTTCATCAAAGACCACGAGCCTTACCTGTGGACGCTTGGCCCGACCTCCAATGAGGCGGCGGAACTGGGGGCGGAAGCCATCGCCAACCTGGCCGGGCCGGGCAAGGCCGAGCTGGCCGGTGACGACGCCACCAAGGCCAAGGATCGGGTGTATGCCCTGGTCCACTACGACACGCCCGACGGTGATCAGACCGAGACCTTCGAGGCCATGCGCGACGCGCTCTCCGACCAGGGCATCGAGCTGGAGACCGACATCAAGTTCTTCCTGGACTTCGACCGGATCCAGGAGACCGCCCGCACGATCGTCAACCAGCTGGAGGACGCCGGGGTCACGACGGTGATCTTCATCGGTGATCCCGTGACTCCGGGGGCGTTGACCATCGAGGCCACCGCCCAAGGCTTCAACCCCGAATGGATCCTGGGCCCCAACGTGCTCGCCGACACCGCCTACTTCGCCCGCCAGTTCGACCAAGAGCAGTGGTCCCACGGCTTCGGCATCGCCTTCGCCACCACCCCGGCCGTGGACGAGATCAGCGACTCGTACCTCATCTACGACTGGGCCTACGGGCACAAGCCCGAGAGCAACATCTACGGGATCCTCGCGCCGCCATTGCAGACCCTCTACACCGGCATCCAGATGGCTGGTGAGGATCTGACGCCGGAGAGCTTCGGTGAAGGCTTGAGGCGGCTGCCGATCGCCGGGGGTGGGCCGACCCGCCAGCAAGTCTCCTATGGCGACCACGGCGTGTGGCCCGAGTTCGACTACGGCTCCTCCGACGACATCTCCATCATCTGGTGGGATCCCCGGGCCGAGGGCATCGACGAGATCGGCCAGCAGGGCTTTGGCATGTACCGCTTCGCCAATGGCGGCAAGCGCTACACCATCGGTCATCTCCCCAAGTCGCTCGATGAAGCCGGTCTGTTCGACGACGCCGCCTCGGCGGTGCAGCTGACCGAGCTTCCCGACGAGGACAAGTCACCCGACTACCCGCCACCGGATCTCTAGCGAGTCCGGGGAGGAGGGACGCTCCCATGGCAACCACAGAGGACAGGCAGCAGACCCCGGCGTCGAAGAAGAACGGGGCGGCCCGGATGGCCCTGCGCTACGGGCCGTTCCTGGTCGCCGCGGCGCTGATCGGCGGCGCCATCGCCGTGTTCGGCGGCGGTGGCGATGATGACGACGCGTCGTCGGGCGGAGGCGGGGGCGGCGGCGCGGTCGTCACCGACGAGGACCAGCTGATCCGGTCCGGTCCCATGACCCCGCAGCGGGCCGAGCTGGAGGGCAAGACCGACGTCGACTTCGGTCCCAACTGCGACACCGAGACCGAGAAGATCAAGCTGCCGATGGTCTACGCGCCCCCGTGCGTCGTCCCGTTCGAGGGCGACAACGGTGGGGCCACCACCCCGGGCGTCACCGGGGACGAGATCCTGGTCATCCGGTACGAGACCGATCCTGCTCGTGACCCGTTGTTCGCGGCTCAGATCGCGGCGTCCGGGGCCGAGGTCAACCCGGAGACCGCTCAACAGACCGCCGAGGACTACGTCGACATCTATCAGAAGGTGTTCGAGACCTACGGCCGCACGGTCAAGGTCGTGCCGTTCATCGGCTCCGGAGCCGGGGACGACGCCGAGGCGGCCCGGGCCGATGCCCTGGCCATCGGTGACATGAAGCCGTTCGCGGTGATCGGCGGGCCGAGCCGGCAGGGTCCGGTGTTCGCCAGCGCCCTGGCCGCCGAGGGCGTGATCTGCCTCGGGACGTGTCCGGTGGCGGTTCCCGACAGCATCGCCAAGGACAACTCGCCCTACATCTTCAACAACGGCCAGACGCCGAATCAGGCGGCGGCCCTGGCGGCCGAGGCCATCGGCAAGTTGGCGGGTCCCGGCAAGGCCGAGCTGGCCGGCGATGAGGCGTTGCAGGCCAAGGACCGCGTGTATGCGGTGGTCCATTACGACACGCCTGACGGTGATCAGGAGGAAGTGCACGAGAGCCTGCTGAGCGAGCTCGACTCGTACGGGATCAAGCCGGCGGTCGACATCAAGTTCTTCCTCGACCTCAACCGGATGCAGGAGAACGTGCGCACCTGGGTGGCCCAGATGGAGGACGCCGGGGTCACCACGGTGATCTTCACCGGAGACCCGCTCACGCCGGCGGCCCTGACCAAGGAGGCCACCGCCCAGGGGTTCCGGCCCGAGTGGATCCTGGGGCAGAACGTGCTGGCCGACCAGGCCTTGTTCGGCCGTACGTTCGATCAGGAGCAGTGGGTGCACGGTTTCGGCATCGGCCTCAACACCTCGCGGGGCGAGGAGGAGACGGGCGATCCGTTCCACATCTACGACTGGGCCTACGACGCCCGGCCGCCGAACAACACCTACAACATCATCGAACCACCGCTGCGGCTGCTGTACATCGGCATCCACCTGGCCGGCGAGAAGCTGACGCCGGAGACGTTCCGGGACGGGTTGTTCCGCTATCCGCCGACCGGCGGGGGCGCGACCGACCCGCAGATCTCGCGGGGGGAGCACGGCGTCTGGCCCTCCATCGACTACGGCGGGACCGACGACGCGGCGCTCATCTGGTACGACGCCGACGAGCCTGGCGTTGACGAGGTCGGCAAGGACGGTGTCGGGCTGTACCGCTACGCCAAGATGGGCCAGCGGTACACCCTGGGCCACCTGCCGGACTCGTTCGAGGAGGCCGGACTGTTCGACGAAGCCAGCTCCGTCACGATCTTCAAGACGATCCCAGCCGAGGACGTTCCGCCGGACTATCCGCCCCCAGACCTCTAGCCCGGGACGTCTTTGAAGAAAAATGGTTGGAAACCAACCATTTTTCTTCAAAGACTCGGGTCAGAACCGCAGGCGGGCCCGGACCGGGCGGTGGTCCGACAGGACCTGGGCGATGACCTCGGACTCGGCCACCTCGACCGCCGGGGTGACCAGGATGTGGTCGGTCTGGCTGTGCGGGCGGTGGGCCGGATAGCTGCGGCCGTGCACCGCCCGCCGCCAGCCCCGGGGGGCCAGGCGGGAGACGCACCAGCCCCACATGTTCATGTCGCCGGCCAGGGCTCCGGGCTGGTCGAGCCGGGGGAGCACGGCCCGGATCGCCGGAGCCAACCGCCACACCGGATCCTTGAGCAAGGGCATGTGGGTTCCGACCACGCTGAACGGCCGGTCGTCCACGTCGACGGTGACCCTGAGCACGGCCCGGCGACCGGGGTCCCGGGGGAGCTGGGGTTCGATCCTCACCACCTCGGCCTGACGGATCGGTAGCCGGGACAACACCGCGATCGACCAGTCGCCGTCGCCCACCGGTCCCTCCCGGCCCACGAGCCGGACCTGGTCGTGGCAGCTGGCCCGGGCGATGGCGAAGGTGGCCGCCACCTGGTAGCCGAGGGCGGTCGCGATCTCGACGATGTTCCCGTCGGCGTCGTCGGGCACCCAGGCCTCCTGCAGCACCAGGACATCGGTGTCGATCTCCTTGGCCGCGGCGACCACGTCATAGAAGGGCGCGGCATGCCCGCCCGTCCCCCGGCCCATGTGCAAGTTGAAGCTCCCCAGCGTCAGCTCAGCCACAACCCCCAAACCCTAGACGTGGGGGCACTCCGTGCCCCCACGCCGGGGCGTTCGTGCCCGCCCCCTTC
>DASXTK010000284.1:0-11207 GCA_036505485.1 Acidimicrobiales bacterium
TCTCGTTCATGCCGCTGTTGCTGGTGCTGCGCTCAGAGGCTCTGGCCCCCGAGCGGGTTCCAGCCCTGGTGCAGGTCCGGGCGGGTCCAGCGGATCTCGCCGTTGGGCCCGAGGGCGAAGATGTAGACATCACCGCCGAACGTGGCGGCGCCGATACCGGAGCCGGTGGTCCCCAGCTCGTTCAGCGGGTTCCAGGTTCCCCAGCTACCGGACCCGTACGACTTGACGAAGATGTTCCCGGTGGTGCCTCGGCCGTACACACGGAACTCGCCGGACCGCTGGGTGATGCCCATGGCGCCGGTGATGGCGCCAACGTCGGCCCCGCCCAGGACGGCCGGCGTGGTCCAGTTGGTCCCGTCGGTGGTGAACGTCTGGTATGGAGCGAGGTCGGACCGGGTGTAGGTGACCTGCAGCTGGGTGCCGTAACGCGTTGCGCTCGGCGGCGAGTTGAGCACGTCGGTCGTGCGCCGCTGCCAGCCGGCCCAGCTGTAGGCCCACTCGCCGAACTGGGGCTGCCAGGTAGGCACCAAGGCCTGGCTGTAGAGGTGGCCTTCGATACCGCGACCGAACACATACAGGGTCCCGTTCAGAACCGCCGCGGCCGGTTGCATCGAGAGATGGCCGCCGCCGGGGAGCAACTGCCACCCCTGCCACGTTTGCCCGCCGTCGTAGGACGTCTGCCAGTAGACGTCGGTCGAGCCGTCCGCCTTTCTGGCGCCGTTGCCGAACAGGTCGATGCGCGCCGTGTTGTTGCGGTCCGTCCACGCCACCGCGGCCGGCGCCGAGCTGAGGTAGGCATTGCCTGTCGAGCGCCAACCCGACCAGCTACCGGTGTAGGTGTTCTGGAACACCGCGAAGTTCGTGCCCCGGACGAAGACGTCCATGCGACTCGCGGTCGACGTCGCGGCCGGCATCTCCCCGCCGCGGTTCGCCAGGATGTCGAGGTCCGCCTGCGTGCCGTTGAAGACGCTGACGCAATACTCGGGGGTGAGCATGCCGGGCACCGACTCGATGTCGGAACATCCGTACTGCCACATCAGCCACGACGTCCACCCAGCTGGAAGGTTGGGCGACGAGGCGGTGGTGGTCCAGTGCGCGACCTGGAGGGGATAGCTGCCGAACGCGGTGGTCCCGCCCATGCACGAGTTGATCGTGTTCCGGTTGGTGTAGATGATCGGTCTCCGACCGAACGCGGCCTCGACCTTGTTGAGCCACACCTTCGCGTCGGCAACGATGACGCTCGCTGGCCCTGGCCAGCAGCCACCGCCGTCCTTCCCTTCGAGGTCCAGGACCGGCGGGAGCTCACCGCGCCGATGTCCCGTGTAGCCGACAGACCGCAACACGTTGATGAACCGGTCGGCCTGAGCCGCGCCGGTGGTCGGGCTGTTCTGGACGTAGTAGTGGAACGGCGCCACCGCCAGCCCGGCTGCGACAGCTCGGGGGAACTCTCTCGTGAAGCACGACAGGGTTACGTCCGTCCCTCGTGTCGCCTTCATCGTCACGAACTCGCGACCAGAGCCACGTACTCGGCCCCAGTCGTTCGTGGAGGCCGGGCACGGCTTGCCGGCCTCGTTCCCCGGCCAGGCATCCACACCGTTGATCGGATACGCGGATGGACTTGCTGTGGCCGGAGTGGCGGGGCCGCCGACGAGGCCGCCTGCGACGAGAGCCACGCCCATGAGGATCAGCCCCAGTCGGGCCCGCCATCCGGGGTGGTGAGTAGAAGACGCCATGTTCCCTCCCAAGAACGCCTAATAGGTGGGCCGACCGTAAGGAGGGGGCTGCTAACAGCCCGCTAACCAAGAGGGCGCCAACACTCCGCGTCCGGTATGGCGAGGTCCTCACCGAGCTCGGCATGAGCCCCGCCGATCGCACCCGCAAGATCGAGCCGCTCCCCCACGGGATCGTCGCCGCCGGCTGACCGGACCGCTTCGCCCCCCGCCAGCCGCTCACCGGGAGGCGCTCCTTGTCGGATCCGGTCATCGATCCGATCCGGACGGCATCCCTCTTCTCGCACTTTGCTGTCCGCCTGCCGGATGCTGAGAATAGTATTCTCCATCAGGCAGCAGAAGCGTCTCCTGCGATCGTGGGGGCTGGAAGGGAGCGTCGGGAGCAGCCATGAGCGATTTCGACACGATCGACTTCTTCCGGGACGGCTCCGTCGTCGCCGACCCGTACCCGTACTTCGACGGCCTCCGGGAGGAGTGCCCGGTTCGCCGCGAGCCCCACCACGGCGTTTTCATGGTGACCGGCTACGAGGAGGCCTGCGCCGTCTACACCAACCCGGCCACGTTCTCCTCGTGCAACTCGGTGACCGGCCCGTTCCCCGGCTTCCCGGTCCCGCTCGAGGGCGACGACGTCAGCGACGTCATCGAGCAGCACCGCGACGAGCTCCCGTTCAGCGATCAGATCACGACGTTCGACCCGCCGAAGCACAAGGCGCACCGGGGCTTGCTCATGCGGCTCCTGACCCCGAAGCGCCTCCGCGAGAACGAGGACTTCATGTGGCGGCGCGCCGATCGCCAGATCGACGAGTTCGTCGAGCGGGGGCAATGCGAGCTCGTGCGGGAGTTCGCCAAGCCGTTCACGCTGTTCGTCATCGCCGAACTCCTCGGTGTGCCCGAGTCCGACCACGAGACCTTCCGCGAAGAGATCCAGGGGCGGCGCCGTAGCGACCACGCCCTCGGGAGCACCGGCGGCGACGAGCTCGGGCACACCCCACTGGCGTTCCTCTACGACCGACTCACCACGTACATCGAGGACCGCCGGCGCGAGCCGCGCCAGGACGTGCTCACCGGCCTGGCCACCGCGACGTTCCCCGACGGGTCGACGCCGGAGGTGATCGACGTAGTCCGCGTCGCGGCCAACCTGTTCTCGGCGGGACAGGACACGACAGTTCGCCTTCTCGCCACCGCGCTGCTGCTGATCGCCGAGCGCCCGGAACTCCAGCAGCTGTTGCGGAACGACCGGGAGCGCATCCCGGACTTCGTCGAGGAGTGCCTGCGGATCGAGAGCCCGGTGAAGGGTGACTTCCGCATGGCTCGGGTCACGACGGAGGTGGGCGGAGTCGAGATCCCCGCCGGTTCGACGGTGATGGTGCTCAACGGGGCCGCCAACCGCGACCCGCGCCGGTTCGACGACCCCGGTGCGTTCGCCGTCGACCGTCCGAACACCCGTGAGCACCTGACGTTCGGACGGGGCATCCATGCGTGCCCCGGTGGCCCCCTCGCTCGCTCCGAGGCCCGTGTGAGCCTCGAGCGGCTGCTCGACCGCATGCAGGACATCCGGGTCTCGGACGCCGAGCACGGCCCTCCTGGTGCTCGCCGCTTCGAGTACGACCCGACCTTCGTCCTGCGTGGCCTGACCCGACTCCACCTGGAGTTCACGCCGGTCGACTGAGGTCGTCAGGCGGGACACGGTGACCCCGCATCTCTTCTCATGATGGCACTCGTGCCACACCTGGACAATGGCGTTCTCGAAATCGAGAAGATGGTTGTCCAGCGATCTGCATGGCACTAGTGTCGATGAACAGCCAGGCGCACCGACCAGAGCAACTCGAGGGGGAGGTCGGGAATGATTCGTCGTCTGATGGGGGCCGCTGTGTGTGCGCTCCTTCTGTCTGTGGGCATGAGCGCGGCCGCCGAGGCGGGTGCAGGGTCGCCGACGGTGTCGGGGCCGGTCACCGGCGGGAACGGGGTGCCGATCGTGTTCAGTGGCCAGCCGGCGGACCGGCTGGTGGGTCGTGAGACCTTCGATCTCGCATCGGTCGGTTACATGGAGGAGGAGTTCTTCCTCGAGGGCACGGCCAACGCCTACTCGCCGGCAGCGGGGTCGACCCTCACCAGCGACGGCAAGTGGACGCTCGAGCCGTCGTCGCAGGCCCCGTACACGACCCGGGTAGTGGTGAACCGTCCGATCGACGACCGGGACTTCAACGGCACCGTCGTCGTCGAGTGGCTCAACGTCTCGGGTGGAGCGAACCAGCCGAACCCCGGCTTCACCTGCGCCTCGCCGATCAACACCGGGCCACAGACCTTCGTGCTCCGCTCGGCGATGGCAGGCCTCAACCGCTGGGTCGCCCGCGGCACGCCACCCCCCGAGGCGCCTCGCCTGGAGACCATCAGCATCGCGCCGGTCCAGTACGTCCTGGACGCCAACGGCAACGTGCGTGGGGGGATCCGGACCCCGGCCGTGGACGCTCCGGTCGCCACCCTCAGCGGCCTGGGCCAGACCGGCACGACCTTCTGCGTCCTCTTCGGCACCACCATGCCGCTGACCCAGGAGCAGCTGACCGCGCTGTACCGCAACCACGGCGGCTTCGTCCGGGCCTGGAGCCGAGCTACCTTGAACGCCTTCAGGGCCGGGTTCCTGCGACCCGAAGACGCCCTCAACCTCCTGGTCGTCGGAGCGCGATCCGACATTCCCTGAGATGATGGGATGCCGCTCCTGATAATCTGACTCGCGGATTTTTATAGTGGAATTCGCATGGGGGAGAACTCGTGGTTCGACGACGGCTCGTGGTGGCGCTGGTGGGGGTGCTCGTGGTGGGGAGCTCGTGCTCGTCGGGGGACTCGTCCGGGGATGAGGGCGAGGCGGCCGACCGGGATGCGGCGGAGGAGCCCGCTGCGCCGGTGCCTGGTCCTGACGTGGCCCGCCCGACGGTGAGTGGTCCGGTGACGAGCGGGACGCACGACGGGCCCTTCAACGCGATGCCGGCGGAGCTGGCCGAGCGCGGCGGCTACGTCGAGGAGGAGTACTTCCTCGAGGGGGAGGCGACCGCCTACCAGCCCGAGGGCGAGCAGGGCGAGGACGGCCGCTGGTCGGTGACCGAGGCGGGCACAGCCCCGTATCAGACCCGCATCATCGTGCGCCGCCCCGAGGACCCCGACGACTTCGACGGGACAGTCTTCGTCGAATGGCTCAACGTGACCGCGGGCGTCGACGGCGACCCCGACTTCGGCCTCGCCAACCCCGAGCTGCTGTCGCATGGTTCGGCCTACATCGGCGTGTCGGCCCAGCGGGCGGGGGTCGAGGGGGGAGGCGCGGTCATCGCGATCGAGGGCGCGGAGATACAGGCGCTCAAGCAGTGGGATCCGGTGCGTTACGGCGAGCTGACGCATCCCGGCGACGCCTACTCCTACGACATCTTCTCCCAGGCGGCGCAGGCTGTCCGCCGCCCCGCTGACGTCGACGTGTTGGACGGGCTGGAGGCCCGCCATGTCATCGCCATGGGCGAGTCGCAGTCCGCGGCGCGCATGGTCAGCTACGTGGACGCCGTGCACCCGGTCGCCCGCATCTTCGACGGGTTCCTGATCCACAGCCGGGGCGGCGGGGGAGCCCCGCTGGGCGAGGGCGGCTCGCCGATCGGGGAGGGGGTGGCGCGCATTCGCGACGACCTCGACGTGCCGGTGCTGCAGTTCGAGACCGAGACCGACCTGTTCGGCGTGCTCGGCTACCGCCGGGCGCAGCAGGACGACACCGACATGCTGCGCACTTGGGAGGTGGCCGGGACCGCCCACGCCGACCGCGGCATCCTCGACTACAACCGGGAGCTGGCGGCGGCGAGCGGCTTGGATCTGGAGGCGCAGTGCGGCTCGATCAACGCCGGCCCCCAGCCCCAGGTCCTGCGGGCCGCCATCACCGCGCTGCGGGCGTGGGTCGTCGACGGCGAGCTGCCGCCGGAGGCGCCCCGGCTCGAGGTCGGGGCCGACGCCATCGCCCGTGACGAACGCGGCATCGCTCTAGGTGGCATCCGCACCCCGGCGGTCGACGCGCCGATCTCGGTTCTGACCGGCGAGTCACCGCCCGGCCGCAGCATCATCTGCACGCTGTTCGGCGACACCCGGCCGCTCGATGCCGCCACCTTGACCGGGCTGTACCCGGTTCACCAGGACTACGTCGACGCCGTGACCGAGTCAGCCAGGGCCGCGGTGGAGGCGGGGTTCCTGCTCCCGGCCGACGCCGACGACTTCATCGCCACGGCCGAGGACGCCTCCATCCCGGAGTGACGCTCACCATCGATTGGAGGACGAGTCTCATGGCCACACCGAACAAGGACCGACCCACGGCCATCGTGACCGGCGGCGGCTCGGGGATCGGCCTGGCCATCGGCGAGCGCCTCGCCGCCGACGGCATCTCCGTCGCTGTCTTCGACCGCGACGGCATCTCGGCGGAGGCCGCCGCGGCCAAGATCGGGGCGGCCGGGGGCACGGCCGCCGGGCTCACCGTCGACGTCACCGACCGCTCGCAGATCGACGCCGGGGTGGACGAGGTGCGGACCCGGCTCGGGCGGCCGACGATCCTCGTCAACAACGCCGGTCTCGACGGCTTCGACCCGTTCCTGTCCATCGCGGCCGAGAAGTGGGACCGCATCCTGGCGGTGAACCTCACCGGCACCTTCCACTGCTGCCAGGCGGTGGTGCCCGACATGATCGAGGCGGGCTGGGGCCGGATCGTGAACATCTCCTCGTCGAGTGCCCAGGGCGGCCAGCCGCTGATGACCCACTACGTGGCGGCCAAGGCCGGTGTCATCGGCTTCACCAAGGCCCTGGCCCTGGAGCTCGGACCGCAGGGGATCACCGTCAACACCATCCCGCCGGGGTTCATCGACACGCCGATGCTGCGCGCCGCAGAGAGCAAGGGGCTGTTGGGCAAGGGCATCGACCACCACCGGTCCACGACCCCGGTGCGCCGGGTTGGGCGACCGGAGGACATCGCCGCCATGTGCTCGTTCCTGGTCCGGGACGAGGCTGGCTACATCACGGGCCAGGTGCTGGGGGTCAACGGTGGGCGGACCACCTGACGGGCCTCGGCTCCCGCCGCTGCCGCCCCGGGAGTGGCCCGAGGAGATGCGCGATGCCCTCGCGGCGCTGAAGCCACCCAACCCCCGGCATCCGCTCCCCAGACGCGGCCCGGGCCGCCCCAAGGGGCTGAACGCGCTCGGCACCCTCGCCCGGCACCCGGCACTGACCCGTGCGTTCCACACCTTCAACGGCCACGTGCAGTTCGCCACCACGCTGTCGGCCCGGCAACGGGAGCTCCTGGTGCTCGGGGTCGCGGCAGCCCGCGACGCCGCCTACGAGTGGGCCCAGCACGTGGTCCTGGCCGGCGACGCGGGACTCACCCCCGAAGAGATCGCCCGGATCGCCGCAGGCCCCGATGCTGTCGGCTGGTCGCCCCTCGAGCAGGCGATGCTGCGGGCCGTCGACGAGCTGATCCGCGACGCCATGGTCGTCGACGACACCTGGAAGGTGCTGGCCGGCGAGCTGGACGACCAGCAGCTGATGGATCTCGTCTTCACCGTCGGCGCCTACGACCTGCTGGCGATGGCGTTCCGCTCCTTCGGGCTTGAGCTCGACGACGATCTAGCGTGAGAATCATCTTCTCACAGATAGAGATTGATGCTATCGTCTGGCAGGTCGAACTAAGCCGGAGGACCGAGAGCGCATGGCGCACTTCTCCAAGCCCGCCGAGGGCTCGTGGACCGAGCACTACGGACTCGGCACCGAACCCGTCTCCTACGAAGACTCGATCTCCCCCGAGCACTACGAGCTCGAGCGCGACGCCATCTTCCGCCACACCTGGCTGAACGTGGGCCGCGTCGAGCAGCTGCCCAGGGCCGGTAGCTACTTCACCCGGGAGCTCGACGTCGCCCGCACCTCGATCGTCGTGGTGCGCGACACAGCCGGAGTGGTGCGGGCCTTCCAGAACATCTGCCGCCACCGCGGCAACAAGCTGGTGTGGAACGACTACCCCGGCGAGGAGACCAGCGGGGTGTGCCGGCAGTTCGCCTGCAAGTACCACGGCTGGCGCTACGGGCTCGACGGCGCATGCACCTTCGTGCAGCAGGAGTCGGAGTTCTTCGACCTCGACAAGTCCGACTACGGGCTCGTTCCGGTGCGGACCGAGGTCTGGGAGGGGTTCATCTTCGTGAACCTCGACGACGAGGACACCGCGTCGCTACGGGAGTACCTGGGCGGCTTGGCCGAGGGCATCGAGGGCTACCCGTTCCACAAGCTCACCCAGGTTCACAGGTACCGCGCCGAGGTGGGGAGCAACTGGAAGCTCTTCATCGACGCCTTCGCCGAGTTCTACCACGCACCGATCCTGCACGCGAAGCAGTCGGTGTCCGACGAGTCGCAGAAGCTCTCGAGCTACGGCTACGAGGCGCTCGCCTACAAGGTCGACGGCCCCCACGGGATGGTGTCGTCGTGGGGCGGGGTGTCACCACCCAAGGACCTGAGCATGGTGAAGCCCATCGAGCAGAAGCTGCGTAGCGGGCTGTTCGGCCCGTGGGACGCGCCCGACCTCGGCCTCGACGAACTGCCGCCCGGCATCAACCCCACCAAGCATTCGGCGTGGGGCATCGACTCCTACGTGTTCTTCCCGAACTTCATGCTGCTCATCTGGAAGCCGAACTGGTATCTCACGTACCACTACTGGCCGACCTCCTACAACACCCACATCTTCGAGGGCACGGTGTACTTCGTCCCGCCGAAGAACGCCCGTGAGCGCCTCCAGCAGGAGCTCGCCGTGGTCACGTTCAAGGAGTACGCCCTCCAGGACGGCAACACGCTCGAGGCAACCCAGACGATGCTCGAGTCGCGGGCAGTGAGCCACTTCCCGCTCAACGACCAGGAGATCCTGCTGCGCCACCTCCACATCACGGCACGGAAGTACGTGAGCGACCACCAGCAGCGGCAGCCCGCGACACCGGTCCGCATCTCGGCTGCGTCCTGATCGCAGAGCCCAACATGCCCACGACCCTTCCTGCCGAGTTCGAGGACCTCGAGCCCTTCGCCGACTGGGCGATCCCCACCGAGCGGGCGCGCTACGCCAAGCGCCTGGCCAGCACCATGGACGAGCTCCAGGCGTTCTACGACGCGGCGTTCCCCCGGATCGACGACGCCTCCTCCTACCTCGAGAAGGTCGAGCTGGATGCGCTGCCCGAGGACGCCAAGCGCCTGCTCTGGCTCTACTGCGCGCTGATCACCGTCTCGTTCCCCGTCGAGGTGTGGCGCCAGCCCCGCGTGCCCGACAGCGGGGCGTCCACCTTCGAAGCGGTCCTCGAGCCGGCTGTCTGAGCCGGGCTTGCGGGCGAGGAGCACCACATGGCACGACCCAGGGCGCCGCAGCCGCCGGTCCATCTGCGAAGCGCCCGTCTTCTCGACGTGGACAAGGGCGAGCTCGTCCAGCCGGGCGAGTTGCTGATCGAGGGTGAGCGCATCGTCGAGGTCCAGCCCATCGCGGTGCCGGACAACGCGGTGGTGCTCGACCTGGGCGACCTGACCCTGCTCCCCGGCCTCATGGACATGGAGGTCAACCTGCTGCTCGGCGGGCCCGACCATCGCAGTCCTCTCAACTCGGTGCAGGACGATCCCGCGGTGCGCACGCTGCGGGCCGTCGCCAACGCCCGCCGGACGCTGCAGGCCGGGTTCACGACCGTGCGGAACCTGGGCCTGTTCGTGCAGACCGGCGGGCTGCTGCTGGATGTGGCGCTGAAGAAGGCGATCGATCTGGGCTGGATCGAGGGGCCCCGCGTGGTCCCCGCCGGTCACGCGATCTCGCCGACGGGCGGGCACCTGGACCCGACCATGTTCCAGGCGTTCGCCCCCCACATCATGCCGCTGACCGTCGAGGAGGGGATCGCCAACGGCGTCAGCGAGGTGCGCAAAGCGGTCCGCTACCAGATCAAGCACGGAGCGCAGCTGATCAAGGTCTGCGCCTCGGGCGGGGTCATGTCCCACACCGGCCCCGCCGGCGCCCAGCAGTACTCCGACGAGGAGCTCCGGGCCATCGCCGACGAGGCCCACCGCGCTGGGCTCAAGGTCGCGGCCCACGCCCACGGCGACGACGGGATCCGGGCCGTCATCGAGGCCGGCATCGACTGCATCGAGCACGGCTCGCTCATGAGCGACGAGACCCTCGACCTGATGATCGAGCGCGGCACCTTCCTGGTGCCGACCACCTATCTCGCGGATGGGATGGACGTCTCCCACGCAGCGCCCGAGCTGCAGGCCAAGGCCGCGGAGGTGTTCCCCCGCGCCAAGGAGACCATCCGCAAGGCGATCGCACGGGGAGCCCGCATCGCCTGCGGCACCGATGCTCCGGCGATCCCCCACGGCCGCAACGCCAAGGAGCTGATCGCCCTGGTCGACCGGGGGATGACCCCACTGGAGGCCATCCGGGCCGCGACCACGGTCGCGGCCGAGCTGATCGACGTCGAGGACCGAGGGCGCCTGATGCGCGGGCTGCTCGCCGACGTCGTCGCCGTCCCCGGCGATCCGCTGGCCGACATCGGTGTGACCGAGGACGTGCGGTTCGTGATGAAGGGCGGCCAGGTCTACCGGCACGACGAGGCCTAGCCGAACCTCTAACCCCGGGCCGGCCTCCGGCACTCGACTGGCCGAGGCAAGACGCCGTTGAGATCAGGACGCACCTGCTGACCAGCTGGCCCGGCCGTTATGAAATTGTCAAAGAGCGCCTGACCAGGCGCCGTCCCGGTGTTAGGCGGTGACGGCGACGGGTTGTGTCTGTTGGTGGTCAGGGTGGCGGGGGTCGTTGGGTGGGACCATGGGTCGTTTGCCGTGGCCCTGGACGAGTGCCCAGCCGTGTTGGGTTTTGAGGTTGTGGTGGAAGTCGCACAGGAGGTCGGTTTCGTCGATTCGGGTGTGGTGGGTGATGGTCCAGTCGATGCGGTGGTCGGCGTCGATCAGGGTGCAGGGGCAGGCTTGGGCGGTGCAGCCGGGGTTTTGCCACAGCAGGGCGAGTCGTTGGACGGCGTTGGGTCCGCGGCCGAGGTGGGTGATGTTGGCGACGTCGGTTCCTTTGGTGAGGACCAGGTGGAGGATGGACTCGCCTAACAGCTGCCGGGCGACGGTGACGGGGACCGGTCCTATGCCGGTGATCTCGCACAGTTCGTCATCGATCACGTAACCGCGTGTGAGGGCGGTGAGGTCGAGGCGCAGGAGGGCGGTGTAGTTGGGGGTGGTGGCACCCCGGTACTTCCTGCGCCTACGTCGCCGTCGGGATCCGGCGGGCCGCTCAACGTCATCGTCCCGGTCGGCGGTGTCGCCGTCCGGGTCGTGGCTGGGTTCCATGTTGTGGCCGTGGGCTCGGCGGGAGAGTTCGATGAGGGCGTCGAAGGCGAGGGTCTCCCGACGGACCGGTGTCTCGCTGTTGCGGGTTTGGTTGAACAGGTCGGTGAT
>DASXTK010000285.1:0-2165 GCA_036505485.1 Acidimicrobiales bacterium
CCTCGTCGCCTCGAGTGTCGACGGCGTCGTAGCGCTTCGACTCGTCATATCCGAAGCTCGTCCTGGGGTCGAAGCCCTCCATGTCGCCTTCCTTTGTGAGTGTCGTGACAGGTCAACCCGACCCCCAAAGGCAGCCCCACCCATGTGCTCGGCGATGTGGCAGTGCGCCATCCACCGGGCCGGGTTGGTCACGTTGAACAGGCGGCTGAGCACCTCTTGACCCAGCCCAAGCTCCGGGGCCGGTCCGTCACCAAGACCTGGCTTGGGCCAGGCTAGGAAGAAGCGGCGACGGCGTCTTGGACGGAGTTGACCTCCTGCTCGCCGTCCCCCGCGGGCGGGAGCGTCCGGGCCTGGAACCTGGTCGGGGTGGTCCCGGTGAACTGGCGGAAGTCACGGACCAGGTGTGCCTGGTCGGCATAGCCGGCGTCGGCCGCGACCTGCCCCCAGTCCAGTCGCCGGCGCTGGTCCAGGCGCCGCCACACGGCGTCGAAGCGGATCAGCCGGGCCGCGGTCTTGGGCCGGAGCCCGACCTGCTCGGTGAACTTGGCGATCAGATGCTTGTGGCTCCATCCCACGTCGGCCGCGACGTTTCCGATCGGGATTGCTCCACCGCTTCCCGTGAGGAGATGCCAGGCGCGGATCACCTCGGGAGACGGCCTGGGCCCTCGCTCGGCCGCCTTCAACAGGAACGAGTCCACCGCGGCGAACCGTCCACGCCACGTGGATCTCTCGCGCACCGCTTCCAGCAGCCGCCTGCCGGCCGCTCCGAACACCGACTCCATGTCGACGACCTCGCCGCCGAGTTCCCGGACAGGCCGGCCGAGCAGTTGATAAGCACCGAACGGCGCCATCCAGATCTCCACGTACGAGGACGCGCAGTCCCCATCCATGACCGCGAACCGATCATGGACCCCATGAAGGAAGGCTGGCGGCCGATGCGGCGAGTCGCAGATCTTCAGGACCAGTGGCACCGACACTGTCGCCGGCACCAGCAGCCTGTGCGGAGCGGTTTCGGAGGTGATCCCCCAGTAGTCCCTGGCAAGGAGCTGGCGTAGCGCGGGATGCGGTCGGGCGGCCTGTCGAGGCCAGCCCCACCGTTCGGTCTCCATCCGCCACCGGCCAGCCTCCGCAGCCGTGCGGTGACGCGCCCTCGCCACCGCACGGACTCGCCTGGCTCGGGTCGTCGCCAGCGCGTCTCGGTCCTTCTGCCGGGACGGACCCATGATCTGCTCCTCCTGTCATGCACATGCCCCGTCCAAACCTGTCCCCATGCGGGAGGGGTCGCACACCTCATGCGTGCGACCGGGCGCAGGCTACCGCGACGGCGTCTGACGCTTTGTGTCGCCGATCCGTAGCACGGGTGCATGACATGACCGGGCGGGTCACCGTCCGGAGCGAGGTGGGTGGGCATCAAGGCCGGCCCCGTCGTGTCGCGAGTCCTTACCCGCAGGTCCGCTGTTGACCGCGGTGACCTCGGCGATGGCGGTGGCGCTGGCCACCAGCACGTCGTCCGACGTGGCGAGGGACCCCTCGAGCAACGCCAGGTCGCCGTTCCGGTGCAGAACACGGCCGACACCGGTGAACCGGCCCGGCGTGGCCGGTCGAAGGAAGTTGACGTTCAGCTGCACGGTGGACTGGAACTGGTCGGGGCCCAACGTCGCAAGCAGCGCGGGGCCCACTGTGTCATACAGCATGGCCGCCAGGAATGCGCCCAGGACCTCACCGAACGGATTCGTGAACGCTTCCGTTGCTGTGAACGCCAGCTCGACCACACCAGCGTCCCCGTCCGCCCTGACGACCTCCAGACCCAACGTGGCCGCGGCCGGTGGCAAGGGCGCGCGCCCCTCCACCCCATCCCAGAACGGCCCGCGTCGACGTGTGTTCCCAGCGCTCTCGTTGTGGCTCATGTCGCGATGGTAGATCCCCGTCGGGATGCGGTCTTGAATGGATTTCACCTCTCCCGCTGCGCCGGAGCACCGCCGACCGAGCGCCCTTCTAGCCTCGTGTGGGCTTCGTCCTGACCGCCCAGCAGTGGGCACAGCGCCACAACGGCGACCTCACCAACCACGAATTCGAGATCACCGACAGCCACGCTTCCACCAGGTGATCGCCTCGGCCGGGGTGGTCACCACGGCGTGCAGCTCGACCTGGTGGGCCTTCTGCCA
>DASXTK010000286.1:0-1738 GCA_036505485.1 Acidimicrobiales bacterium
ACGACGGCCAGGGCTACGTCCAGGCCGGAGAGGGTGGCGGCTTGGTGGGCGAAGGTGGTGGCGTAGTCGGGCGGACGGATGTCCCGGCTCAGCTCGATCAACGCGTACGGGTCGGGTGGTCCGGCCGTGTGCAGCGCTTCGGTGAGCACGAACCCGGTGCCCGGCTCCACGCCGCCGCCCGAGATCCCCGGGCCGTCGTCGAGGATCGCACCCCGCACCAGGTCGGCCCGGGCCCCGGCGATCAGCAGCCCCACGTAGGCGCCCAACCCTCGTCCATAGATGGTGACCGGACCGAGGTGGGCCAGCGCCACGTCCACGTCGCCCATGAGGATTTCGGCGAAGTAGCCGCCACCGGCCGGGATGGTGGAGTTCCCGTGGCCGGTGAAGTCCAGCGCCCACACCGGTCCCGGCCAAGAAGCCACATGCTCGGGCACGGCATCGGGCGAGCGCTCGCCCAGGCCATGGAGCAACAAGAGCGGATGGCCTGAGCCTTCGGCCCGCAGCTCGTGCAGCGCCAGGTCCACGCGGTTGTGGCGGACCTTGACGGTCCGAACCGGCGATGCGGCCGGAAGAGCGCCCGAGACGGGCGAGCCGAGGAAGTCGAAGACCAGGTCGGCGATGCGCTCCGGCGCCTCGATGTGGACGAAGTGACCGACCCCGTCCAAGGTCACCAGTCGTCCGTTGGCCGGCAGGAACACGTCGTCGGGATGGGTGCCCCAACCCATGACCTCCACCTCCAGACCCAGCACCGCCAGCACCGGCATGCCCAGAACGGCCAGCCGCCGCATGGCCCAGGCCGGACGCCAAGGCCCGAAACCGCCCAGCCGCATGGTCGGATCGATCTTCCAGCGCCAGCCGTCGTCGTCGAGCCGAGCCCCCACGCTGACCAGGTAGCGCAACCACTCCGGCGAGAGCCGCGGGTTCATCCGGCCCCGCCGGGCGGCCAACTCCTCGAGGGTGCCGGGCTTGCGGATGGCGTCGACCGCGCCCCGGCGCAGGTCCAGCCAGTTGCCCAGCTCGCCGGCCATGAGCTTGGTGCGCATGTGGTCCGGGACGTCGGGCCAGGTCCGGGTGGACGGCAGCCCGTCCAGGTTGACCAGGCGGCTGAAGCGATGGGACAGGGTCGAGCTGAGCTGCAGTAGCAGCGACCCGCCCTTGGAGTGGCCGATGGCCGGGATCGGCTCCGCGGTGACGCTGTCGATGACGGTCATGGCGTCGCGCACGTCGGCGTCCCAGGAGTAGAGGGCGGCGTGCTGGGAGTCGCCGTGGCCCCGTTGGTCCCAGGAGACCACCCGCCAGCCGGCGTCGGCCAGCAACGGGGCGAAGACGTCGAAGGTGCGGGCGAAATCGAACCCACCGTGGACCAGGGCGAGGGGCGGAGCGGACACGTCGCCCCACTCCTTCACCGAGATGCGCACGCCGTGGGAGTCGACGTCACGGATGCGATCGGGGACCCGTGCACCCGGAAAGGTCACGGGCTCGAGGGGGGAAGCTGACTGAGCCACAGCGGAAACCTTGACCCACCGGTCAAGCGCTCAGCAAGCGAACTAGCCACCGATTCCGACCGATGTGACCGAAGTCCTGTCGACTTCTCCGGACCAGGGTGTTCTGATACCAGAGATAACGTAACTACGTTAACTCATACCCATAACCTGGGGGTCGTCATGCTCACCCGCTTCGCCCGACTCGCCACGAACCACGCCCGCGCCGTCCTCGTCTTCGCCCTGGTGTTCTTCGT
>DASXTK010000287.1:0-2825 GCA_036505485.1 Acidimicrobiales bacterium
CCACCGTGGGCACCAGGGCCGACTTGGCCACCTGATAGCCCTTGGACAAGACCAGCACCGTGAACGCCTCGGGGAACAGGAAGAGCCGGTCGAGGTCCCGGATCATCAGCAGGCAGATGCCGGCCCGGATGGCGTTGGCTCCGACGATCACCCAGCGCCGGCCGCCTCGCACCCGGTCGAGCCAGGGACCGATCAGCGGCGCCACCAGCGAGAACGGCGCCATGGTCAGCGCCAGGTACAAGGCGACCTTGGGCTTGGCCTGGTCCGGGGAGATGGAGAAGAACAGAGAGCCGGCCAAGGCCAGGGCGATCAACGTGTCGCCGGCCACCGCCGCGATGTGGGCCCGCGCCAGTCGGGAGAAGGGGGTGACGACGAAGGCTTCCTTACCGGAGCGCTTCGGCGTCAAGTGCGACCAGCCGGTCTCCTCGAGCGAGGGCATCGTCGTCCTAGCGTAAGCGACCGGGCCCACCCCGTTGGGTGGGGTCGAAGTCAGCGAGGAGCGTCGAACTTGTAGCCAAGACCGCGGATCGTGACGATGCGGGTCGGGTTGGACGGATCCACCTCGACCTTGGCCCGCAGCCGCTTGATGTGCACGTCCAGGGTCTTGGTGTCGCCCACGTAGTCCGCACCCCAGACCCGGTCGATCAGCGTCTCCCGGGGCAGGACCCGACCGGCGTTGGCCAGCAGGATCTCGAGCAGCTCGAACTCCTTCAGCGGGAGGCGCACCGGGGTTCCCCGCACCTCGACCTCATGGCGCTCCGAGTCCAGGCGCACGTCGCCGACCTCCAGGACGTCGCCGCCGTTGCTGCTCACCGGGGCGGCATCGAGGACTCGGCGGCGCAACACGGCTCGCATCCGGGCCACCAGCTCCCGCAGCCGATACGGCTTGGTGACGTAGTCGTCGGCCCCGACCTCCAGCCCCACGACCGTGTCGATCTCCGAGCCCTTGGCCGTCACCATGATGATCGGCACCTGCGACCGGCGCCGCAGCTCCCGGCACACGTCGATGCCGGAGATCTTGGGCAGCATCACGTCCAGCAGCACCAGGTCGGGCTGCACCGCGTCGAACAGCTCCAGGGCTTCCGAGCCGTCGTGTGCCACCTGGACCCGGAAACCCTCGCGTTTGAGCCCGACCGTCAGGGCCTCGACGAAGCTGTGTTCGTCCTCGACCAGCAGGACGGTGGCGGCGGTGGTTGTCATTCAGGCTCCTTTGACGAAACAGCCTCCGCATGGGCTCCCGTGGCCGGGAGGCGGAGAACGAAACGCGATCCTTCGCCTTCGCGCGACTCGACCCGCACCTCACCCCGATGGTTGGAGGCGACGTGGCGCACGATGGCGAGTCCGAGACCGGTCCCGCCTGTCTCGCGACTCCGGGCCCGGTCGACCCGGTAGAAGCGCTCGAAGATGCGCTCGAGATCGCGCTGGGGGATGCCGATGCCGTGGTCGCGCACCTCGACCTCGACCCAGCCGTCGCCATCGTCGGGTGCCTCGCCCTCCCGCACCAACCGGGCCTGCACCTCGACGACGCTGTCGGCGTCGGAGTACTTGACCGCGTTGTCCAGCAGGTTGGCCATGGCCGAGACCAACTGCCGCCGGTCGCCCTGCACCCGCAGTTGGGTTGGGACCTCCTGCTCCTCCAGCTGGATGCCTCGCCGGTCGGCCGCGGGCCGGACCCGATCGACCGCTTCGTCCACGAATCCCGCGACCGAGAGGGGTTCCTCGGTCTCCGAGGGGGATGCGCCTTCGAGCCGGGACAGCTCCAACAGGTCGTCGATGATGTGGCCGACGCGGAAGGCCTCGTTGCTGATGCGCTCGGCCAGAGGCCGCATGACCTCGGGATCGTCCTCGCCCACCAGTGTCTCCGCCAGCAGCGACAGCGCTCCGACCGGAGTCTTGAGCTCATGGCTGATGTTGGCCACGAAGTCACGCCGGACGTTCTCCAGGCGGCGCCGGGCCGACGTGTCCTCCACCACCACCAGCGCCCCAGCCGGGGAGTCGGCGTCGTCGAGCGGAACCGCCCGCAGGCTCAGCGTCCGCCGGGGCGGCCCGTAGACCGCCAGCTCGTGCTCGTTGGACCGGCCCCGCAACGCGGCCCGGGCCAGCGAGGTGATGGCCTCCTCGACCAGGACATCACCGTGGCGGGCGGCCAGGAACGCTGCGGCCGGGTCGTTGCGGTACACCACGTCGCCCTGCTCGTCGAAGATGAGCACGCCGTGCTCGATGGCGGCCAGCGACAGGGTCAGGCGACTCCGCTCCCGGGCCGCCTCGGTCCGCTGCCGGGCCGCCCGCTCGACCGCGGCGTCGAGATCGCCGACCTGGTCCTGACTGGCCCGCAACGCCACGATGGCGCGCGCCGCGACCGCCCCCGCGACCAGGAGCAGCACACCGAGCACCAGGGCCAGGCTCATCGGCAGCTACCCCGTGCGGGGACTCCCCAGCGCCGCGCCCACGATGGGGTCGGGATCGACCGGTTCGGTGGCCTGGATGCCGGTCACCGTGGTCACCGCCACATACCCGGCCATGACCAGGGCGGTGTCGGTGTCCGGAGGCAGCTCCTCCTGGGTCGGCCGCAGCTCCAGCTGCAGCCGGCTGCCTCCATCGAGCGGGGTCTCGATCACCGCCGATCGGACCGTGCCGAACGAGGCCAGCTCGCCCCAGCGGGCGCCCCGGATGCGGTCCAGCGGCAGATCGGGAACGTTGATGTTGAGCACCGTGGTCGGCTCGGCCCCGGCCAGCCAGGCGATGGCGGCGGGCGCCAGAGCCGCGGCGCTGTCCCAGTGTCGGGGTCCGGAGGTGCCGCCGTTGCCGGAGTCCGCGGCGGCGTC
>DASXTK010000288.1:0-10234 GCA_036505485.1 Acidimicrobiales bacterium
GTGTCCTGTTGAGCAATCCTGCCACGTCCACGTCCACGTCCACGTCCACGTCGACGCTGGCGTTGGCGAGTTCTTCGGCGGTGGCGGGATCGAGCTGGATGGTCTGGCCGTCAGTGCTGCGGAAGGTGGCTTCGTCGAGGCCGGAGGTGTCGGCGGCTGCGGCTGCTGCTGCGGTGGCGGCGACGGCGACGGCGACGGCGACGGCGACGGCGGCGACGCTGCGCCACGCGGACCAGATCCTCCAGCCTTTGACGCTGACCCCGATGCCGAGGAACAGGATCAGCAGACTGAACCCGAGCATCCAGAACGTGACCTGCCCGCGATCGTCCCTGCGGCAGTGGGGTGTCCCTGGTCGGTCCAGCTCGGGCGTCTCTCGACCATCCGCAAATGACTTGGGCGCCGAACTGGCTCGGGCGGTAGATCGCCGCCCGGAAAGGAGCTGGAGTGATGAAACGAGTTCGTCTGCTTTGGGTTGCCCTGATCGCTGCGGTGACCGCGGCCGCTGTCGTCGCGGCGCCCGCTGTCGTCTACGCCGGCATCGCCTTCAACGCCATCGACTGAGTACCGGCAATCTTGCGCACCGATGTGGGGCGGGCGGCTGTGTGCCTGCCCTGCATCGGCTTCTGCGTATCCACTGTGGCCAGTGCGGGACCGACTTCCCGCCACCATCCGAGGGTGGCGAGGGCTCCGAACTAGCTCGGGCGGTAGATCGCCGCCCGGAAAGGAGCTGGAGTGATGAAACGAGTTCGTCTGCTCTGGGTTGCCCTGATCGCTGCGGTGACCGCGGCCGCTGTGGTCGCCACGCCCGCGGTCGTCTACGCCGGCATCAGCCTCAACGCCATCGACTGACCACCGGCAACCGTGCACACCGATGTGGGGCGGGCGGGTGTGTGCCTGCCCTGCATCGGCTCCTTCGTAGCACCACACCGCCACCGCCCAGGGAAGTTCGAGTCACCTGGTGTCGGTGACAACCTGGCCCGTCACCCCCTGTCTGTCAGGACCGGTAGAGGCGTTCGGCAGGCGGCCTGAACCTGTCGACCAGCCAGCCGTCATTGACCATCCCTCGGCCGTCCTTTTCCTTGGCTGCGGCGAAGGACGCGCACTCTGAGTGACCGGTAGCGGACGCAGGACCGGCGCGCACACAGTTGCAGGTGCCGGAGGCGGCACCTGCGGGAGTCCCGCGACCGCGAACGGTGAGGGGTGTAGCTATCCAGGAGGCTGTTGTCTCTTCTGTCGCTTCATCTCCTGGCGGTGGTGGTAGCGCTCGCGGCGGTCGGCGATCTGTTGGGCAGTTGGGTTGAAGGTTCGCCGGGCGGGACTTATCTGCACCGGCCTCGGCTGGCCACTCGTGGTTGAGGGGACGCCGCTGGGCCAACGGCAAGGGTCGGTGGCCGATTCATCCAGACCGGCCGGTGGTGTCGAACCAGGAGGTGACCACCCGACTGGATCGGAGGTATCGCCATGCTTCGCCTTGTTGGTCGCAGAAGCTGGCCCGGGTTGGCCGCTGTCGTTCTTGTTGCCGCTGTTGTCGCTGGCGTAGTGGCGGTGGGCGCGCCTGGTGCTGTTGAGCCCCGGGCCAGGGTTGAGGCGCAGCCCGGCCGGCCGGTGAGCTTTCTGAGCGGTGGGGTCGACGATCGGGAGGCGACACCGGCTGACAGTTCGGGGGCCTTCGCGTATCGCGACGGCCGCTTCATTCCGCTCGGTGGCGTCCCTGGTGCCGGGCTGGTGGGTCATGTGGCGATCGACGACCGCGGCCGATCGGTGGGCTCCTACGTCGACGCCGGGGTGACACCCGGCCCCGATGGCTCGGTCCCGGCGGGCAGCGTCCACGGGTTCATCAAGGACAGCCGAGGCCGTGTCACCGCCGTCGATGTCCCGGGTGCCGCGGCCACCTTCGTGTTGGGCGTCAACGACTCGGGGCAGGTCGCGGGCAGCTACTTCGACAGCTATCCGCCTTCGCCGGGCGATGTGCACGGCTTCGTCGGTGACCCGGACGGTGACATCACCACCATCGATCTGCCTGGCGCCACCAACACCGCGGTGACCGATATCAACAACCGCGGCCAGGTCGTCGGCCAGTACGTGGACGACGAGGGCGACACCATGGGGTTCGTGCGAGACCAGCGCGGCCGGATCACCACGATCGACGCGAGCGGCCAGGCGCAGGTTGGGGAGATCCTGGCGCTCAACGATCGCGGCCAGGTCGTCGGCGAGATCATCGATCCGGACAGTCGGCATGGTTTCGTGTGGGAGCACGGCCGCCTGCGGCGCTTCGATGTCCCCGGCGCATCGTCGACCGCCGCCCTGGGCATCAACAACCGCGGCCAGATCTCCGGCGGCTACACCGACGCCGACGGGCAACAGCACGGCTTCGTGCTGCAGCGTGGCCGCTACACCACCATCGACGCCCCCGGCCGCACGGTCACCAACGCCTGGGGCATCAACGACCACGGCGACATCGTCATCCCCGACCTCGGATCCGGCAGGACCCCGGGCACCTGACGTCGCCTGTCCACCGTTGGAGGAGGCCCGACAGGCGGTGACCGCCGACGACGCACTCGACTCGCTGAGACCCCCGACAGCGACAGCAGGCTGAGCCGTGGTGGACCAGGAACGAAAGGCGCGGTGGAGCCGCCGGGCCGAGAAGTGGACCTTCAACCGGCGCTTCGTTCATTTGGTGCGTGGGGCGACGCGACACGCTCCCCCTGTCTCCCCTCCGGTTTGGGAGGAAGCCTGGGGCTTAGGACTTTCCCGCTCGGTACCGGGTACGTACGGGGCGTATGACCAGCAGGTCGGCCCGGCGGTCCGGTGACGTGACGCGAGGGCCGAAACGACGCCTCTAGGCGACTGCCCAGGCGGATTTGGGGCCGGCAATGAGCGCGTCGGGGATGTCGGCGTTGGTGGCGACCTCGAACATGGCCGGCGCCTCTGTTTTGCGGCACAGCTCGGCGATGACCTCGGCCCGCTGGCAGGTGGGGACGATCCCTCGAAGCCCTCATTGCCGGCGGCGTCGCTTATGACGAGCTCGACCGAACCTGGTGAGCGGTTCTCGTGCGGTGCGACGGCTCCATCGTCTTCGTTGGCCCAAACCGGCGACGCCCACGAACTGCTCGACGACCGCCTGGCCGATGTCAACGACGAGATCGGCCGGCCGGTAGCCAAAGCCCGATCCCCACGCCGCCGAAACGCTTCTCGGCCCCAGGCCGAGGAAGCACGAAGAGTAGGGGGCTAAAGGCCCGTCCTCCGGCGGGAAATGGCCGCAGGTGCCGCCTTTGGCGGTACCTGCAAAGGTGTGCGCGCCGGTCCCGCGTCCGCAACCGACGGTCGTCCTCAGACTCCTGCGACACGGGTGAACGGCGTGGTTGACCGCTGAGGTCACTGTGCGTGCGGTTGGTGCGTCGGCGGATAAGGCCGAGGTGGTAGTGCCACCTGAACGAGCTTTCCAACGGCCTGCCCTCCCGGACGCTGCGACCACGGCGTCAGATGGCGGCGGCCTCACGAGGGTTGATCTGCCGCAGGAAGGATGGCAGGTGGTTCCAGCCGTCGAGCCACACGGTGTTCACACCGAGGGAAGTGAGGTAACGCTCCTTCATCGGATCGTGCAAGCCCTGCACGGTGTAGCTGACCGGCGCGTTCATGCCGAGCGACTCCCTGATGTCGTCGTGCAGCAGGTTGAAGTTCGGGTCGCTCAAGCTGAAGCCGACGAACAGGAACGAACCATTGGCCAGCTCGTGGCGCAGATGCAGCAGCATCTCTCGCCGGGAGGTACGGGCTCGGGAGTAGTCGTTCCGCGTGAGCACGATCGTGTCAGGTCGGTCGATCGAGCCGTGGAGCTTGACGAGGTGGCGTTCTTGAACTCGTCCTCGTTCGCGCTGACCCGGATCAACAGACCAGCCGCGGCATGGGCGTCCTCGATCAACTCGTCGTAGTTGGTGGTGAAGATCAACGGTTCGGCTGGCGCCACCACCACCTCGTCCTGGTCGGACGCCGCGAACACGATCGGCCAGCCCAGGGCCGCCGACCAGAACCGGGCCAGGCCCGCAGGATCGGCAGCATCGACGACAAGGCTCCACAGTCGGGTCGACACGGTGCTCAACCTGGCATCGGCGTCCGGTCGATGCAACCGCGCCGGGACCGACCGCAGGATTGAGAAGCCGAGCGGATAGGCCCGCTCACCTGGCCCACGCGTGGCGATTTGTGACGCTTCCTGGCAAACAGAATCGTTACTCTCGCCGGTTTGCCGGCGAGTTCAAGCGGAGGTGACCGATCCGCGCAACCTGTAAGGTGCCCTCTCCGTGAGCACCGGATCGTCGCCGACCACGGTCGGCGGGGGGACCTCCGGAGAGGCGGCCACCGAGTCGGCGACCGTCAGTGTCCTGGCGCGCGCCGTGATCCGCCGCAGGCGTGGTGGTTGGCCATTCGGCGCGGCGGCCCTGCTGCTGGCGCTCGTCCCCATCGTGGTTGCCGCCGTGCGAGCCATGCGGGATCGCTGGGTCCCGGTCGGCGACGACGCCATCATCAGCATCCGGACCCACGACGTGCTAGGGAGCGGCCAGCTCCCCATGGTGGGGACCTGGTCGGGGAAGTCGTGGTACGTCGGCTTCCACATGCACCACCCCGGGCCGATGTTCTTCGACGTCCTGGCCATTCCGGCGCGGCTCATCCCCGGTCCCAACGGTCTCATCGTGGGGACCGCGCTGCTCAACAGCGCCGCGGTGCTGGGGGTGTTCCTGGTGGCCCGGCGCCGGGGCGGACAGCTGCTGGCGGTGACCGCCATGGCCGTCACCGGAGCCCTGGCCTGGTCGATGGGCAGCGCGGTGCTGGCCGAGCCGTGGAACGTCAGTGCCCTGCTCCTGCCGTTCCTGTGCTTCTGCCTGCTGGCCTGGTCGGTGGCGTGCAGCGATGTGGTGTGCCTGCCCTGGGCCGCGTTCGTGGGCAGCCTGCTGGTCCAATCCAACCTGGCCTTCCTGCCCCTGGTCCTGGGTCTCCTCGCGGTCTCGGGCCTGTTGGTGGTCCTGGAGCGCCGCCGCGGCATCGTCACGGCCACGGCGAAGAGTTGGCGACGCTACGGCGCCCGGTTCGTGGTGGTGGGTCTGGTGTGTTGGATCCGGCCGATCATCGAGCAGCTCTTCGGCGAGGGCTACGGCAACATGACCCGGCTGGCCCGCAGTTCGGTGGAACCGTCCCCCACCATGGGCCCGGGCACCGGGATTCGGGCCGTGGCCGACATCGTGTCCCTCCCGCCCTGGTGGGGCCGGCCGACCTACGCCCGGGAGTTCAGCTTCTCGGCCTTCGGCAACCCCCTGCCGTCGCTGGCGGCCGCGATCCTGTCTCTGGCCGTGCTCTTCGGGCTGCTGGCCTGGTTGGCCCGCCTGGCCCGGCGCCGCGACGACCGGACCCTGTTGGCCCTCCTGGGTGTCGCCGCCGGGCTCGTGGTCATCGCCCTGGTGACCGCCAACTTCACCCCGGTCGACGGGAACTACGGGACCACCGCCTACCAGGTCCGGTGGCTCTGGTCGGTCGGAGCGTTCGTGACGTTCGCCCTGGCCAGCGCGGTGGTCCGCCGCGTCCACGTGGGTGATCGGGGCCGGACGATCGCGACCTCCGGACTCGTTGCGCTGACCGGGTTCTTCACGGTGCTCAACCTCCCGGCCAGCGACCAGGGAACCACCGCGCCGACCGCCACCATCCCCGTGGCTCGGGACATCACCCGTGAGGTCGCCAAGGCGGACCTGGATGGTCCTCTGCTGGTCGACTGCGACGAAAGCCTGTTCGACGGCTACTGCGAGGCGGTGCTGGCCGAGCTGCAGCGACACGACATCTCCTTCGTGATGCGGGACGTCGTCGCGGTCCACCAGGTGGGCAGCAAGCGGGAGTGGGACGGCCACAACGCCAAGTCCCGGCTGGTCGTGGCCGTGGGTGACCACACGCTGGACCAGCCTCCTGAGGCAGAGCAGATCGCCCTCCACCGCAGCCTGACCGACAAGGAGCAGCTCGAGCTGTTCTACCTGCGGGAGGAGTTCAAGCAAGCCGCGCTCGACGGACGGCTGCGTCTGAACGAGGACGGGCGCCGCGTGGTCGCACGGGGCGATCTCCCCAGCGTGACCGGAGACCCCGTGGCCCCCCAGCTCGACTCCCAGATGTTGTTCGACCTGCGCACCACCCTGTTCGGCGATCTGCGCCGAGACCTGGTGGCGATGGCCCGCCAGGATCTGCTCGATCTCGACGATGCTCTGGCCAAGGATCTGGACCGGTACGCCGACCTCCAGACCCGCTGGGACGAGCAGACCGTCGCCGTGTTCATCGAACCCCTGCCCGAACCTGGCAGAGTGTCGTAGCTGACGTCGCGGACGGAGCAGAACGGGGCGGATTCCCTTCCACTGGCGGGCGGAGCCAGGAGTACACGATCAGATGAATGCCATTCCGGCCGTGGTCGGCGCGCGGGGTTGGAAGTCCGTCGGCGCCGCCGTACTGGTGGTCGCCGCCTCGGCCTGCTCGGGAGGCTCGGCCACAGCACCGGCCGCCGCGCCCACCTCCACGGTCCCCTCGGCGGGGCTGCAGAGCTCGTCGACCACCGTGCCACCCGCGGCCGCGCCAGGCACCACTTCGCCCGCCACGGCTACGGCGGCGGCGGATGCCGCGGCGTCCTCGGTGGCGGGGGTCTACGCGGCCACGACCGGCGGGTTGGCTCCCTCCGTCGCGGACATCCCGTCGCGGGTCTATGTCCCCAACTCCGATGCCGGGACGGTCTCGGTGATCGATCCCGCCACCTTCGAGGTGATCGACACCTTCCACGCCGGGAAGATGCCCCACCACGTGATCCCGTCGTGGGACATGCAGACCCTGTTCGTCCTGGACACCGCGGGGAACGGCATGACCCCCATCGATCCCCGCACCGGACAACCCGGCCCCCGCATCGACGTGGCCGATCCGTACAACCTCTACTTCACCCCTGATGGCAGCACCGCCATCGTGGTGGCCGAGCGCTACCGCCGGCTCGACCTGCGCGATCCCCACACGTGGGAGCTGCGGGCGTCGATCGATGTGCCGAACAAGGGCGTCAACCACGGTGACTTCTCGCCCGACGGGCGCTACTTCTACGCCTCCTGCGAGTTCTCCGGCTACGTGGTCAAGGTCGACCTGGTGGAACAGCGAGTGGTGGCGGAGATCCAGGCCGGGGTCGAGCCCATCGACGTCAAGCTCTCCCCCGATGCCCAGGTGATCTACGTCGCCGACCAGGTCCGCAACGGTGTGATCCTGCTGGATCCCAACGACCTGACCGAGATCGGCTTCATCCCGACCGGCAAGGGCGCCCACGGCATGTACCTCAGCCGGGCCGCGACCCAGCTGTACGTCTCCAACCGCAAGGGCGGATCGGTGAGCGTGATCGACCTGGCCTCCCGGTCGGTCAGCGCCACCTGGGAGATCCCCGGCGGCGGCAGCCCGGACATGGGTGGAGTGTCGATCGACGGCTCCCAGCTCTGGCTCGGCGGCCGCTACAACGCCGAGGTCTACGTGTTCGACACCACCACCGGCGAGGTCACCCACCAGATCCCGACCGGTGCCGGCTCGCACGGGGTGTCGGTGTTCCCCCAACCCGGGCGCTACTCCCTGGGCCACACGGGCGTCTATCGGTAGCTGCCTTCCGGCGTCGCTGGCGGTCAGACCGGCCGTCAGCGACGCCAGAACGTCGAAAATGCCTTCCGCTGAGCCCTTTTTGGGGCAGGCACGTGACGAAACCTTTACGATCTCGGGACGAGCAGGGGCCTTTGCGTGGGGAGTTCTGCAATGGACGTTCGGTCCAACGCGAGATCCGTCGACTTCATCGAGCAGGGCTACGGAGTCGACGACGACGAATCCGAGCCGCCGGGCCCGCCGGATCCACCGGACCCGAAGGGTCGTGATCGGCGGAAGATCCTGGCCACCGGTCTGGGCGGCTCGGCCCTCGCCGCCCTCGGTTGGTTGGCCAAGAGCCGCCTGATCGACCGGTCGGACACCCCACCTCCCCCATCCAACGGTCCCCGGAAGGCCGCCTTCCGAGCCGCAGACGCCGGTGGCTTCACCAGCCGGGAGGAGAGCTACACCGCGGGCAAACCCGCCGACGATTCCGCAGCGGTGCTCTACCCGAGCGCCAGCGAGGCCGCCCGTCTGACCAAGGTGACCGTGCCGACCATCCTGGCCACCGACGACCCGGTCCTCCACCTGCTGCGCCGCACCACCTACGGCCTCACCCCCGACCTGGTCGACGAGGTCCACGGCCAGGGCATAGACGCCTGGCTGGCCACCCAACTCAACCCCATTGAGATCCCCGACCCCGAAGCCGACGTGGTGTGGAACACGTACCCGGGAGCCAGCATGGAGCCGGCTCAGGTGCAGAGGTCGATGGCCCGCAACGCCCATGACGCCATGTCCGACTACAGCCTGGCCACGCTCGGCCGGATGATCTGGTCCAAGCGACAGCTCCACGAGGTGGTCGTGGACTTCTGGGCCAATCACTTCAACGTTCCGATGACGATCCTCTCGTCCTGGGACGTCGGGGTCTCCTTCCAGAACGATGTGATCCGCACCCATGCGCTCGGGTCGTTCACCGACATGCTGCTGGCGACCATGCAGCACCCCGGGATGTTGCGGTATCTGAGCAACGCCCTGTCCAACAAGACCTCGGTGAACGAGAACCTCGGGCGCGAGCTGTTGGAGCTTCACACGGTTGGGATTGGTGCGGGCTACACCGAGGACGACGTGCGCAACAGCGCGTACATCCTCACGGGCCGCACGGTCGCGAACACCGAGTCCGGCGCCGAGGGAACCTTCCTCTACGACCCGAACAAGCACTGGACCGGCGCGGTGCAGGTCCTCGATTTCACCGACCCCAACGCCAGCGCGGCCGGTGGGTTCGACGTCGGCGATGCCTATCTGCGCTACCTCGCCAACCATCCGTCGACCGCCCAGGCGATCGCCCGCAAGCTGGCCGTTCGATTCGTCTCGGACAATCCACCGCAGTCGCTGGTCGATCGCCTGGCCACCGCCTACCTGGACGGGGGGACGGCCATCGTCCCCGTCTTCGACATCATGTTCCGTTCCGGCGAGTTCTGGGCCGCCGTGGGTCAGAAGACCCGCCGGCCCATGGAGAACCAGATGGCCAGCATTCGGGCATTGGGGCTCGCTCCGGATGCCCAGACGCCCGAGCTGCTCGACACCATGTACTTGTGGCTGGAGAAGCGACTCGGCCAGTCTCCGGTGGGATGGCGTTCGCCGAACGGCTATCCCGACGTGCAGGCGGCATGGCCGTCGGCCAGCGGTCTGTTGGAGACGTGGAACACCCATCGTCGACTGGTCCAGGGCTGGGACGGGTACACCGCGGCCCCGGCCAGCAACCTCATCGGCGACCGGTCGCAGGCGACCGTTGGCGACTACATCGACAGCCTGTGCCTCCGTGTCTGCTTCCAGACCTTCCTGCCCCCGCACCGGGATGCGCTGTTGGGGTTCGTCGGCGCCGACGCGGCCACGCCGACCGACCAGTCCAACCTGCAGGACCTGGTCCAGCACGTGGTTCCGCTGGTCCTTGACTCCCCCTACTTCGCGCTGCGCTGAGGAGGACCCGAACGTGGACATCCGGGATGCTGCTGAACAGGTCCAAGCGGAGCGCGATCACCGCCGCGACCTCTGGCGCCACGGCTTCACCCGACGCCGCTTCGTGGCCGGACTGGGGATGACCGGCGTGGCCAGCCTTGGCGCCCAGCTGGTCACCACCCGTGTGTCCTATGCCGCCGACAGCGGCAGCGGCACCCTGATCGTCATCTTCCTGCGTGGTGGCCTGGACGGGCTGTCCGTCGTGGTCCCGGCCGACGACCCCGATCTCCTGGCCGCTCGCCCGAAGATCGCGGTGCGCGGCGCGTCGTTGCTCCCCCTCGACCGCGGTTTCGGACTGCACCCGGCGCTCGCCCCGCTCCATGACCTGTGGAACCGCGGCCAGTTCACCGCAGTCCCCGGGGTCTCGACCCCCGATCTCTCCCGTAGCCACTTCCAGGCCCAGGACTGCCTCGAGCGAGGCGGGGCCGGGACCGGGACGACCGAAGGCTGGCTCGATCGAGTCCTCGACCTCATGGGCCCAGGGACGACCCTGCGGGCGATCGGTGTCGGATCGACGTTGCCGCGGGCCTTGTCCGGCGACCAGCCGTCGCTGGCGTTGGCCAGCGTCGACGCCTTCCAGGTCGGCGGATGGTCGCGGGTGCGC
>DASXTK010000289.1:0-10411 GCA_036505485.1 Acidimicrobiales bacterium
GCCCCCGCGCGGGTGCAATCATCCTTCCCATTCCCGAGGCGTCTTGCTAAACTCGGAGCCACGACGAGGGTTCGGCGGCCCCGAACCTTTGCGGGAGCGCAGCGGCCCCCGCCCGCCCCGTCATCGTGCTCGGGCATCAAAGAACGACCGTAAGGAGACCATTTCCCGTGTCGCACCACGACCGCTACCTGTTCACCAGCGAATCCGTCTCGATGGGCCATCCCGACAAGGTGGCCGACCAGATCAGCGACGCCGTCCTCGACCATTGCCTGGCGGCCGACCCGCTCAGCCGGGTTGCCTGCGAGACGATGGTCACCACCGGGTTGGCGATCGTGGCCGGTGAGATCACCACCACCGCGTACGTCGAGATCCCCAACATCGTCCGCGAGACGATCAAGGGCATCGGCTACGACCGTGAGTCCGTCGGGTTCGACGGCAACACGTGCGGTGTGATGACCTCGATCGATCCCCAGTCGCCCGACATCGCCCAAGGTGTCGACAAGGCCTACGAGGAGCGCCTCGAGGGCGCCGAGGAAGACCTCGACAGCCAGGGTGCCGGCGACCAGGGAATGATGTTCGGCTACGCCTGTGACGAGACCGACGACCTCATGCCCATGCCGATCTGGCTGGCCCACCGTCTCGCCCACCGCCTGGCCGAAGTTCGCAAGGCCGGCATCCTGCCGTACCTCCGTCCCGACGGGAAGACCCAGGTCACACTGGACTACGAGGACGGCCGGCCGGTCGAGCTGAAGACCGTGCTGATCTCCACCCAGCACCAGCCCGGCCTCGATGCCGAGACCCTGATCAAGCCCGACCTGATCGAGCACGTGATCCGTCCGCTGCTGCCCTTGGAGTTCGTCGACGACGACTTCAAGGTCCTGGTCAACCCGACCGGCAGCTTCGAGCTGGGCGGCCCCCACGCCGACTGCGGCCTGACCGGTCGCAAGATCATCGTGGACACCTATGGCGGCGCCGCCCGTCACGGCGGTGGTGCCTTCTCGGGCAAGGACCCGTCGAAGGTCGACCGCTCGGCGGCCTACGCGGCCCGCTGGGTGGCCAAGAACGTGGTTGCCGCCGGTGCGGCCAAGCGCTGCGAGATCCAGGTGGCCTACGCCATCGGTGTGGCCCACCCGGTGTCGGTCATGGTCGAGACCTTCGGCACCGAGCAGGTCGACCCGCTCAAGATCGGCGAAGCAGTCCAGCAGGTGTTCGACCTGCGGCCCGCGGCCATCATCCGCGACCTCGAGCTGCGGCGGCCCATCTACAAGCGCACTGCGGCCTACGGTCACTTCGGGCGCAGCGAGAAGGAGCTGAGCTGGGAGCAGACTTCTCGGGTCGACGACCTGAAGTCCGCGCTCGGCATTTGAGCATGAAGGTGGTGCGGGTCCTCACCGAGGAACCCGCCATCACCAAGGAGTTCGACTACCTGGTCCCTGATGGTTTCGGGGACCAGGTGCGCGTCGGAACCCGGGTCCGCATCGCCCTCGGTCCCCGCCGGGTCGGCGGCTGGGTGGTGGCCACCGATGTGGAGACGCCTGCTGGCGTGTCTCTGCGCCCCCTCGCCAAGGTCTCGGGCTACGGGCCGCCGGCCGAGCTGATCGACCTGGCCCGCTGGGCCGCGTGGCGTTGGGCCGGCCGACCGGCCTCGTTCCTGCGCACCGCGTCCCCCGAGCGGGTGGTGGCGGCGCTGCCGTCGCCGGCTGGAACGTACGGGCGGCCGGCCGCTCCCGCCGATCCGTTGCTCGTCGAGGCGTTGGCGGCCGGACAGGCCATGTTGCGGCTGGCCCCGGCGGCTGACGTCCTTCCGTTGTGCCTGGCCGCGGCGGCCCGGGGCAACACGCTGGTGCTCTGTCCTGGAGCCGGTCTGGCCCGGTCGATCGGCATGGGGCTGCGCCGCGCCGGGGTCACGGTGGCGTTCCACCCCCGGGACTGGGCCCAGGGAGCGGCCGGCGCCACCGTGGTCGGGACCCGAGCCGCGGCCTGGGCGCCGATCGCCGACCTGGCTGCAGTCGTGGTGCTGGACGAGCACGACGAGGGCCATGCCCAGGAGCAGACCCCCACCTGGCACGCCCGGGACGTCGCCATCGAGCGGGCCCGCCGGGCCGGGGTTCTCTGCGTTCTGGTGTCGCCGACCCCGTCCCTGGAGGCGTTGGCCTGGGGGCAGCTGGTCGTCGGGTCCCGCTCCGAGGAACGGGCCGGCTGGCCGGTGGTCGATGTGGTGGACCGCCGCCGCGACGACCCGCGGACCGGCTTGTTCTCCCCGGCCTTGGTCCAGATGCTGCGGGGTGATCGGCGAGTGGTGTGCGTGCTCAACCGCACCGGCCGGGCCCGGCTCCTGGCCTGCGCCGCCTGCGGCGAACTGGCCCGTTGTGAGGCGTGCGACGCGGCGGTGGCCCAACCCGAGGAGGGACGTCTGGTCTGTCCCCGGTGCGGCGCGGTGCGCCCGGTGGTGTGCAAGGCCTGTGGCGGAGCTCGCATGAAGCTGCTCCGCCAGGGCGTCAGCCGGGTCCGCGAGGAGCTGCAGGCCTTGATCGGCGAGCCGGTCGCGGAGGTCTCCGGCTCCTCCGATACGGACCACCAGCCGACGGAACGGGTGGTGGTGGGGACCGAAGCTGCCCTCCACCAGATCGACCGAGCCGATGTCGTCGCCTTCCTCGACCTCGACCAGGAGCTGCTGGCGCCCCGCTATCGAGCGGTCGAGCAGGCGATGGGGTTGATCGCCCGGGCCGCCCGCCTGGTCGGCGGCAAGGACGGCGGCGGGCGCCTGGTGCTCCAGACCCGCCTGCCCCGCCACGAGGTGGTGCAGGCGGCGCTGCAGGCCGACCCGACCCGCGTGAGCCGAGCGGAGGCGGAACGCCGTGAGCTACTCCGCTTCCCGCCCACCACCGCGCTGGCCGAGGTGTCCGGTCAGTCCGCCGGGGCATTCGTCACCGGGGTCCCGAGGGAGCTGGGGGTCGAGGTGCTGGGGCCGGCCGACGGCCGCTGGCTGGTCCGGGCCCCCAACCACGACATCCTCTGCGATGCCCTGGCCGCCACCCCTCGTCCCCCCGGCCGCCTCCGTCTGTCGGTGGATCCCCTCCGGGTCTGACGCCGCCCGCGCTACCTTGACCCGATGGTCAAGGAGGA
Source organism: Acidimicrobiales bacterium (assembly GCA_036505485.1). Classification (GTDB taxonomy): domain Bacteria; phylum Actinomycetota; class Acidimicrobiia; order Acidimicrobiales; family VFJN01; genus DASXTK01. Next base: position 3,127 of record DASXTK010000289.1, read on the forward strand.
GCTTCGGGATCGGTTCGCAGAACAGGGCTTCGTGGTCGTGCCCGACCTGTTGTCAGCCGACGAGCTGAAGAGCTTCGGAACCGCCGTGGACGAAGGCGTACACGTCCGCTGCGCCGACGATCCGCGGTCCCTGGACGAGAAGACCACCTACGAGCAGTCCTTCCAACAGTGCATCAACCTGTGGGAGGACCGGCCGGATGTGCGTCCGCTCACCTTCCACCCGGCCATCACCGCGGCCGCGGCCGGACTGCTCGGGGTCGACTCGGTACGGCTGTGGCACGACCAGGCGCTCTACAAGGAGGCGGGCGGCCGGGGGACCGACCCCCACCAGGACCAGCCGTACTGGCCGATCACCGAGTCGAACACCATCACCGCCTGGATCCCACTGGTCGACGTGTCCCTGGAGATGGGAGCCATGGGCTACGTCCCGGGCAGCCACCGCTTCGGGGTGCGCAAGTTCGCCAACATCTTCAGCGCCCAGGGCTTCGATCTCGCCCACGGCCCCGAAGCCCAGGGTGTGGAACCGGTGTTCGTCCCGGTACGGGCCGGCGATGTGGCGTTCCACCATGGTCTGACCATCCACACCGCCGGACCCAACCTGACGGGCGATGTGCGACGGGCCCACACTGCGATCTTCTTCGCCGACGGCTCCACCCGGGCCGAGCGACCGCGGGCCCACCCCAGCGTGGACCGGGGCCGGATCGAGGTCGGCGCTCCCATCGCCTCGGTGTTCACCCCGGTCGCCCATCCCCGCACTGCCGGTGATCTGCCCGGGACCCCGCCGCCGATCGAGCAACCCTTCCCCGGCTGGCCGGGTTGGGACTGGTCGATGAAGCCCTGACTGCCAATGTGGCCGTGCCACACTGTGGGCGGTGGCAAGGTCACGTTCTGCAGTTCTGATGCTGACGATCAGCCTGACCATGGCCGCTTGCGGTGGGGACGACGACCACGACACCGCGGCGACGACCACCACGACCTCGACGACGTCGACCAGCACCACCACCACCACGACGGTTGCGCCGACCACGGTCCCGCCCATTCCCATGACCCAGAAGACGCTGCAGCTGGCTCGGACCGTGGGCGGTCCGATCTCGCCCAAGTCGGTGGTGGCCTCGGGAACCGGCCTGGTCCTGGCGCAGAACATGATCTACAACCACACGGTCACGGCCTACGACGCCGCCGGCGAACTGGTGGCTACCATCCCCGACACCGTCGACCTGGCCCAGTTCGGCATCCCGGGCTATCCACCGGGTGCGGTGCAGGGCGGTCCGGTCGAGGCCGCGTTCTCGCCCGACGGTCGCAAGGCCTACGTCTCCAACTATTCGATGTACGGCCCCGGCTTCGGGAACCCCGGCAGCGACGAATGCTCCCCGGCCAGCGGCGTCGACTCCAGCTTCGTGTACCGGATCGACGTGGCCAACTTCAGCATCGACCAGGTGATCCCGGTGGGCTCGGTGCCCAAGTACGTGGCCGCCAGCCCGGACGGCCGTTGGGTCTTGGTCAGCAACTGGTGCAGCTACGACCTGAGCATCATCGCCACCGCCACCGGCCAGGAGGTGCAGCGGCTGGAGATCGGCCGCTACCCCCGGGGCATCGCCGTCGATCCCACCTCCACCACGGCCTACGTGGCGATCATGGGTGGCCGCGACATCGTCACCGTGGACCTGCGCACCTTGGCGGTGAGCGGCGCCATCGCCAACGTCGGCGGATCACCCCGTCACCTGGTCATGAGCCCCGACGGCGCATCGCTCTACGCCACCCTCAACGCCGACGGTCAGGTGGCCAAGATCGATCTGGCCAGCGGGGCGGTGGTCGGCACGGTGTCCACGGGACAGGCCCCACGCAGCATGGACATCTCCGCCGACGGCCAGTCGCTGTACGTCGTCAACTACTTCTCCAACACGGTGTCCAAGGTCCAGACCGCCGACCTGGCCGTGCTCCAGGACGTCCCCGTGAACAGCCACCCCATCGGCATCACCTACGACCGCTCCACCGGCCGCATCTGGGTCGCCTGCTACAGCGGGACCATCGAAATCTTCGACGAGGTCTAGCGGGGACCCGAGGACCGTCACCGATCCGCGGGTAGAGAGCGGAGCGTGAGTACGTCTGCACTGTGCGTGAGATTGGCGCCTGGCGATGGGGATTTCTGGTGGTCGCGGCGGGGTCTCTGCTGGGGGCGTGCACCACCGCGGACCGGCCGGACATCGTCGCTCATCCCAACGACAAGACGGCGTTGCTGCCCGGCGCGAGCTGGATCGCCACCGCCGCGGTCCCCGTCGTGGATGCCTTCGCCGATCCGAAGGACGCCACCCCGACCGACCATCTGACCAACCCCGACGAGTACGGGACCCCGCTGACCTTCCTGGTCGACACCAACGATGCCGACGGGAAGTGGCTGCCGGTCATGCTGCCGGTGCGGCCCAACGGCACCCGGGCCTGGATCCACGCATCGGACGTGACCCTGGCCCAGACCCAGTACCGCATCAACGTCGAGCTGACGGCGCACACGCTCAAGGTCATGAGCGACGATGACGTCGTGCTCACCACCCAGGTCGGGGTTGGAAAGGACAGCACCCCCACGCCCGGTGGCACCTACTACATCAAGGAGCTGCTGGAACCGCCCAACCCGGACACCGTGTACGGACCCTACGTGTTCGGCCTCTCGGGCTTCTCCAACGTGCTGACCTCCATGAACGGGGACGGCCAGGGCGTCATCGGCATCCACGGCAACAACGATCCGAGCTCGATCGGCCAGAACGTGAGCCACGGCTGCATCCGTGTTCCCAACGACGTCATCACCCGCATGGCCACCTTCCTGCCCCTGGGCACCCCGGTCGACATCCTCGAGTAAGACCATGAAATACATTGCAAGTGTCTGACAGTAGATGGACGCAATCATCCTTCGAGGGTGGTGGAGTCTCACCCCGGCGCTGAGCAGGGTGGGTCGCCCGGGTGATCGGGCGCGGCGGGCAGGCGGAGGTCCGATGACGGGGTGGCAGTGGCTGCAGACCAGTAGAGGAATCGCCGCGGCGGGGCTGCCGACGCTGCCGGACCGCTACGTCCCCCGGCCGCGGCTGCATCGCCGGCTGGACGAGGCCATCGAGCACGCCCAGGTGGTCCAGATCGTGGCGCCGGTGGCCTCGGGCAAGACCACGCTGATCAGCGGCTGGCACGCGGCTGGGTCGTCACCGGTGATGGCCTATCTGGCGCTGGACCACGGCGACGCCGACATCCGGCATCTGTGGACCCGGATCATCGGAGCCCTGCGCCAGCCCCACCCAAGCTGGGGCGTCGAAACGCTGGATCTCCTCACGTCGAGCGAGCCGCCGCCGCAGCCCGAAGCCGTTCTCGAAAGGCTGGTGGCCGAGCTGGATCAGTTGGGTCGAACCGTCCTCGTCCTCGACGGTCTGGAGGCGCTGCACGGTCCCACGACCAAGGTGCTGGGCGACTTCCTCCTCGATCTCCCCGACTCGCTCCAGGTGGTGCTGTGCGGACGGGCCGAGCCGCCGTTGCGGCAAGGGCTGCTGCGGGCCCGCGGCCGGCTCGTCGAGATCCACGCCCGTGAGCTGGCCTTCGACCAGGCCGAGCTCCGGGTGTTCCTCCAAGGGTTCGAGGGACTGGACGTCGACGAGGACGACTCGGTGGCTCTGGCCGAGCGCACCGAGGGCTGGGTGGGCGGAACCAAGCTGGTCGCCCTGGCCCTCGAGGAGCACGACGACGCCCACGCCTTCCTGACCGGGCTGAGCGGAGCCAACCGCTACATCGCCGACCTGCTCGCCGAGGAGGTGTTCGAACCCCAGACTCCGGAGACCCAGGACTTCCTCCTCGCCACCTCGGTGCTGGACTCGCTCGATGCCCGGCTCTGCGACCTGGTCACCCACGGCACCGGCAGCGCCGCGAGACTCGAGCAGCTGGAGCGGTCCGGCATGTTCGTCGAGGCCGTCGACGACCAGCGCTCGATGTTCCGCTACCAGCCGCTGTTCAGCGAGTTCCTGCGGCACCGGCTGCACCTGCTCGACCCGGAGCGGGAGAACGACGCCCACCGGGCCGCCGGACGGGCTTACGAGGCGCGGGGTGAGGTCTCCGAGGCCATCGGCCACTACCTGGCCGGCCAGCGACCCGACGGTGCGCTCCGGCTGGTCGTCGAGCACGGCCAGCGCTTCGCGGCGATGGGCAAGGTGGACACCCTGCGCCGCTGGTTGGCGGCCTGGCCCGAGGGCACCCGGACCAGCGACCTGACCCAGATGATGGAGATCACCCGCCTGTGCGTGATGGCGGGCATGCGGGACGAGGCCGTGACCTGGCTGGCCCGCACCCGCTGGCAGGCCGAGACCAGCGACGACCCGGCCTTGCAGGCCCAGCAGGCCCTGCTGTCGGGCTTCGCCTACGCCATCCTCGGGAACCTGGAGGCAGCCATTCCCGAAGCCCAGCGCGTCCTCAAGCTGGCCGAGACCGAGGGGCCCGAGGCGATCGAGGACAGCCTGGTGGCCAAGGCCCAGCACCTGTTGGCCGGGGCCTACGCCGGACTCGACGAGTTCGAGGCCGCTCGTCGTCACCGTGATGCCGCCCCGTCCGACGAGGAGGCGGAGGTGCCGATGGAGGCCTACAGCGCCTGGCTGTCCTACCGCGAAGGCGACCTCGACCTGGCCCTGGGGTACGCCAACGAGCTGCTGGCCCGCAGCAGCCTGCCCTGGCAGTGGGGGACACCGCTGGTGGCCCGGGGTGCGGTCCGGCGGGAGCGCAACCAGCTCAACGAGGCCGAGGTCGACCTGACCCGGGCCCTCGACCTGTCCCGGCAGTGGTCGCGACCCCGGATCGTCGTGTTCGCCTCGATCGAGCTGGCCCTGGTGCGGTTCGCCCAGGGCCGAACCAGCGAGGCCTTCGAGATGTTGGAAGCGGCCCGGGCCGAGACCCACGGTCCCGCGCTGCGCGAGCGGGTGGAGGCGGCGCGGGCCACGTTGTGGCAGCGCGAGGGTGACCTCGAACGCAGTGCCCGGGCCCGGCGGGAGCTGACGACGGGACGGCTGACCGCGCCCTTGGACGTCCGGCTGGCGCTGGCCGCCGAACAGCCCGACCGAGCCCGGATAGCCCTGGCGGAGTTCGAGCGCGTGCGCCGTTCCCGTCAGGACGAGATCGTCGCCTGGTTGCTCCGGGCGAGGGTCGGACTCGCCGAAGCCGGCACGGTGGCCGCCGACGAGCTGGTCACCGCCATCGAGTTCGGACGACCGCTGGGCTTCGTGCAGGTCTTCGTCGACGACCTGCCGGCCCTCGCAGCGGACCTGCGTCGCCTGGTTGCGGCCCGGCCCACCGACGGCTATTCCCACGGCCTCCTCGCCGCCATCACCGACCGGCCCCGGGTTGCACCCGCGGCTTCGGCCCTGGTCGAACCACTCAGCGCCCGCGAGGCCGTGGTACTGCGCTACCTGCAGACCAGCCTGTCGAACCGGGAGGTGGCGCTCGAGCTCCACATGTCGGTCAACACGCTGAAGACGCACCTCAAGAGCATCTATCGCAAGCTCGGAGTGGGGTCCCGCTCGGCTGCGGTCGCCGCAGCGCGGCAGCAGCGGATCTTCTGACCGTCAGAGCAACCTGAGCCCCCGGGCCGCCGACACGGCCTCGATCCGCGAGCTGGTGCCTAGCTTGCGGTTGATGTTCTTCAGATGGCTCTTGAGGGTGTTGACCGAGACATGGAGCTGGGCCGCGATCTCCTTGTTGGACAGCGCCGTGGGCAGGTAGCGCAACACGATCTGCTCCCGGGTGCTCAAGGCCTCGACCATGGCCGGGACCACGACAGGGTCCGAGCGGGTCTCGGCGGTGGCGGCCAGCAGGCTGAACAGGTACGGGTCGTCGTTGTCGGCCGCCAGGCGGCGCAGCAGGGGTTCGAGCGGCGCCAGATCGGGGGCGAACACCTGGACGAAGCCCTCGGGGCGGCCGAGATCGACCGCGGCCCGCAGGTTGGCCAGCGCGGCGGACTCGTCGATGGTGACCCGGGCCCGGGCCTGCAGCAGGCGAGCCGAGATGCGGTCCTGGGTGGACTGGGCCATGGCCTCGAACTTGCCCTCGAGGAGCTCGATGGCCTGGTTGATCTGGCCCGCGGTCAGCGCCAGGCGGATGTCGAGCAGCGCGGTCTCGCGTCCGCTCGACAGCTCCCGGCGCAGCAGCAGGCACCGTTCCATGTCGCCCTGGGCCAGCAGCAGGCTGGCCTGGGTGACGTCGAGACGTTGCCGGAGGTTGGTGCCGTCGGTCCCGGTCCGAGCCTCGGCCAGGATGTCCAGCGCTTCCCCGACCCGACCCTGGGCGCCCCGGATCTGTGCCAGCTCCATCGCTGCCAGCACGCTGATCAACGGACGCGACCACCGTTGCGCCAGCGTGCGAGCCTCGACCAGCTCGGCTTCGGCCTGGTCGAGCTGGTTGCGCTCCCGCAGCACAGCGCCCTTGGTGAGGCGGCAGGTGCTCCAGTACCAGGGGACCTCGCTCCGGGCCAGGCCGTCGGCGGCGTGCTCCAGGGCCCGCTCCAGGTTGCCCATGCGGTAGCTGAGCCAGGCACTGTAGGTGTCGAGCAGGTCGTTCTCGTCGGTGCGCGGGGCGGCGTCGCGGTGCCACCGGGCTCCGTCGACCTGGTCCAGCGCCGCGTGCACCGCGGCGGTGATGTGGTGGATCCGGGCCAGCAGGGTGGGGTCGACCTCGGCGGCCTCGGCTGCGGCCTCCAGCGCAACTTCGGACTCGCGGGTCGCCGCCTCCAGCTGACCCCGATGGGCCCGCACGTAGATGCGCAGCAACGACAGCTCCGCGGTCAAGGCCGGGTCGGCGAGGCTGTTCACCCGCCACGCCGCCCGATCGAGCCACATGAGGGCTTCGTCCCGGAGACCGGTCATCACGCACAGCCGACCTACCTCCATCATCTGACGGAGATCGTCGGTGAGCGCGTGATCGGGCAGCAGCCGCATCCAGGTCCGGACCTCGGCGATGCGGTCGGAGGCGGCGAAGTGCTCGCCGTGGCGCAGCACCAGCTGCACTGCCTCCGAAGCCTCGTCGACGGCCAGGAGATGGTGGATGGCCGCGGTGATGTCCTCGTGCTCCTCGTACCAGCCGGCGGCGGCCAGGCGGGCCTTGCGCTCCCGTCCCGGGTCGACCAGATGCAGCTGGTGGCGGAGGAACTCCCCGAACAGGCGCTGGTAGCGGAACTGGGTCCGGTGGACGTCCAGCGTCTCCAGGAACAGCCCGGACCGGTACAGCTGCTCGAGCATGGCGGCAGCTCCGGTCCCGCCGGTGACGACGTCGCACA
>DASXTK010000290.1:0-4390 GCA_036505485.1 Acidimicrobiales bacterium
CTGACCAGCACCGACACTCCGGCGACGATCTTCTTCACCGGTCTGTGGATGGAGCAGTACCCGGAGCAGACCGCGGCCATCGTGGCCGATGCCCGGTTCGAGCTGGCCACCCACACCCAGACCCATCGGGCGTTCCGGGGCGACTGCTACGGGTTGGGGGTCGTTCCGCCGCAGGAGATGGTCCAGGAGGTGGCGCAGCCTCTCGAGACCCTGGCCCGGTTCACCGACCGGGGAACCCGCTACTTCCGGTTCCCCGGCCTGTGCCACGACGATGCCGCGCTCAGCACCATCGCCCCGATCGGCGTGACCGTGATCGACGGCGACAGTTCCGGCGACGCCGGCGGCCGGTCGGTGCCGGCCATCGTCAACCAGACGCTGAACAACGCCCACGCTGGGTCCATCATCGTGATGCACCTCAACGGCGGCGACGGCGCTCCGCTGACCGACGAGGCGCTCCCACAGATCATCGATGGCCTGCGGGCCAAGGGCTTCCGCCTCACCACCCTCAGCGACCTACTCGGGGCCTAGGCGGTCGCGGCCCAGTGGCGGCGGAGGTGGGGGATGAGGTCGTCGGGGCGCTCGTCCGGGAAGAACAGCTTGGCCCCAGGGATCTCGACCACCTCGGTGGCGCCGGGGATGAGGTCCCGCAGCCAGTACGCGAACGACGTGGGGAACAGCTCGTCACCAGTGCCCCAGACCAGCAACGTCGGCGCGGTCAGCTTCGCCAGCAGCGGTTCGATGTCGACGAGGTCCTGGTTGACCAGGGCTGTGAGGCAGCGTTCGAACTGCCGGCCGCGGCTGAGGTCGCCGACGACAGGGGTGAGATAGGCCCGGACCAAGTCGTCGCTGAGGTGCGCGGGGTCCTCGTAGCCGGCGCCGAGGGGGCCGGTCCGGGCGAGCTCGGGGGTCTCGACCAGTTGGACCCCGAACGGCGCCAGCTGTCCTTGGGCTGCCAGCTCGACCGTCGGCAGGAATCCCTCGGGCGGCAGGTTGTCCCTCGTGTCGCAGTTGGTCAGCGTGAGACTGCGGATGCGCTGCGGATGTCGGGCGGCGAACACCTGGGCGATGGCGCCACCGGTGTCGTTGGCCACGAGGTCGACGGCGTCGAGGTCGAGGCTCTCGCAGAACTCGTCGAGCAGCTGGCCCAGGGCCCGGACCGAGAAGTCCTGGTCGGGCCGGGCCGGGCTGTGGCCGTGGAGGGGTAGGTCGAGGGCCAGGCAGCGGCGCATGTCGCTCACGCCGGCGATCACGCCTCGCCACAGCAGGTTGCTGAGGCCGACACCATGGATGAACAAGGCGGGGGGACCGTCGCCGACGTCGACATAGCTGATCGGGCCGGAGGGGGTCTCGGTGATGTGTCGCTGGGTGTCGAGCTGGTCAAGTGTCATCGGGTTCGTCTCCGCCCTTGGGCCGGGTGGTGGGGATCGGCGTTAGCTTTGAGGAGCCGTTACCGACCGATTGTCGGTATAGAGATGAATACTAAACCGACAGTCGGTCGGTCAAGAGGAGATTCTTGTCGTGAACCGGAAGATCGAGCGTGGCCAGGCCACCCGGGGACAGTTCATCGACATCGCCACCCGCCTGTTCGCCGAGCACGGCTACGACGGGACGTCCATCGACGCGGTGCTGAAGGAGTCCGGCGCCAGCCGCGGCTCGCTCTACCACCACTTCGCCAGCAAGGAAGCCCTGTTCGAGGCGGTCCTCGACCGGGTCGAGGCCGAGATCGGCGAGAAGGTCATCGTGGCCGGCGCCGGGATCGCCGATCCGGTCGAAGAGCTGCGTGCCGGCTGCCTGGCCTGGATGTGGCAGGCCGGCGATCCGGTGGTCCAGCGGATCGTGCTGGTGGACGCTCCGTCAGTCCTGGGATGGGTCCGCTGGCGGGAGATCGAGGAGGCCGGCGGGCTCGGACTGCTCCAGGCCGCGCTGCAGGCCGTCTCCGAGGCGGGACGATTGGACCCCGAGTTGGTCGACCTGTTCGCCCACATGATGCTGGCGGCGCTCAACGAGGTGGCGCTTCTGATCGCCCGAACCGAGGATCCCGCCGAGGCGCAGCGGATGGGGGAGACCGCGGTCGACGAGCTGCTCGGCCGGTTGCTCGGCAGCTGATCTGGGGGCGACTGATCGTCGGGACGTGTGGGTACGGAGCGACCATGGTTCCCGACCAGACCCGGCAGTCACAGGTGACCGAGGCCACCCGGGCGACCGAGCGGCTCATGCGACCCCAAACGGTGCCGGTGAACGTGTATGAGACCGACGGCGCGTTGGTGGTCGTGGCGCCGTTGCCGGCGGTCCAGCCCAGCGACGTCACCATCGACCTGTGGCCGGGACGACTCCGCATCACCGCCCACGTTCGCTCAGCCCCACCCCGCGGCTACCTGGTCCACGAGTGGGACTACGGCGGCTACGAACGAGAGCTCGACCTACCGGGAGGCTTCGGAGCCACGGTCGAAGCCAGCCTCGCCAACGGTCAACTAGCCATCCGCATCCTCCGCGGCCCCGCCACGGGCAAGGTCTCCATCACCCCGAGCCCGTCGCGGTAGGGCGGGGAACGAGGCTTGTAAGCCAGCCCCCTGGGGGGGGCTGGCTTTGTTCGATTGTGTTCGTGGGGCTTGTCCGGGTTGTAAAGGGCACGGTTCTGTTCGGCGCCGGGGGCGCCGCCCAGAACCGACCCTTGACAACCCTCGTTGGTCTCGGGGTGGGTCTTTGGGGGGTGGTTTGCGGGGTGGAGGGGTGCGGCGGTCGGAGTGTTTCGACGTTGCCCTCGAGATGGGCCCGTTAGGGCGTGTCTCGGCAAGGTCGCTGCAAGGACACCACCAACATCATTTTCGAAAGTTTCTGCTGCTCAGAGGGCCTAAATTGTCAGACCCCCGGAGGATGATGGGATGCATGGACGGGATCGGAGAGTTGATCCAAAGCATCGACCTCATAGCCTCCGTCGACGCCGAAGTCACCGACGAAGACCTCCACGACGGACTCGTGGCACTGCGTCGCCAATCGGCCCGACTTCGCGCCGAGGAGATCCGCCTCACCGGGATGTATGACCTCCGTAGGGGCTACGCCGCCGATGGTTCGAAGTCAGCGGCGGCCAGGTTGGCGCGGGACGCGAAGTGTTCGCTGCAGGCGATGCGCCACCAGGTGTATCTGTCCAAGCGGTCGCGGTTGATGCCACGGGTGGCGGAGGCGTTCGCGGCGGGGACGATCAGCGAAGACCACGTCCGGGTGTTCGCCCGCGTGGCCGGATCGCACCGTCCGGCGGTGAAAGCAGCGTTCCCTGACGCCGAAAAGCTGCTGTTGGACCAGGCGCACGAACTCGAGTTCGCCGAGTTCGTGGCCGCGGTGCGGTATTGGGAACAACTCGTGGATGAGGACGGCGCCGAAGACAAAGCCACCAACGACTACGAGGCTCGGCGTCTGAATGTGTCGGAGATGCTCGATGGGGTGAAGCGAGTGGATGGGCAGATGGACGCGATTGGTGGGGAGATCTTCGCCACCGAACTGGAACGCCTCGAAACCGCCCTGTTCAAAGCGGACTGGGCCGAGGCGAAAGAATCCTGGGGGGATCAGACCAGTATCGACAAACTGGCGAGGACGTCGGGGCAGCGTCGCCATGACGCGTTGGTGGAGATGGCGACCCGCTCCGCGACGATGCCGAAGGGCGGACGGCGGCCGTCGCCGCTGTTCACGGTGCTGGTCGGCTGGGAGACATTCAAGGGGCGGATCTGCAAGCTGGCTTCGGGGCGGACCATCACCCCGGGGCAGGCGGCGCCGTGGCTGTTCGACGCCGAGATCGAACGCGTCGTGTTCGACACCCCGAACCGGGTGATCGAGGTGGGGAGACGGGACCGGTTCTTCCGTGGCGGGTTACGCCGAGCCATCCAGGTGCGGGATCAGCACTGCACGTCGCCGGGTTGCGACATCCCCTACCCGCACTGTGCCATCGACCACGCCCAGCCCTACGGCGAGGGCGGCGAGACCATCCAGAGCAACGGCCGGCTCAGATGCCGCCACCACAACCCCACAGACAACGGCTGGACACCCCAACCCGACGATGAACCCGACGAACCCGACGACCCCGACGACGACGAACCCGAACACGAGGATCCTCCTCCGTGAGCGTCTGGGAGGATCCCGGGATGACCACGATTCAGGGTGTTTGGTATCGATCTCGGCCCGTGGGTGGGACCGAGGTGACCATGAAGGCGATGGAGGACCGGGGCTCGTTGGACATCTCGCCGGGAAAGCTGGTGTTCCACGGCAAGAAGGGGGATGTGGAGGTGGCCGACATCAGTGGTGTGGCCGCGGCTCGGCATGGTCGGGACTTCGTCAACCGGTGGATCACGGTGACCTACGGATCCGGCAAGACCGCCATGTTCGTCGACGGTCGCATGCT
>DASXTK010000291.1:0-4436 GCA_036505485.1 Acidimicrobiales bacterium
TTGTTCCATCGCTCTTTGAACGTTTTTGGTTGCCTACCAACCAAAAACGTTCAAAGAGCTCCCCGACGCCGGTCCCCGACGACCCAACGTGTTCCCGGCATCGGGTTGAGCCACAAAGACCGTTCCGGGCCAGCTCGTTTGACCGCCGCCCTTCCCTCGAAGCGTCACTTAGCCACCGAGAGCAGCCCATGGCGTCACCGAGCCGCGAAACTCGACCCACGGACAGGTCACAAGAGCCGAAATTGAGATGCGGATGGTTGCCAGGCAACCGCTGACATCTCTATTTCGGGTGGTCAGGCCGTGGGCAGCTCGTAGTTGGCGAAGCGGATGCGTAGGTCTTTCTTGGAGAACTTGCCGACGGAGGTCTTGGGGACTTCGTCGATGAAGACCACGTCGTCGGGGAGCCACCACTTGGCCACTCGGCCCTCGAGGAACGAAAGGATGTCGTCCCGGGTCGCGGTCTCGCCCGGCTTGAGAACAACGCAGGCCAGCGGCCGCTCCTGCCACTTGGGATGGCTGACCCCGATCACGGCGGCCTCGGCCACCGCCGGATGGGCCATGAGCTCGTTCTCCAGGTCGACCGAGCTGATCCACTCGCCGCCGGACTTGATCACGTCCTTGGTCCGGTCGACCAGACGGATGTAGCCGTGCCGATCGATGGTGGCCACATCTCCGGTCTTCAGCCAGCCGTCGTCGGTGAACGAGTCGGGGGAGCGGTCGTCGTTGTAGTAAGCGGAGGCGATCCACGGTCCCCGGACCTGCAGCTCACCTGAGGATTCGCCATCCCATGGCTGCTCCGAGCCATCGGGTCCGGCGATGCGGGACTCCACCCCGAACAGCGGCTGGCCCACGGTGGTGCGCAGCTCGGCCAACTCCGAATCGTCCAGCGACGCGGCCAGGGTCGACTTGATGGCCCCCGAGGAGCACACCGGCGACGTCTCGGTCATCCCCCAGGCCTGGAGGATCGGCAGCCCGATCTTCTCCCGGTAGGCCTCGGACAGCACCTTGGGCACCGCCGACCCGCCGCACGGGATGGCCCGCAGGGCGGACACGTCCCGCCCGTCCAGCTCGGGCAGCACCCCCATCCAGATCGTCGGGATCCCGGCGGCCACGGTGACCCGCTCGGCCTCCAGCAGCGAGGCGATCCCCTTGGGCGACAGGTCGGGACCGGGCATGATCAGGTCGGCGCCGGAGGCCACCGCGGCGTGGGCCAGCCCCCAGGCGTTGGCGTGGAACATGGGCACCACGGGCAGGACCCGATCCGACTCCCGGGGTCCGATGGCCGAGGCCAGCACGCCCATGGTGTGCAGGTAGGTCGAGCGGTGCGAGTACACGACACCCTTGGGGTTGCCGGTGGTGCCGCTCGTGTAACACATCGACGCGGCCTGGCGTTCGTCGTCCACCCGGAACGACACCGGCTTGGCGTCGGCCAGCAGGTCCTCGTAGTCGTGCAGGTCCTTGCCGGCCGCGCCGTCGGGCACGTCGCCGGCGCCGTCGTCCATCACGACCACGTGGCGCACGGTCTTCAGCTGGTCCAGCAGGGGCCACAGCAGCTTGGCCAGGCTGCGGTCCATGAACACGACCTCGTCCTCGGCATGGTTGGCGATGTAGACGATCTGCTCGGGGAACAGCCGGATGTTGAGCGCGTGCAGCACCCGGTTGGTGCAGGGCGCGGCGAAGTACAGCTCCAGGTGGCGGGCGGTGTTCCACCCGAACGTGGCCACCCGTCCGGTCGGGCTGATCCCGAGGTTGTCGAGGACCCCACCCAGCCGTCGGGTGCGCTCGGCCCAGTCGCCGTAGGTCACCCGGTCCTTGCCCGTGGCGGTGACCGTGACCACGCCCTTGTCGAAGAACAGCTTCTCCGCCCGCGCGTGAAGGTGCGGCAAGGTGAGCGGATGGTCCTGCATGAGACCCTGCATCGGATGTCCCCCTGTGGCGTCGGTCCCCCAATATTGGATCAACCAGCGATTATGTGCTCTATCGCTGCGCTGAGCTGGGCCAGCGTACGGACCTCCAGGACGTGGACCCCGGCGGCGGCATAGTCCGCCACGGCGGTCTCCTCGAGCGACCACCCCGTCGACGGCTCGGGGTCCAGCAGCCACACGCCCCGGGTCTGCTGCACCAGCTCGGCCAGGACCGCGGCCCCGGGATCGTGGTCGTGGCTGCGAGCATCGCCCGTGAGCAGGATCGTCGACCGCCGGGTGAGGCCGGCCGCGTGGTCGTCGTGGAACCGTTTCACCACTGCACCCCAGTTGCTGCGTCGTCCGCCGAGCGGCGCACCGGCCCCGGCCACGATGGCGAACGGGTCGACGTCGTGGGTGCGAGCGGCCAGTAGCCCGGTCACCTCGACGATGTCGTCGACGAACAGGAACGACCGCAGCCGCGGCACCTCGTCGTGGATGGCGCTCAGCAACCCGATGGTGAACCGGGCGAACTCGGCCACGGAACCGGACACATCGCACAGCAGCCACAGATCCGCCCGGTGGGGCTGACGGCGGCGGAACAGGGGATCGAGCGGGACCCCGCCCGCGCCGAGTGAGCGCCGCATGGTCCGACGGATGTCCAGCGCGCCCCGGGGTCGATGGCGTCGGCGGGAGATCCGGGCGGCGAGGCGGCGGGCCAGCGGACGAACCGCATGCCGGAGCCGCCGCAGTTCCACCACCGAAGCGGTGGCGATGTCGATGTCCTCCATTGCGACAGCCACGGTCCCGGTCAGGGAGGCCAGGAAGTGATCCAGCGCGTCCCGGATCTCCGCTTGGTCGAGCCGCTCAGTGGTGTCGTCCCGGCGGCCGTCGGCGCCCCGGCGTCGTCGTAGGGCGTCGTGGACCAGAGTCTGGGTGCGCAGCGCCCGCATCGTTCGGTGCCGCTGGTGGCGGAGACGCTGGGGATCGGAGCCGCCGTGGCGCTGGACTGCCTCCTGGGCCAGGGCACTGAGTAGCCCGCGGTCGTCGATGGCCAACGCGTCGACAAGCCGGTCGCGCAGGTCGGCGGTGTCCTCCCGGAACGGGGGCGTCGGCACGGGCGGAGCGAAGCGAGCCGCAAACAAAGAGTCGAACAGGGCCTCGTCCTCGACCCGCTTGATCAAGGTGCACCGCAACGCCAATCGGACCTGTTCCTCGGAGCTCAGGTCGACCTGCCGCAATGCCGTCACCGCATCGACCACGTTGCTCAGTCCGGTCGGAACACCGGCCTGCCGCAGGTCCCCGGCCAGCAGACGAACCCGATCCACCAACGCGGTACCGGACTTCATCGGTGGGCGAGCCGCTCGCTGACCCGGGAAGCGGTGTCCAACAGCGCGGGGAGGAACTCGTCCCGCAAGGTGTCCAGCTTCACTCGTCCCGCGTGGCTGGACACGTTGAGCGCGGCGACGGCGCGCCCCTGGCCGTTGCGCAGGGGTGCGGCCACCGAGCGGACGCCCTCCTCCAGCTCCTGGTCGACCAGGGCCCAGCCCTGCGTCCGGACCTGGTCCAGCTCGGCCCGAAGGGTGGCCTCGTCGACGATGGTCCGGGGCGTCAGTGCCACCAGTGAGGTCTGGGCCAGGTGGGCGTCGAGCTCGGCCGGCCGCAGGTCGGCCAGCAGAACCCGGCCCATCGATGCAGCGTACGCGGGCAGCCGGGAACCCAGGCCGAGCGAGATGGCCATGATCCGCTTCGTCGGGACCCGGGCCACATAGACGATCTCGCTGCCGTCGAGCACCGCCGCGGAGCACGACTCGTGGGTCTGCTCCGCCAGCGCCTCCATCTCGGACTGGGCGATGCCGGCCAGGTCGAGCGACGACAGGTAGGCGTAGCCGATGTCCAGCACCTTGGGGGTCAGGGCGAAGCGCTTGCCGTCGTTGGACGCATAGCCCAGGGAGCACAGCGTGAACAGCAGCCGGCGGGCGGTGGCTCGGCTCAACCCGGTGGCCTGGGCCACCTCGGAGAGGGTCAGCGTCGGTCGTTCGCGGGAGAACGCCGCGAACACCGTGAGGCCTCGGGCCAGCGACTGGACGAACTCGGGCGCGGCTGTTGACACGTCGAACTCCACGGTTCACGCTGATGTTCGGTCACCGCACCATAGTTCGCATAGCGAACAGGGGGGAGTGTTCCGTGACGCAGTACGTGACGCGATTCGGGTCGCTGGCGGACTACGACAAGGGCGGAGTCGACGCCATCGACGACGATCCGGTGCACTACGCCTTCTCCAACATCTTCGAGGTCGCCGCCACCTCCGCCCCCTGGGAGAAGGTGGCGGTGGCCAAGAACCAGCAGTACGTGCTGGAGGCGATCCGGGCCGAGGGCCTCTCAGGGTGGCGCACGGCTTCCCATGACGAGTTCGCCCTGGTGATGGACGGCGTGGTCGAGGTGGATCTGGTCGCCGTGGATCAGCCGCTGGCTCCGGCCGACCATGCCGGCTCGGTGGCCATCGCCGGCGAACCTCAGGGCCGACCGATGGGC